>NZ_JOJF01000015.1:0-147013 GCF_000720265.1 Nocardia sp. NRRL WC-3656 | reverse complement strand
CGGCAACGACCATGAAGCCAAACCCACCGCTCCCAGGTGATTCGGAACCCGATGGCTGCGGGCTCTATCACCACGAAAGAAAGGTAAGGAAGACCATGCCAGCCACGACGCCGCCCCGGCCGAAACAACTCGATTCCCCGCTGCTGCCCAAGATCTTCAAGATCGTGGGCCGTGCGCAGGTGTGGACCTATCGGCGCACCGGCGGCCGCATCGGCGGTAAGTGGCGCATCGGGGCCGGCTTCCGCAAACCGGTGCCGACCCTGCTGCTCGAACATCGCGGCCGGAAGTCGGGCGTGGTATACACGACGCCGCTGCTCTACATCACCGACGGTCCGAACACGGTCATCGTCGCCTCACAGGGCGGCCTTCCCAAACATCCGCAGTGGTATCTCAATCTCCGCGCCGAGCCCGACACTCACATCCAGATCGGGCGGGACCGCCGTCCGGTTCACGCCGTCACCGCCGACCCGCAGGAACGGGCCCGCCTGTGGCCGTTGCTCGTCGACGCCTATGCCGACTTCGACACCTATCAAGCGTGGACCGAACGCGAAATCCCCGTGGTCGTCCTGCGTCCCCGCCCGGACGGCCGCTGACGAGAAGTGCGACGGACGAACAGAAACGCCCGCTACCACTGGGGTAGCGGGCGTTTCGCGGCGGAGGATAGGGGATTTGAACCCCTGAGGGCGTTAACCCAACCCGCGTTCCAGGCGAGCGCCATAGGCCACTAGGCGAATCCTCCGCAGAGCAATATACCGGGTGGACCCCCCGGAACAGCAAACCGGGCTATTTGTGCAGGCCGGCGAGGGCCTTCTTCAATTGCTCCTTGCAGGTGGTGCCGACGTCGGCGCTGTCGATGCTGCCCTCGGCCTGGATCCGCAGTTCCACCTTCACCGAGACGTTGGAGTCCAGGGCCGCGCAGGTGTAGTCGAGGGTCACGAAGCTCGAGTAGTTCTGCTGGTAGGCGGCGTAGTAGGCCTGGCTGCCGATGCCCGCGATATCACCGGAGGTACGGCCGCTGCCGGTGGTCTTGGTGTCGTAGTTCTTCCAGCTGTTGAACTGCGGATCGCTGTACTTGCTCTGGAAGTCGGCCTCGAGGTCGATATCGGAACCGTCGGTGCCGTACTTGCCGGCGCCGTCGTACCGGGCGCGGCAGGTCAGGTTGCCACCACCGAAGCTGGAGTCGGGTGCGCGTTCGGTGTGCTCGGGCGCGTCCTTGGGCGTGGGCGCCCACTTGCGCAGCACTGTGGCATCGATCAGCAAGCAGGCGTCGCTGACATTGGCCATCGAATAGTTGCCGTCGACACCCTTCTTGTCGCCGAGCGGTCCCTTACTTCCGCCCCCGCCACCGCCGGTGAGCGCGATCACGCCGATCACGATGCCGATCACCACGACCAGGCCGACCACGCCGCCGACGATCCACGGGGTGTTGTTCTTCTTGGGCGGCCGTGGATAGGCCGGCTGTTGCGCATAAGGCGGCGGGAACTGCTGCTGTGGATAACTCGGCACGGACGGTGGTGGCTGCTGTGCGTAGGGCTGCTGCGGGGCGCCACCGTGATAGGCGTCGAAACCCGCCCCCATAACGGTCGGATCCGTGCCGGTCACCGGCCCGGGACGCCCACCCATGACGGTCGGATCGGTACCGGTGAGCGGCTGCTCCGGAGCCGCCGGCGTCGACCACCAGTGCACGGTTTCGTTGGGCGGATTGCCTTGTCCCGGATACTCGGGCCCACCGTGCGGTGGATTACTGCCTGTCACGTCTTTCCTCCGGTCCTGGCGCGGAAGCCCCCTCGAAAAATGTCGCAGGTGATCGTATCGACTCCGCCCGGATTCCACTCGAGTGGACAGTTGTGACTACACTGGCCGACGGATCCCGCGCGGCGCGCATCCTGTGAACTCCCCCAGGGCCGGAAGGCAGCAAGGGTCAACGGGCTCTGCCGGGTGCGCGGGGTCCCCTTTCTTTCCCGGGGGAAATATTCTTATCTGCCACGGGGCGCATCCGGCGAGTAACGTGGTCGGCTGGGTCGGCGCCAGAAGCGCACGATCCGTCAACCTGTTACCTCGCTGCTTGAAAGGCTGCTCAGGATGCCCCGGCAAACGCAGATCGGTTTGATGAGCCATGCGGAACTCGTATCGGAACACGAGACGCAGACCGCGAACTACGCGAAGCTCCAGACCGAGAAGCTCACGCTGGATCTGACGAGGGGTAAGCCCTCGCCGGAGCAACTCGACCTCTCCACCGGCCTGCTCGCCCTGCCGGGCGCCGACGACTACCGTGACGGCACCGGCACCGACTGCCGCAACTACGGTGGCCTGCACGGACTGCCGGAGCTGCGCGCGATCTTCGGTGAACTGCTGGGCATTCCGGTCGAGAACCTGCTCGCCGGCAACAACGCCAGCCTGGAGCTGATGCACGACGTGATCGTGT
This sequence comes from Nocardia sp. NRRL WC-3656, assembly GCF_000720265.1. Lineage (NCBI taxonomy): Bacteria > Bacillati > Actinomycetota > Actinomycetes > Mycobacteriales > Nocardiaceae > Nocardia > Nocardia sp. NRRL WC-3656. The sequence goes on along the minus strand of NZ_JOJF01000015.1, from coordinate 144,588 downwards.
TCGCGATGCTGCACGGTACGGCCGACTCGCAGCGCCGCTGGGCCGACGAGCCGATCAAATTCCTGTGCCCGAGCCCGGGATACGATCGCCACTTCGGGATCACCGAATCGCTGGGCGTGCAGATGATTCCGATCGCCATCAACCACGACGGCCCGGACGTGCACGCCATCGCGGAGCTGGTCGCCGCCGACCCGCTGATCAAGGGTCTGTGGGCGGTCCCCAACTACTCCAACCCGACCGGCGTGAACTTCTCCGAAGAGGTTGTGCGCGAACTCGTTTCGATGCCCACCGCGGCGCCGGACTTCCGCCTGTTCTGGGACAACGCCTACGCGGTGCACCCGTTGACCGATACCGCCGCCCCGGTGTTCGACGTGCTCGGAATGGCCGCTGCCGCCGGAAACCCCAACCGGCCCTTCGTGTTCGCCTCCACCTCGAAGATCACCTTCGCCGGTTCCGGAGTCAGCTTCTTCGGCTCGTCCACCGAGAACCTGACCTGGTACCTGAAGTACGCCGCCAAGAAGAGCATCGGCCCGGACAAGGTGAACCAGCTGCGTCACCTGCGCTTCTTCGGTGATGCCGAGGGTGTGCGCCGGCATATGCAGGCGCACCGTGCGGTGCTGGAGCCGAAATTCAAACTGGTGCTGCGCATTCTGGAGGATCGCCTGGGCGCGTCGAAGGTCGCCTCCTGGACCGAGCCCAAGGGCGGCTACTTCATCAGCCTGGATGTGGTCGAGGGCACGGCCGCGCGCGTGGTGGCGCTGGCCAAGGAGGCCGGCATCGCCCTGACACCCGCCGGTTCGGCCTTCCCCTACGGAAAAGACCCGGAGGACAAGAACATTCGCATCGCCCCCAGTTTCCCGTCGCTCGCCGACCTGGAGAAGGCGATGGACGGTCTGGCGACCTGCGTCCTGCTCGCGGCGACCGAGAAGCTGCTGGAGAAGTAGGGTCGGCGCGACCCGCCACGGAGTCGAAAGACCGGTTCGCGAGCCCCTGTTCGGGGACCGCGAACCGGTCTTCGCTTCGCGTTGTCCGGTCGGAACCGGTTACTTCGGCTTGTGCGCCAGTACCGCGAACATCGTCACCGAGAGGTGGATGTCACCCGTGCGCGCGCCGGCTTCCAGTTCCGCCAGCAACTCCCGCCGCTGCGCCTCGGTGATCGCCCCGCGCGCCTCCGCCATCTCGGCGATGCGGGCCACCAGCGCACCCGCGCCGGCGCTCGCGTCCTGGACCAGCGCATGCGAGCCGATATCGTCGACGACCAGTCCGGCCCCGGCGAGCAGGCCCGGCAGCCGCCGTCCCGAGAACGGGTTGGTGGTGTTGGTGATCAGGGTTTCGATCACCTCATGCACGACCCGCCGGTCGCCGGGGTGCACGATGGCGGTGCCCCAGTCGCTGTCCATGACGACGACGCGGCCGCCCGGCTTCAGTACCCGGGCGATCTCGCGCGCGGCGCGCGCCGGGGCGGTCAAATGCTGAAAGACCCGCTCGCACAGCGCGACATCGAAGGTGTCACCGCCGAACGGCAGTCCGTAGGCATCGCCGGGTACGAATCGGGCCGGCGAATTGTGCTGGGCGGCACGGCGTTCCGCCCCGGCCAGCAGATTCGGATCGGGTTCGACGCCGACCGCGTCACCGGTCGGGCCGACCGCGTCGGCGAAGACCAGCACCTCCGAGCCGGTGCCGGATCCGATGTCGACCGCACTTTCGCCCGGAGCGACGGCCAGGGCGTCGTGCGCCCAGCGGCGTAGTCCGCGAATTCCGGGAAGTGCAGCCTGCAGATCGTTGACGTCGATGAGTTGGTCGCGGCCCGCGCGATCGAAACGGTCCGGCCTCAGCCCCGAGGGCGAGGAATTGTCTGCCGAGGAGCTGTGTGTGGGCGCCATATCTTCCACCGTGGGTGTTGCCAAAGTGTCGGGCATGAAGTTTCACCCTACGCGCGCAGAAAAGCTACGGGTGGGTAGGCATGTGAGTCCGGTCACGTCCGTCGGTAGGCGGATATCCGGCCGTCTGCCATGATCGATACATGGTGAGCCGCAAAGTGTGCCTCGCGCAGGAACCGGAGGCGGACAAGCTGTTGTCGGAGGACGACTTCGCCCTCTTGACCGGGATGCTGCTGGATCAGCAGTTTCCCCTCGAACACGCTTTCCGCGGTCCGAAGAAGATCGCCGACCGCATGAACGGTTTCGATATCCACCGGATCGCCGAGGCCGATCCGGAGGAATTCGAGGAATTGGGCGCGACCCCGCCCGCCATTCACCGCTACGGCCGGTCGATGGCCCGGCGCACCCAGGAACTGGCCCGATACGTCGTCGAACATTACGACGGCACCACCTCCGAGATCTGGACCCGCGACGATCCCGACGGCAAGGAAGTGCTGCGCCGGCTGAAGGAGCTGCCCGGCTACGGGGACCAGAAGGCACGAATTTTCCTGGCGTTGCTCGGCAAACAACTCGGTGTGCGCCCGGCCGGGTGGGAGAAGGCGGCCGGCGCCTACTCGGAGCCGAATTCGCGCCGCTCCGCCGCTGATATCGTCGACAACGAGTCACTGCTCGAGGTGCGGGCCTTCAAGAAGCAGATGAAGGCCGCCGCGAAGGAAGCCAAGGCGAAATAGCCCGGGCCTGCGGCGATCCGGCTACTGCGCGGTGTAGCCGCCGTCGACCAGGTGATAGCTCCCGGTGATGAACGTGGCCGCATCGCTGGCCAGGAATGCGACCAGCCCCGCGACCTCCTCGGGTGTACCGAGCCTGCCCAGAGCGTGTTTCTGGGCCAGGAAGGCCTGTGTTTCCTCGTCGAGGTTGGCGCCGAGCAGCGGAGTGTGGATGAAGCCGGGCCCGACGGCGGTGACCCGCACGCCCTGGGCCGCGTATTCCAGGGCCGCGTTCTGGGTGAGGCCGAGCAGGCCGTGTTTGGCCGTGACGTACGCCGAGGAATTCGCGAATCCCACGCTGCCGAGGATCGACGCCATATTCACGATGGCGCCGCCGCCGGCGGCCGCGACCGCCGGAAGCTGTTCGTGCAGTGCGTAGAACACGCCGTCGAGGTTCACCGACAAGACCTTGCGCCAGCCCTCCAGCGAATAGTCGCCGATCAGCGCGCTCTCCCCGCTGATACCGGCATTGTTGACCGCGATCCGCAGCGGTCCGAGTTCGGCGGCCGCCGCGACGCTGCGCTGGACGGTCTCCGGATCGGAGGCGTCGCCGGCGAAGGCGGCCGCCTGTCCGCCCGCCCCGCGAATTTCCTCGACCACCGTATGCGCGTTGTCCTCGTCGAGATCGAACACCAGGACCGCGGCGCCGCTGCGCGCGAGTTCGTGCGCGACCGCACGTCCGATCCCGGAACCGCCGCCACTGACTATTGCCGCACGATTGCTTACGTCATAAACGGCCATGATCGACACCCTCTCCGAGACATCGGTTAGCTCATGTACGGGGTCCTGATCGCTCGACGCCGAGTGTAGCTATGAGTTAGCGACTATGGGGTGGGTGGTGCCGAATCGGTGCTGTCTTGCACCGCGGCAGTGCGTACGCCGGACTGCGCGGCCGGTCAGCTGCTGCTCGCCGCCGCGGTGGCGAACGGCGTTGTGGTGACGCGGTTTTCGCGGTGGGCGGGGGGCTGCCACAGTCCGCGACGCTGCAGGATCGGCAGGACTCCCTCACCGAACCAGTACGCCTCCTCCACATGCGGATAACCGGAGAGAATGAACTGCGTGATGCCGAGGCGGGAGTATTCGATGAGCCGCTCGGCCACCTCTTCGTGCGAGCCGACCAGCGCCGTTCCCGCGCCGCCGCGCACCAGTCCGACACCCGCCCACAGGTTGGGCGCGATCTCGAGCCGATCGGTGTTGCCGCCGTGCAGTTCCAGCATGCGCCGCTGGCCCTCGGATTCGCTCTGCGCCAGATTCGCCTGCACCCGTTGAATATCCGCCGGATCGACCGCCGACAGCAACCGGTCCGCCTCGGCCCAGGCCTGTTCGGAGGTGTCGCGGGAGATGACGTGGATGCGCAGGCCGTAGTCGAGAATCCGCCCCTGATCGACCGCGAGGCGACGGATCCACTCCAGTTTCTTGCTCACCGCGAACAGCGGTTCGCCCCAGGTGAGATAGGTGTCGGCATAGCGGGCGGCCACCGGTCCGGCGGCGGCCGAGGAGCCACCGAAGAACACCGGCGGAATCGGATCGGGCCGATTGTTCAGTTGCGCGTTGCGCACCTGCAGGTGCTTGCCCTCGAACGTCACCGGAGCCTCGGACGCCCACAACTCCCGCACGATGTGCAGGAATTCGCCGGTGCGCTCGTACCGCTGTTCCTTGTCCAGGAAGTCGCCGTAGGCCTGCTGTTCGTGCGGTTCGCCGCCGGTCACGACGTTGAGGAGCAGACGTCCCCGCGAATGCCGCTGGAATGTTCCGGCCATTTGCGCGGCGAGCGTGGGACTCACCACCCCGGGGCGGAACGCGACCAGGAATTTGAGGGTTTCGGTGGTTTCCACCAGCATGGCCGTCGTCAGCCAGGCGTCCTCACACCATGCCCCCGTCGGCGTCAGCACCGCCTCGAAGCCGTTCTCCTCCGCAGCACCCGCGATCTGATTCAGATAGCGCAGCGACGCCGGACGGTCGCCCGACATCGAGGTGCCGTGACCGCCCGCGACCAGATTGCGGGAATCGCCATAGGTGGGAAGAAACCAGTGGAACGAAAGGCTCATTTCGGACATGATGGCCGACGACCGGAAGTGAGTCACCGGTTGTAATCGGGCTGGTTCTTAATCTGGCCCATCCGCATCGAACGCCCGCAAACTCCACCGATGCCGTGTGTCTGTGCCGGACACGGCAACCTGTGCTGCCGCGTGCCGGCAGTCGGAAAGTCGAGGAATCAAGCAGTGAAGATGAGGAAATTCGCCGTGCTCACGGCGCTGGTCGCGACGACGTTGGGTGCGCTGGCGGGGACGGTTCAGGCCGCTCCGGCCGCCGACGACGGTGTGGTGAACTACCAGGCGAGGTCCACCGAGAACGCGGCAGTCATTTCGACCGACGCCGGGTCGATGGATGTCGAGGACGGCGTATTCAAGATCAAGGCCGCCGATGGGACCACCGTGGCCGGAACGCAATTGACGTTCCGGGTCGACGATTTCGAGTTCCCGATCGCCGCCGATATCTCCGGTCGTACCGCGACGCTGACTCCGCAGTTCGATCTGCAGCATGCGGTCTACAAGCCGGTCGCGCTCCCGTTCGAGGACAGCGCGCCGTGGAAGACCCCGTATGAGCGCGAGGTCGCCGCCTTCACTCGTCTCAAGGACACCATCGCTACCGGCGCTGCCATCGGCACCGCGGCCGGTGGTATCGGCGGTGCGGTCATCGGCTGCATCGCGGGCGCTGCCCTCGGTGTCGTCGCCACCGGCGCGCTGGCCACCCTGTTCGGCCTCGGCCCGCTCGGCGGCTGTGTCGCCGGTGCCGCCGCCGTCGGCTTCCTGGGCGTGCTCGCCGGCCAGATCTTCGTGACCGCCCCGGTCGCCATCGCCGCCGTGATCCAGTACTTCTCCACCATCAACGAGCCGTTCAAGGCTCCGGCCAAATGAAGCGGTTACCGGCCCCACCCCTGAGCCGGTAATTATTTCAGCGGCCGAATTGAAGAACCCCCGCACTTTCGAGTGCGGGGGTTCTTTTTTAATTTGTGAGATTCGATTTATTTTTCCCTGGGGGGCTATTCGAATCGACCTGGTGATTAACCTCGTCGCTTTTTCGCATTCACCACAAACTGGATAAAGCCGATCCGGCCGAATGCAATGAGTGATGAGGAAAAGCAGTGAAGATGAGGAACTTTGCCGTGGTAGCGGCCACGGTGGCCGCCGCCGTCGGCGTGACGGCCGGCACCGTGAATGCCGCTCCCGACACACCCGACGAGGGTGTCGTCAATTATCAGGCATCGACGAACGAGAAGTCGACGATCATATCCACCGATGCCGGCTCGCTGGGCGTGGAAAATGGTGTCTTCAAGATCAAGGCCGCCAGTGGGACTACTCTGGCCGGAACCGAATTGAAGTTCCGGGTCGACGATTTCGAATTCCCGATCGCGGCCGATATCGCAGGTCGCACCGCCACCCTGACGCCGCAGTTCGATCTGCAGCACGCGGTCTACAAGCCGGTCGCGCTCCCGTTCGAGGACCAGGCGCCGTGGAAGACGCCCTATGACCGGGAAGTAGCGGCGTGGACCCGCCTGACCAGCACCATCACCGCGGGGGCCACGATCGGCACGCTGGTCGGTGGCATCACCGGCGGAGCCGTGGGCTGCTTGCTCGGCGGTATCGCGGGTGCGACCGTCGCCGCGGCCGCCATCGTCGGACTGTTCGGCGCCTTCCTGCCCGCGGCCGTGATCGGCTGCTTCGGCGGCGTCATCGCGGTCGGTGCGCTGGGCACGCTGGCGGGCCAGTTGCTGGTCACCGCACCGGTGGCGATTCTGGCGGTCGCCCAGTACTTCACCACCGTCAATGCGCCGTTCAACCCTGCTCCGGCTCCGGCCAGGTAGGGGAGAGCGGTATCCCGCCGGGTACCCCGGGTCGATCGGCACCGACCCGGGGTACCCGGTTCTTGCTAAACGCCTTGTAGTACAGGGTGATTCGGCGCAATCAGCGTGGAACAGGGGTGCCGTCCAAGGTGGCGATCGCGATCGTGGCGGCACGGGCGATCGCCGCATTGTCGTATTCGGCGTCCGGCCGGTCGCGGGTGGACAGGATCGTCAGCACGATCGGCGCACGTCCCGGCGGCCACGCCACGGCGATATCGTTGCGCGTTCCGTAGTTGCCCGCGCCGGTCTTGTCGCCGACCTGCCAGCCCGCCGGCACCCCGGCCCGGATCAGCGCACCGCCGGTGGTGTTGGCCCGCAGCAGTCCGGTGAGCACATCGCGATCATCGGCGGCGACCGCCGGGTCGAGCGCGTAGTGCCGCAGATCGGCGGCCAGCGCGCGCGGCGTACTGGTGTCGCGCTCGTCGCCGGGCAGGGCCTCGTTCAGCGTGGTTTCGGTGCGGTCCATCCGCGTGGTGGTATCGCCGATGGCGCGCAGCCGCTGCTGCAACCCCTGCGGGCCGCCGAGTTCGGCGAACATCAGATTGCCGGCGGTGTTGTCGCTGAACCGCACCGCGGCGTCCATGATCTCGCGCAGAGTCAGACCCTGGTCGACATGTTGTTCGGTGACCGGGGAATTGGGCAACAGATCGGCCCGGGTGTAGGTGATGCGACGGTCGAGTTCGGCGGGTGGGAGGGTGCTCAGCAGCGCTCCCGCGGCCAGCGCCTTGAACGTCGAGCAATACGGAAACCGCTCGTCCGAGCGGTATTCCACGACCCGTCCGGTGCCGGTGTCGAGCGCGTAGACGCCGAGCCGGCCGTGCAGGCGAGCCTCCAGATCGTGGAATTCGGCCAGTGATTCGGCGGCGAGCGGAACCGTCGATGTGGGCGCCGCGGTCGATACGGGCGCGCTCGATACGGGCGCGGCGCTTCGATCGGCACCGCAGGCGCTCAGTGGGATGAGCGTGGCAGCGGCCGCGACCAGCACGGCCGAGCGGGTGAAGCGAGGGGGCATCATATGCGTTCCTTGTGGATGGATGGCTGTGAGCGCTCGCAGCAAGAGTGGCAGCCCTCGCGCATGCTGTCCAAGACACCTGTGGCGGTATCCATGCTGTTTCGGCATAGACTGCGCGATCGTGGACATGGTCGCCGCCTGCAAGGCGTTCGTCGCGGTGAGCGGGCTCGGTAGCTTCACCGCGGGTGCGGCCGCCGCGCAGATCCCGCAGTCGGTCGCGAGTCGCCGGATCGCGGCGCTGGAACGGCACTTCGGCGCGCGATTGCTCGAACGAACCTCGCGCACGGCCACCTTGACCTCGTTCGGCCGCGATATGTTGCCGTCGGCGCGGCGGTTGGTCGAGGCCGCCGAGGCTCTGGCCGAACATGCCGAGCGGGCCCGGCAACGCCCGTTCCGGTTGGCGCTGCCCGCCACCTGCGGGCCGGTGCCGCTGGCCGCGCTGATCGCCGAATGCCGCGCCGCGCAACTTCGGCTCGAACCGGAGCCGGCCGATCCGGCGCGGCGCGCGGAACTCACCCGCACGCACGAGGTGCGTGCCGCGATACTGGCTGTCCCCGCCGATCGCGGCGTCTGGCGCGTACCGTTGGGCCTGGCCGACACCACCGGCCCGCACAGCGCGCCGATCTTTCTGGAAACCCTTCGCGTACTGCGCCTTTCGGGACAGCAACGTCGGCGCGGCGTATGGATACAGCCGGAGGACGATGTGCCGCACATCCGCGATCGGATCACCCGGCTGCGCGATTCGCTCGGCTTGCGCCCGGCCCAGGTGGAGGTCGCGCCGTCGCTGGTCACCGCGGTCGCCGAGGTGCTCGACGGCACCGATCTGCTGTTGTGCTCGCCCGCCCAGGCCGCCGAACTGGGCCTGCACTGGCGGCCGATCGGGGAGGTGGAGCTCGCCCGGGGCTACGACATCGCGGCCGGATCGCGCGAGGACGCGGAACGCGTGCGCGCCCTGGGCGCCGAACCGATCGGCCGCTGTCTCGGCGTGCCGGACAACGACGTCGCCCGCGACGAGCGGAGCTGAACATGGGCGTTTCGACCGCACTGCGCCGCGCGCGCACGGAACTGCACGACGCCGGACTGGACGGCTCGATCCTGGTGCGCGATCTCGACACCGGCGACGAGCTGGGACTCGACGCCGAACTGGAATTGCCGATCGCTTCGCTGGTGAAGGTGCCGCTCGTACTGGCGACGATGGAACGGGTGATGCGCGGCGAGATCGATCCGGCGGCTCCGATCCGGGTGCTGCCCGGCCGCAGCACGGTGGCCGGCCCGACCGGGTTGAGCAGATTTCGCCATCCGGCCACGGTCGCGGTCGAGGATCTGATGTATCTGAGCATCGCGATCAGCGACGGCGGGGCCACCGACGCCCTGTTCGAGCTGACTCCGCCCGCCGCGGTGACCGCCGAACTGCGCCGCCTGGGCCACGAGGGCATCGCGGTGCGGCATCTGGCCGACGATCTGGTGCGGACCCCGGCCGAGCAGTTCGCCCCGGCCGACGGTCACCTCGCTCATGCCCTGGCCATCGAGGCCGCCACGGCCGGCCGCGGGCATCCGGTCACGCAACTCGACATCAGCCATGCCAACACCGGCACCGCGCGAGCGTTCGTCGATCTGCTCGCCGAAGTGTGGCGGCCGGTGCGGGCCCACCGCGACGCCGCCGCGAGAGTGCGAGAGTTCCTGTCGGGCAACCTGTTACGTCAACGCCTCGCCCCCGATTTCAGCTCCGACGCCACCCGCTGGTCGTCGAAGACCGGCACGCTGCTGAATCTGCGGCACGAGGCGGGCGTAGCCGAACACGCCGACGGGCAAACCCTGGCCGTAGCCGTGCTGACCCGATCGCGGGTACCCGCCGTGGTGCAGCCCGGCGCGGAGGCCGCGATGGCCACCGCCGCGCGGATCCTCCACGACGAACTGCGGATGCGCCCCTCCTGAGCATGTGACGGATAGTTATGTTCCCGCTGCGTGTAACGGGTGAGCGAATCGCGCTGCCGGGTCATCGTCGGGTATGGCCTCCACAGCACCGCAGCAGATCTCCGATCGCGACCTCGACGACATCTTCGGCCCCGTATTCGACCGCATCGCCGCCGGGGCGGTGGCGCGCGAGATCGATCGCCGCCTGGCCTACGAGGAGGTCGACTGGCTACGGCAAGCCGGATTCGGGGCGCTCCGGGTGCCGGCCGAATACGGCGGCTTCGGCGTCAGCGTGCGACAGCTGTTCCGGCTGCTGATCGACCTCGCCGCCGCGGAATCCAATCTGCCGCAGGCACTTCGGGTGCACTTCTCGTTCGTCGAGGATCAGCTGCTGGCCGAGCCCGGTCCCGCGCGCGAGCACTGGCTGCGCGCGGCCGGCTCCGGTGTGCTGGTCGGTAACGCCATCACCGAACCGGGCGTCGGCGCGGTAGACCGCTACCGCACTCGGCTGACTCGTGGCACCGACAACGACTGGCTGCTGAACGGCACCAAGTACTACAGCACCGGTTCGCTGTACGCCGACCATATTCTGGTCGCGGCAGACCGTGACGGGGAACGGGTGTCGGTGCTGGTCGACGCGAATGCCGACGGTGTGCGCCAGAGCGACGACTGGGACGGCTTCGGGCAACGGCTGACCGCCAGCGGCACAACGGAATTCAACGATGTGCGGATCGCCGAAGAGCGCGTGCTCGGCCCGGGTTACGGCGCGCCCGGCCGTACCTACGCCACCTCGTATCTGCAGTTGGTGCAGTTGGCGGTGCTGGCCGGTATCGCCCAGCGGGCGGAATCCGACGTTCGGGCCTGGGTCGCCGACCGCACCCGCAGCTACACCCATTCGGTCGCCGATCTACCCCGCCACGACCCGCTGGTACAGCAGGTGATCGGGAAGCTGTCGGCCGCGGCGTTCGGAGCGCGGGCCAGTGTGCTGGCCGTGGCCGACCTGCTGGACGGCGTGCTGGCCGCCGGAGCACAGGACGAGGCCGCGCTGGATGCGGTCGAATTGGCCTCGGCCCAGGCGCAACTCGGTGTGATCGACACCGTCCTGACCGCCACCACCCAGCTGTTCGAGGTCGGTGGCGCCTCGATCACCTCCGAAGATCTGCGGCTGGACCGGCATTGGCGCAACGCCCGCACCATCTCGGTGCACAATCCCGCGGTTCAGAAGGCGCGAGCCATCGGCGACCACCTGCTCAACGGATCCGAACTCCCGTACGCGTGGAGCGCGGGCAGCCGCGAGGGTCAGGTGCGGCGATGACCCGGCGCATCCGTTTCAACGCCTTCGATATGAACTGTGTGGCGCACCAGTCCCCGGGGCTGTGGCGCCACCCCGAGGACCAGTCGCATCGCTACAAGGAGCTGAGCTACTGGACCGAATTGGCGAAACTGCTGGAACGCGGCCGTTTCGACGGCATCTTCATCGCCGACGTGCTGGGTATCTACGACGTGTACGGAGGCAACGACATCGCCGCGTTGCGGCAGGGCGCGCAGGTACCGGTCGCCGATCCGCTGCTGCTGGTCTCGGCGATGGCGGCGGTGACCGAACATCTGGGGTTCGGCATCACGACCGGCACCGGGTTCGAGCATCCCTTCCCGTTCGCCAGGCGGCTGTCGACCCTGGACCATCTGACCAACGGCCGGTTGGGCTGGAACGTGGTCACCGGATATCTACCGTCGGCCGCCGCCAATATGGGTGAGTCCGAACACCTCGACCACGACGAACGCTACAACCACGCCGACGAATACCTCGAGGTGCTGTACAAGCTCTGGGAAGGTTCCTGGGAGGACGACGCGGTCGTGCGCGACCGGGCGCAGGGCATCTACGTCGATCCGGCGAAGGTGCATCACATCGGGCACGCCGGAAAGCACTTCACGGTGCCGGGTATTCACCTGTCGGAGCCCTCGCCGCAGCGGACCCCGGTGATCTACCAGGCAGGCGCCTCACCCCGCGGCGTAGCCTTCGCCGCCGAGAACGCCGAGGCGATCTTCGTCGCCGCGCCGTCGAAACGAGTGCTGGCACAGACGGTTACCCGTATCCGCGATGCTCTGGAGGCGGCCGGTCGCGACCGCTACGCCGCCCGGGTCTACGCGCTCGCCACCATCATCACCGACGCCACCGACGAAGCGGCGCAACGCAAATACGACGAATACCGCTCGTACGCGAGCGTCGAGGGCGGCCTGGTGTTCATGTCCGGCTGGATGGGTATCGACCTGTCCCGGTACGACCTCGACGACCCGATCGGCGAGGTGAACAGCAATGCGATCCTGTCCGCCGTGGCCGCGTTCCAGGAATTCGACGACGACGGCCGGGAATGGACCGTGCGAGATATCGCGGCCGGGGCCGGCGTCGGCGGAATGGGGCCCGTATTCGTCGGATCGGGTACGTCGGTGGCGGACCGGCTCCAGGAATGGGTCGACGAGACCGATATCGACGGCTATAACCTGGCCTACGCGATTACCCCGGGCACATTCGAAGATATTGTGCGGCACGTGATTCCGGTGCTCACCGAGCGCGGCGCCTATCCGCGGGAGTATTGTCCCGGGCACCCTGCGCAACGCGCTGTTCGGCACGGGCGACCGGTTGCCGGCCGACCATCGCGGCGCCCGCTATCGGCTCGGCGGGCCGGGTTCGACGGCGCTGCCGGACGAACAGGTGCGACCGCGGGCGGGCATCACGGCGACGTGACCGATCGGCGGTGCGGGTACATCGATTCCCGGTGATTGCAACTGTCAACGAAAGCCGCTGGCAAGCGCAGTATTTCGGCTATGACGAATCAGAATTCGAAACGCACCGCCGCCATCGTCGGCGCCGGCATCGCCGGTGTCACCGCCGCTCTCGGACTGCAGCAAGCCGGGTTCGACGTCACGATCCACAGCGATCGCGACCAACGCGGTCTGCGTGACGACATCCCCGCCACCGGAACCGCGCTCATCTTCGGTGAGGCCCAGGCCGCCGAAACCGCCCTCGGACTCGACACCTACGTGAATCGGGCCCCGCAGCACACCGGACTCAGCGTGCGCATCGCGGGTCCCGGGCCGGAGCGGCCCGAATTGATCGGATTCGACGGCGATTTCGACGGGTTCGTCGGTATCGCGGTCGACACCCGGCTCGAGGTCGACGAGCGACTGACAGCGTTCGTCGAGGCCGGTGGTCGCTTCGTGGTCGAGAAGGTGACCCCCGAGAGCCTGGACGCCATCGCCGCCGCGAACGATCTGGTACTGGTCGCGACCGGTAAGGCGGGTTTGGCGGAGCTGTTCTCGATCGACACCGAACGGACCGTCTACGACGCGCCGCAGCGCAGCCTGCTCACCGTCACCGTGACCGGATTGGGGTACGACCCCGAGGTTTTCGCGCACCGCAGCACGTCCGGCGGCCAGCACAGCGGATTCTCCATCTTCGCCGAGCAGGGCGAGGCGTGGTGGGGTCCGTATCTGCACAAGGACGCCGGGCCGAGCTGGGCCTTCCTCGGCTGGGCGCGGCCGGGCAGTGAATGGGAGAGCCGGTTCGCCGCCGCGGATTCCGCCGAGTCGGCGCACCGCATCGTGACCGAGCTCTACCGCGACTACATCGACTGGGATCTGCCGGAGGTGCTGGCCACCAAGGTGATCGCCGAGGACCCGCACTCCTGGCTGAAGGGCGCGGTGCGGCCGGTGGTTCGGCACGGTGTCGGCCGCACGGCCGGTGGGCACGTCGTGGCGGCGCTCGGGGACACCGCGGTCGCCTACGACCCGATCGCCGGCCAGGGCGCGCAGAGCGGACTCATTCAGGCGCAGCGGCTCGTCGCGGCCGCCTCCGCGCACGAGGGCCCCTTCGACGCCGAATGGATCGAGGAGCAGTACACCGCGTTCCTGCTGGCCCGCTCCGATGCCGCCGCCAAGGTGACCCGCCTGTTCCTCGGCGATCCGGAGCTGGCCGAGATCGGCAACCGGTTCTTCGCCGCCGCGGCCGTCGACCAGCGCGTCGCCTCGGTGCTGGTGAGCACGCTGCACAAGCCACAACCCCTGCTGCAGATCAACTCGCTCGCCGACGCCGACGCGCTGCTCGAGCAGATCACCGGTGAGGGCGCCGACGAGCTGGTCGCGCGATTCCAGCCGGCGGCCCGGTTCGAACGCTCGCGGTACGGCTCGGCGGTCGCTCCGGCGTAACGGCGGGCCGTTGATCGAAGCACAGCGGCTGATCCGATCCTGAGGATTCAAACCCTCGTCCGGGCGGTTCGGCGGTGTTGAAGTGGAAGTGCGCCGGGTGCACGGTTGCCGCACTCGGCGCACTGACCACGGTTGTACCGACCACGGTTCGCGCACCGAACATCCCGGCCGTCGGCGCGACCGGGTGCGGATGTCCCCATCACAGGAGTGTCGATGACCACCGAGAAGATCGCCGAGCAGACCCGGTTCGCCTACTGGGTGCCCAACGTCAGCGGCGGGCTGGTGACCAGCACGATCGATCAGCGCACCGGCTGGGATTTCGAATACAACAAGAAGCTGGCGCGCACGGCCGAGAACAACGGCTTCGACTACGCCCTCTCGCAGGTGCGCTACACCGCCTCCTACGGGGCGGAATACCAGCACGAGTCGACGTCGTTCAGCCTCGCGCTGCTGGGCGCCACCGAGCGGCTGAAGGTGATCGCGGCCGTGCACCCGGGGCTGTGGCATCCGGCGGTACTGGCGAAATTCGGGGTCACCGCCGACCATCTGTCCGGCGGACGCTTCGCGATCAATGTCGTATCCGGTTGGTTCGGCGGGGAGTTCACCGCGCTCGGGGAGCCGTGGCTCGAGCACGACGAGCGGTACCGGCGCAGCGCAGAATTCCTCGAGGTCATCCGCAAGCTGTGGACCGAGGACGAGGTGAACTACGCCGGCGACTTCTACCGGATCCGCGACCTGACACTGAAGCCCAAGCCGCTCAACACGGCGGAGCGGCCGAATCCCGAACTCTTCCAAGGCGGTAACTCGACCGCCGCGCGCCGCAACGGCGGCCGCTACGCCGACTGGTACTTCTCCAACGGCAAGGATTTCGACGGCGTCACCGAACAGATCGAGGATGTCCGGGCGGTCGCGCGCGAGCACAACCGTGAGGTCAAGTTCGGCCTGAACGGGTTCATCATCGCGCGTGACACCGAGGCCGAGGCCCGCGACACCCTGCGCGAGATCATCGAGAAGGCCAACCGGCCCGCCGTGGAGGGTTTCCGCGACGCGGTGCAGCAGGCCGGCGCTTCCACGCGCGACGGCAAGGGCATGTGGGCCGATTCCACCTACGAAGATCTGGTGCAGTACAACGACGGGTTCCGCACCCAGCTGATCGGCACTCCCGAGCAGATCGCCGAGCGGATCGTCGCCTACCGCGACCTCGGGGTCGACCTCATCCTCGCGGGCTTCCTGCATTTCCAGGAGGAGATCGAGTACTTCGGCGCCAAGGTGCTGCCGCTGGTCCGGGAGCTGGAGGCCCAGCGCGAACCCGAATTGGCGGCGAGTCGATGACTGCCGTCGCCGCCGCGCGGATCACCTCCGTCGCCCAGGCTCACGAGACGGCGGCACGTATGGCCGCGCAGTTCGCGGTCGGTGCGGCCCGGCGCGACAGTGCCCGCGAGTTGCCGCATCGGGAACTGGACCAGCTCTCGGCCAGTGGGCTGCTGGCCGTCACCGTGCCGGCCGAATTCGGTGGCGCGGATCTGGCGCCCGCCCAGGTGGCGGAGGTGTTCCGGCTGCTGGCGGCGGCGGACCCGAATATCGCGCAGATTCCGCACAGCCATTTCGTCTATCTGAATCTGTTGCGACTGGCGGGAACTCGGGCTCAGCGGGAACGGTATTTCGGACGGGTGCTCGCCGGCGCGCGGATAGCGAACGCGCAATCCGAGCGCAGCAGCGCGACCATCGCCGAAATCGGCACCACACTGCGTCCCGCCGACGGCGGGTTGAGAATCGACGGAACCAAATTCTATTGTACGGGTTCGCTTTTCGCGGATCTGCTGGCCGTCCTGACCCGTCTGGACGATCCCGACGGGCGCAGCGGCCTGGACCCCGGCGAATACATCGCCTTCCTGCCCGCCGATACCGCGGGTGTGACGATCGTCGACGACTGGAACGGCATCGGCCAGCGCACGACGGGTAGCGGGACCGTGACACTCGAGGCGGTGCGGGTCACGGGTGACCAGCTGATTTCGCGGGCGGCGGCGGTGCGTGCCCCCACCGGTTACGGAGCCTTCGCGCAGTTGCTGCACGTCGCGATCGACGTGGGCATCGCCCGCGGCGCGCTGGACGCGGCCGCGGAGTTCGTGCGCACCGAGAGCCGCCCGTGGTTCGAGGCCGGGGTCGATCGGGCGAGTGAGGATCCGCTGGTGATCCAGCGCGTCGGCGAGTTGGCGGTCACCGTGGCCGCCGCCGAGGCGACTTTCGAGGTGGCCGGGCGAGCCGTGGATCATGTGGTCGCACAGACGAACAGCGGCAAACTCGCCACCGAGACGGCCACTGCGCTCGCGGCGGAGGCGTCGATCGCGGTCGCCACCGCCAAGATCACCTCCGACCGCGCCGCGAACGAGGTGTCGGCCGCACTGTTCGAGGTGAGCGGAACCCGCAGTGCCGCAGCCGATCTGGGTTTGGACCGGTTCTGGCGCAACGCCCGCACGCATACGCTGCACGATCCGGTGCGGTGGAAGTACCAGCACATCGGGCGCGCGGTGCTCAACGGCACCGCACCCCCGTTGCACGGCGTCATCTGAACAGACGTCCGCGAGTGAGTCGAGAAGTGGGTAACCATGTCTGATCTGAGCGAAATACCCTCCGACAGTGCGGGTTTGCGTCGTGCCTTCGCGCATTTCCCGAGCGGTGTGGTCGCGATCTGCGCGGAATTCGACGGCGTTCCGGCCGGTTTGGTGGTGAGCACCTTCGTGCCCGTATCCCTGGATCCGCCGCTGGTGTCCTTCTGCGTGCAGAACAGCTCGACCACCTGGCCCACACTGGTCGGCGCCCAGCGATTGGGTCTGAGCCTGCTCAGCGCCCACCAGGACGAGGTGGCGCAGCGAATGAGCAGCCGCAACGGTGACCGGTTCGGCGATGTCGAAGTGCATCGGGGAGAGGGTGGTTCCCTCTTCGTCGGCGGCGCGGCGGCCTGGCTGGAGGGCACGGTGCACACTCAGGTGTCGGCCGGCGACCATCAGGTCGTCCTGGTGCAGATCACCCGCCTGGCTACGCGCTCACAGCACGAACCGCTGGTCTTTCACGGCAGCCGATTCCGCCGCCTGCATCCCGGCGCAGATCCGGCCTCAGCCGAGGTCGCGTAACCCGTCCGGTCCCGGCCGCGAGGGCCGGAAACAGAGCCGCCGCCGCGGTCCGGGATCGGGAGCGGTGTGATCGAGTACCGCGGAGGCGAGCCCGCGCGCCCGCATGCCGGCGCGGTCCATGTCCTGGCTCAGCGCGTCCAGATGAATCAGTGTGTGCCGCAGTAGAATCGGGCCGATATCGGCCGGTTCGACGCAGGCGTCGTGATAGGCCCGCACTGCCCGCGGATCCTCGGTGAGCGCGGCGATGCCGCCCAGCCGCACCCGTTGCGTCAATCCGGTCCAGACCCGCTCGTCCTCCGCGTTGCGCAGATCCCGCCAGCCCCCGCGGTAATCCAGGTCGCGGATGATCGCATCGGCCGGTTTGCCGGTCCTGGTCTCACCGACGACCGCCCAGAGCGCCAGCAGCCAACTCAGGGCCCAGAGAACGGTGTCCGGCTCGCGGCGGTACAGCGTGTGCAGATCCGACCACGCCTCGTACTGGGTGAGCAGATTGGCCCAGTCGAAGACCAGCGTCTCGACCTCGCGCAGCAGTGGAGCGGGCAGGTCCTCGTCCGAGGGCCGCACGATCTCGACCGCGCGGCCGGAAACCGGATCGCGCAGTTCGACCATGTCGGTCTCGGCTGTCGCGACCCATCTATACGGTTCCCCGGCCATCCTTCGGATTGAGCCACGAATTCGCCGGGGGTGCAAGCAGAACGCCCGTGATGTCCGAAACCGGTGTCGCGGGGCGGCGCGGTCCGCCCCGCGACACCGGCCCGGATCAGGGCTGTCCGCTCACGACCGCGTTGACGGCGTCCAGGAACGGCTGGCCGCCCATCGCGTATCCGCCCGCGATGGCGCCGACCACCATGCCGATCGGCCCGGTGATGATGCTGAAGAAGCCCATCCCGAGGACGGCGCCGATCAGGCCGCCGAGCACGCCACCGGCCACCAGGCCGACGACGTTCTGATTGATTTCGTTGGTCAGCCGCGCCATCGAATTGATCGGCTGCATCTCGCCGATCTCGGTGGCGGTGGCCTTGGGCTCGAGCACGACCTTGTGCCCGTCGTCGCTGATGTGTTGCGCGACATGGACCGTGCTGCCGGCCATCCGGTACGTCAGCGGCACCGTGACGAGGTCGGCGCCGTTGTCGGACTTCAGGGCCACAGCGGTCGCGTCCTTGTCGACCTCGAATCGCCCGTGCTCGACGACGGCGGTCAGGACCCGCGAAAAGTCGCTGAGCACAGCGTGATAGGTGACTCCGCGGTCGGTTCCGGAGGTGGTGATCTCTTTGGCGGCGGCCGGTGGTGCGGCCGGGGGACTGGCGTTCACGGTTCCCGCGGTGATCCCGACCGTGGCCACCGCCAGGATCGAGGTTGCGGCGAACGTGCCGAACTTCATTCAGGATTCCTTCTCACGAGACTTCCGGCCGAACGGTCCGGACGAAAGCTGACAATAACGCGTCGAACGCTAATTGCCAGACTTGGTAATTCCGGAACCCGAACGGCGGCATTGTTGTGCGATCGTGATCAAGTAATTTAGTGAAAAAGAAACCTTTTTATTTTCGATGCGTCGGGCCCCGCCGCCGCCTCGACGCGAACGCCCGGATGGTGTATGCATTTGCGAGGTCTGCAAATTCGCAAGTGTTCTTCGATCATCGTTCGGGGTGGTTCGAAGCGTTACCGCTCTGGAGGACGAGTACGTGTCGCGCCGACGTGTTCAAGCCGGTGTCACCCTGACGGGCTTCGTGATTGCCGCCGCGCTGTCGGCGGCATGTCTGATCGCCGCCGCGCTGTCGTTCACCGCCGGGCATCATTCGGACGAAACACATGCCGCGGCAGCGGTATCACCCACCACCACGGTCGCGCCCGTGGCCGCCGAGACGCCCGCCCAGCCGACCGCCACCGGTGTCACCTCCTCGGCGTCGGACGAGCCGCTGGTGCTGAACAAGGGTGCCGATCAGAAGCATCCGGGCGAGACGGTGGCCGTCGGCGATTGCGTGGCCGCGGTGGTCGCCACGCCCGACGCCGGCGCTCCGGTGCAGAAAACCGCCTGCGCCGGTACGGATTCGCGCTACAAGGTCACCGCGAAGGCTGTCGCGGGCGCGCACTGCCCGGCCGATGCCGACCGCTCGGTGGCCGAGACGCTGCCCGGCGGTGCCACCGACACCCTCTGCCTCGACTTCAACTGGGTCACCGGCGCTTGCATGAATATCGCCGACGGCAGTCCCACTCCCGTCGACTGTGCCACCGCCGCCCCGGGCCGGGTGCGCGTGGTGGAAATCAAGAACGGCACCACCGACGTCAACAGCTGCTCCGACGGTGATCGCGGATTCGTCTACAACGAAAGGCGTTTCGTGGTCTGCGTGACGCACTACTGAGTGTCGCGCGCCGGGGCCGGCAGCAGTTTGCTGAACTCGCGGTTGGCAATTCGCGCCACCAGCTCGTACGGCCACGCGAACTTGCGGGCGAACCAGTAGCCGACGCGGATATCGGGCGAGGTGTGCACCAGGAAGCGGTTGTGCCGGACGCCGGCGATGATCCGGTCGGCGACCTTCTCCGGCGTCACCGCATGCCCCTCGAACAGTTTCACCATCCGCCGCACCCGCGGATCGTCGCGATCCACGCCGACGATCTGCACGGTGCCCACCAGCGGCGTGCGCACCGCCCCGGGCACCACCAGGCTCACGCCGATGTCGTGGCGCTCCAAGTCGAATCGCAGCACCTCCGACACTCCGCGCAGCCCGAACTTCGCGGCGCTGTAGGCCGCATGCCACGGCAGCGCGAGCAGCCCCGCGGCCGAGGACACGTTGACCAGATGTCCGCCGCGCCCCGCCGCCACCATCGGCGGCACGAAGTTCTCGATGATGTGGATCGGGCCCATCAGATTCACATCGACCATCGACTTCCAGTGCCGGTGCTCGAGATTCTCGACCGTGCCCCAGGTGGCGATGCCGGCGATATTCATGACCACGTCGAGGCTGCCGTACTCGTCGTGCACCCGCTTCGCCCACGGCTGACCGATCTTCAGGCACTCCTCGACGCGGCGCGACATACGCAGACCGTCTCCGGTTTCGGCGACTTCGACATGGGCCACGCCCTCGAAGGCGGCTACCTGAAACAGGCCACCGGCGAACCGAATTCGATCGACCAGGTCATCAAGGACCACATGGAAACCGTCAAGAACATGCGCGAGGTGATGGCGCAGTCCATCAAGCACCTCACCGGCCAGGACGTCGCCGCCGCCGGACAGATCGCAGCCACCGACACGGCGGGCAGGTAGTCGTCATGAGTTTTCTGCCGGAGGGGTTCAGCTCGTTCGTCGGTGAGGTCCTGACGAACTGGACGCAGGGGCGAGATCCCTCGCATATCCAGAATCCGTACGAGTTGCAGGGCAAATTCAACACCACCCGCGACAGCGTCCGAAACGACGCTCGCGCAATCGGTTTCGAGGGTGATTTCCGCACCCCGTCGGTGCAGACCACCGACAACTTCGAACGACACGACCTCGCGACCTTGCGGGAGAAGGTCGACAAGATCGACCTCGAGGCGGTCAACAACCTGAAGGATGCCTGGAACAAGATCGGCACCCAGGAAACCACCTCGTTGACGACGTTTCAGCAGGCCATGGGCAAAGCCACCAACGAGGGCATCTGGCGTGGCCTGTCGCGCAATGCCGCAGCGAAGGCGGTGACGGACTACACCTCGCAGGCGTCCAAGGTCGCCAAAGCCGCAGCACTGACCAGTAACAAGTTGTCGGAGCTGGCTACGGGCCTGGCGCCGACGAAAACGCTGGTGCCGCATGTGCCGGGCCATCGGTCCGGAGTCAGCAACGCGGTGAATCTCGTGGTGGGGAAGGGCTGGCGAGACGATGTCACGGCGTACAACAATGCGTATACCGAGGCCAAGCGGGTATTGACCACGGTCTATGCCCCGGTCGTCCACGAAAGCGATACCGGCGTCCCGGTCATTCCGAAACCGAACACGCAGGATCCGGCCGGGCCGGGTGACCAGCCGCCGCCGTCCTCGTGGCCCCCGGGCGGCAATGGTCCGGGACCCTCCGGCCCCGGCGGCACGCACGACACGAACCAGCCCAAGCCGGGTGATCAGAATCAGAACGGCCAGGGTTCGAATTCGCAGACATCGCAATCGAATCCGTCGGGGAACGGCCAAACGGACGGCTCGCAGAACGCCGGCGATCAGGCCCGTACCGATCCGTCGTCGGCGACGACTCCTTCCGGTCTCGACCCGAGTCCGCTCGGTTCCTCGGGTTCGTCCCTGCCGGGCGGCAGCGGCATCGGCGGTGGCCTCGGTGGAACCAACGGCCCGAACGGACACGGCAGCAGTGTGCCCGGGGGAGTCCAGCCCGGCGCTCTAGCGGGGGCCGGGGGACGCGCGACGGCCTCGGCGGCTCGTGCCGGCGCCAGCGGTATGCCCGGGATGGGCGGTGCTGGACGCGGTAAGGGCGACAAGGAAGAAGAACGCACCAAGAGCGTCGCCGACTACTTGATCAACCAGGAGAACGGTGACGAGTTGACCGGCATCCCGGATCTTCCGAAGACCGTTCCTCCGGTCATCGGGGAGTAGTGGCGGTCGTGGGCAGGAGGGCGGGGCGATGAGTGACAGAAAATGGCGGTTCGATGCGGCCGAATTCCGTGTGCTGTGGGACGCGACGGGGCGCGATGTGCTGCCGTACCCACTGGCACACCGGTTCACCGCCGAGCCGACGCTGGAGGATGTGAACCGGACGCGGCAGCGCATCGCGCAGGTCCTGCTGCCGCAATTGGACGAGGACCTGGACCGCGCAATCCGAGTGCTGTTCGATCCCGAGGTCCGCGTCGAGATCGCGGGGTTCCGCGGGCGCGGCCGTGAACACCGGATCCGCGTCCACGCCGCCGTGCGTGATCGCCACGGCGTGATCGCGGTGCAGGAACCGGGACCGGAGGATACGGTCGGCGGCGCGGTACACCTCTCCTATCTCGAATCCGATCGGGTCGCCGCCGCGGTGATCGCGGAATTGCCCGAATGCGCTGAGGGACAAGGCAAACCGCTGAACATTCCGGTCGAAGACCTGGAAACTTCCGCAGCTCACGTCCGTGATCCGTGGGTCGTCGGCCCGAAGGAACAACTGGCGCGCTTCCTGAAACGCCCGACCACCGCGAACTTCCACATCGCGGCCTATCCGTGGGGCAGCCCCGACAATCGGCATACGCAGGGCCGCAAGGACTTTCAGATCACGGATTTCGTGGACGACGGTCGGTACGCGATCTTCGGCGACCGCATCCTGCGCATCAAGCCGACCGATTCCAGGCGGATGACCGCACAGGTGCGGGACATGATCACCCGCACCACCACGGAGGTGCGCGACGGCGTACACCCGCGTCCCTGAGCTGCTCCGGTGTGTCACTCGTCGAGCCATTTGCGGATCCAATCGGGAGTGGCTGCGGGATAGATGATTTCACCGTCCTCCGCGTCTACCAGCGACCACCTCTCGGGCAGCGCCGGATCGCGCACGAGTCGATAGCCGGCCTTCTCGGCGCGGGAGCCGAGTGCGCGCAGACGCGCGGTGGAGTCCTCTGATGTCATCTAAGGCCTTTCGCCTCGGTGTGTGCGGTCGTGGAATGCAGGGAACGACGACCAGTACTCGTGCCTGATCGCATCCCAGAGCGGAGCCAGTTTCGGCAGTTTGTCCCGCATATCCGCAAGGTCAGGCGCCTCTTCCGCAGTGGAGGCAAGTATCGGCGCGGAATCGGAACAATTGCGTACGAGCAGGATTCGAATGGCCCGTCGGTCGAGCCGCCAGATCGCCAGCCACTCGCCGGCCTGGGTGTGGTGTTCGTGCATCGCGGGACCGACCCGTCGGCTATTCGATTGCGGTATATCTCCTAGCCCGGTGCGGTGTTAAGATCGCATCGTACGTGTGTGGGGATGTTCTCGTAACCAGTTGTGCTACTTCAATATTCGTCGGCATCGTGTCGTACCTTCCTCCGTGGTCGACCCGATGACCGAGGCTCCAGGAGCCACCACGCGTCTCGCGTCCGTGCGATTCGGTAGTGTCCCGGCCCAACACCGCACTCTTCGTCGCCAACGTTCTGCGGATTATGGGACCGGGCCTTCCCGGTCATCGGGGCGCGTTCAGTAGACACCAGAAAAGCGTTGCCGCACCGCAGTTTTCGGACCGCCGGACGTAAGTCGTCGGGCGTCCAGCATGGGGCGGTCCAGCATATACGGGTCCGAACTGGACCACACGCGATAGGGAGGCTGACGATGGCAGGTGGGTCCACTCTTCCCCGACGGGCATTGGGGCGACGAATGCGCGAATTGCGCTCCGCTGCGGGAAAGAGCCAATTGGCCGCCGG
Organism: Nocardia sp. NRRL WC-3656; assembly: GCF_000720265.1. Lineage (NCBI taxonomy): Bacteria > Bacillati > Actinomycetota > Actinomycetes > Mycobacteriales > Nocardiaceae > Nocardia > Nocardia sp. NRRL WC-3656. The sequence continues at coordinate 121,439 of NZ_JOJF01000015.1, read as the reverse complement.
GCTGGCGATCGAGGTCTCGAAACAAGGCATCGGCCGCTTGGAGGAGGGGCAGGTAGTCCGCATCAGCACGGCGCAGTTTCGGGACCTGCTGGACTTCTATGCGGCGGACGCCGAGACGAAAGACGAAGTGCTGGGGCTCCTGCAAGAGGTGAAAGCTACTCGGGGAGTCGACTCCAGCTTCTGGTGGCGCGCCTTTTCCGACGTGGTAAACCCGAACTTCAACCACTTCATCAGCCTGGAACAGGCGTGTTCGAAGTATGCGACGTTCAACCTCACGCTGCTGCCCGGATTGCTGCAGACCAGAGCCTATCGCCGGTGGATCGTGGAAACTTCGGAACCGTCGCTTACCGCTGCCGAGGTCGAACAGCATGTCGATCTGGTCGACGGCAGGAAGCGAAGGTTCTCGGATCCGGACTTCTCCCTGGAAGTACTTCTTTCGGAATCGGCTCTGCGCCACAGACTCGGCGGACGGGAGGTGATGCTCGAGCAGTTGCGCCACCTCGTGGATGCCGCTGATCTACCCAACGTGTCTATCCGAGCGATCCCATTCGACGCAGGAACGCATCCCGGACTCGTACTCCAGTCGTTCGTGCTTTTCGAGTTCCCGCCGCTGCATCCCGGCCGGCCGGCGGAACAGCCGTTGCTCTACACCGAAGGCTTCTCCGGTGGACTGTTCATCGAGCACGATGCCGTCATTCGCGCCCATCAGACGGCGTTGGATCGCATGCGCGGTCTCGCCTTCAGCGAGGACGACACCAAAGGCCTGATACGGAAAATCAGCGAGGAGTATGTGGCCGTATAGCGCTCGTGGCATGGGTTCAGTCCGACATGCGGTGTATGAAGCACAGGGAGGCAGGCCGGTTCGTCACCCGCATGGTGAGCGGGAGGCGGACCTCGCAGCCGGCAAGAGTTCGCGGACCTCGACTTCAGGAACCGAACCGGCCCAACCCTCCTCTTCACCCTCACCGGATGGGCGAGCTTCACCACCGCCCTTGCGGCTGGCCGGTCCGATCACCCGCCGCCTAGCGACTCGGGTCGCGCCGCATTCGTAGTCTCTTGCGGAGCCCTCGTCTCCTGGCGTACAAGCATCCGGCCGTTGGTGGCGACCACGAGCGCAGTTCAGAGCGCCCGCAACCCGTGCAGCGCATCCTGCACAATCCCGCACAGCGCAGCGTCTGTGAGATCCCCATCCTCGCGCTGAGCAGGATCAATGGCGTACTCCTCGAGGGCATAGAGCACGCAGTCCAGCACCCGCCCGAACGGCTCTCGCACCCGCTCCCGTGACCGTAACGAAGCACTCCGCCCTCTCAGCCACGCCCGGGCAAAATCGCCCCCGGAAACCGCGCCCGCAACGAACAACTCCATCGAATTCAGCTGTTCCGCAACCCCACTGCCGGACGCGACCTCCGATGGCCGTGCCCACACCTTGATCCGCTCCGACACCAGAAGCGTTCTCCTTCACAAGCTTTCGGCGATTATGGACACGATGTCCTTTCGCCACGGGCTGTTGCAACTCGGGCAGCTCTCGATGTACTTGTGTGCGCGGTAGCGTTCGATCATGTCGCGCACGGGGCTGACCGAGGTCTCGACAGTCAGTGTCAAGTATCTCCGTGGGCAAGTCGGGCACTTAACCGGCGTATCGGTAGCAACCACGGCGCCATCGAAATCAAAGTAGTACGGCTCATCTTTGCAGATCTCTAGGTCCAAACGCTCGAGGTCCGTTCCATCGCTCCAGTGCAAAAACAACGGCAGCGTGGCTCTCCAGGGGAGGTGAACATCGATACGGCGAACTGATTCCGATCGACTGAGGTAGTCCGCAATTTCGACACGCTCACTGTTGCGCGGTGGATTCAAACCCAACTTCGAACTCCATCGGAAGTAGTAGTCGACGGAGTGCTTTCCCAAAGGGATAGCTTTGAGATCGACCATGCAACCGCTCCTCCTATAGCCGCCGGTCGTGTTCACTCTGAAGCGGCAAATAGCTATCACTTGTCGTCACGCCGGTTGGGGCGTAGTCCAAGAGTTTGCGGAATCTTAAGCTATTCCCACTCTGCATCTATGTCTGCCGATTCGATATATAGACGCCCATTTGTGAGTGCGATCTCGTGCGAGCAGCCGGCGCCGGATGGAAGTACTTCGTCCAACATGACGATTCCGATCCCGCTGGTGAAGTAGCCATCGCCGGACACTTGAAAGTTAATCGAGAATGTCGAACGATAGGTCAATGTCAGTCCCGCCTCGTGCTTGTACGGATTCGGCCCGAACCGGAGCGTCAAGTCTGCATTTTCTCGTTGTGAAATGGATTGTAGGTTGAGATCTTTCACGCATCGCAGCTCGTGGAAGTTGTAGTGTTCGCTATCGGAAGCGAACTGCCATGCGCCAGGCGGTAAATCGTCTCGAAGGTCATCTAGAACCTCCAAATAGCATGAAGCGTCGAGGTGGAACCCGACATCAGTTTTTTCGACTTTTACGTATTTCATTGCTTGCAACCGATCCGTTGACGCTTCCATTTATCGCCACTGATGTCCTCTTCTCCCTTCGGCTTCAGCCGACCCTGTTTCCTCATTATATCTACGGCAACGCCTTTCAGTCTGTTTTCGACGGACTCCGGGACGGATACGTCGGCATTATGGCCGTGTTTGGGGAACCAGCCGTTGCTGCCGAACATTCCTACTTCCTGGCCCTTGTGGTAAACATGTATTTCGAAATCGACGGTTCCATTGATTGGGAAGGTGTCGACGCGCGCGCGATAACCGCTGCCGAGGTTGACCCTGTCCTCGAGGCTGCTGGTCTGGGCCATGAGGCCGAGCGGATCGATCCACGCGGTCGGATTCGGGGGGTAGGAATTGGGATTCGGCGCGGCCACCAACCCAAGCGGATCCGTCGTGGTGAACCGGCCGATGGCGGGATCGTAATATCGATAATAGTTATAGTGAAGACCGGATTCTCGATCATATATCTGGCCCGGGAATCGCAGGATTGTTGCCTCGCGGCCGTGCCAGGTGGCCCGGCCCCACAGGTCGTTTGAGACGGCGCCCACCAATAGACTATTGCCTGGGTCCGCTAGATCTGTCGGAGCCCCCGCTGCATCTGTGTTGACGAATCGTACTTCGCCATTGGTCTTTTGTGTAAACACCTCATATGTTCGCGGACGGTGAGTCCATGCAATATGGTCACCTTCTGCAAACTGCTCGATCAAACTACTAGCGTCCCATATATACTCGAAATACTGGATCCGTTCTTTTCCATCGGCGGCAAAACGGGATCTCGAGTGACGTCTACCGAGGGCGTCGTATGTGTACCGCCACCACTCCCTGTCGGGCGTATACACATCCGTCAGCTGATCGAACCCGTTGTACCCGAAGTGCCAGATGTCCGGCTTCCGGGATAGCCGCGTCACTTCCTTCCGGATCAATCGCCCGGCCGCGTCATAGAAGTATCGAGTCCGTCCGTTGCGGATCAGTAGGTTGTTGCGGTACTCGCGTCGGCCGTTCGGAATGTGGTCGGGAGGCGGTGTCGATGCGTCGGGGGCGTGGGTGGGGGGGAGGGGTGCGGGGGTGGTCGATGGTGGCAGGGTGCTGGTGATGTTCGAGAGGGCGTCGTAGCTGTAATGCTCGGTGGGTCGGCCGTTATCGGTGATGGTGGTGATTCGGCCGGCGGGGTCGAGCGCGTAGGTGCGGTGTTGGCGGGTGGTGCCCTGGCGGTGAGTGGTTTGGGTGGTGAGGTAGCCGTCGGGGCGCCAGGTGTAGTCGTCGCGGCGGACCAGGCGAGCCGGATTGGGGATGGGCGGAGTGCCCGAGCCAGGTGTGCCCCCGGGGTAGCGGACGGATGCGTCACCAGGGCGGTGACCAGGCATCGGTTCACCACTGGGGTGTCGGCCGGGCATCGGCACACCACCGGCGTGTTGACCGGGCGTCGGCGCACCACTGGCGCGTTGACCCGGTATCGGCGCACCACCGGGGCGTTGGCCGGGGATTGCTCCGGGATGCTGCCCACCGGTGGGGGCCGAAGTCGGAGGTCCCGCCGACCCGGGGACCTGCGGTGCCCGCGCCGCGACCTGGCGGCTCAATACCTGGCCCACCGGTGAAAGCGTTTGCTCCACAAACAGATTTCCCAGGGACCATCCGGTCGGGCGGCCCAGCGCGTCGTGCGAGAAGGTCGCCCGATGCCCGTCGATGGTCATGGAGGTGACGCGGCCGGCGGGGTCGTAACCCCAGCCGGTCACAGCCCCGGTGGGGCTGCGGCGGGAGGTGCGGCGGCCGTGTTCGTCGTGGTCGAACAGCATCGGCGGGCGGTCGTCGACGCGTTGGGAGACGAGGTTGCCCGCGGGGTCGTAGGCGAATTCGACGGTGTGGGTGCGGTCGTGGCCGACGCCGGAGATCGCCGCGCGGAGGCGCCCCACCTCGTCGTGACTGTAGAGCTGGTATTCGCCCGTGTCACACCGGATCTGGGTGAGGCGGCCGAGGATGTCGTGGGTGTGGTAGCGGCGGACACCGGTGGGGGTGGTGACGACCGCCAGGGTGCCGTCCGGGTTGTGTTCGTAGGCGGTGGTGGCGCCGTTGTAGTCGGTTTCGGCGGCGAGTCGTCCGGCCCGGTCGTAGCTGTAGGTCCAGGAGTCGCCGAGGGGGTTGGTGACGGTGGTGAGGCGGCGTTCGGTGTCCCAGGTGTAGAGGGTGCTGGTGCCGTCGGGGTCGGTGCGGTAGGCGAGCAGGTCGAAGGCGCCGTATTTGTGGAAGGTGACGTTGCCGGCGCGGTCGGTGTGGGTGAGAAGATTGCCTTCGCCGTCCCATGTCCACGATTCGGAACAGCCGTCGGGGTCGGTGCGGCGCAGCGGTTTGCCCTCGGGCGACCATTCGTGGCGAGTGATACCGCCGAGTGCGTCCGTGACGGCGACCGGGCGCCCGAAGTGGTCGCGTTCGATACGGGTGACCGCGCCGTACGGGTCGGTGACGGCTATCGGAAGGCCCGCTGCGTCGACGTCGAACACCGTTGTCGCGCCGGTCGATTCGATCACCGACGTCACCGCACCGCTCGGTGAATGGTCGAATGCGGTGCGGCGTCCGGCTTCGTCGACGATGGCGGCCACGTTGCCGTGCGCGTCCCATTCCTGCTTCCGCGTGGAACCGTCGGCGTCGGTGATAACGGTCGGCCGGTTGCGTGCCGCGTAGCCGATGGTGATCGACTTCTCGTCGGGCCGAACCACTTTGGCCAGATCACCGTCGGGCGTGTAGGTGTAGTACGTGATCCCCCCGTTGGGCGCGATGACGCGCAGCGGCTTGCGATCGGGGGTGTAGTCGGTGTGGATCCGTCCGCCGAGCGGGTCGATCACATCGCGAAGCTTGTGGTCCGGGTCGAAGTCGTAGATAGTGGCCGCGCCGGTGGAATCGGTGACCGTGGTGCGGGTCCCGCTGCCGTCCGGATAGGTGAAGTAGTCGAAATCGGCGTCGAGGATGCCGTTGGTGCCGCGCTGGCGGACGACGCGACCCGCCGGATCGTACGTGTTGGTGAGGGAGTTGCCGTTGGAATCGGTCCACGACGTCATCCGCTGCTCGGTGTCGTAGGTGTAGGTCGTGGTCGCGCCGACCCCGTTGGTGACACCTACCAGCGCGCCCGCTTCGTAAATGAAAGTCCGGACCGGAGTGGAGGTTTCGTCGTTGGCGGCGTGGTGGCGGCCGACGACCACCAGCCCGGTGACCCGCCCCGCCCCGGTCTCCACCCGGACCCGGTACCCGCCCGAATGCGAAACCTCGATCGGTGACCCGTCGCTGTCGTAGTGGAATCGGATCAGGTTGTGGTGCCGGTCGACGATCGCGCTGATCGCGTAGTTGCCCAATCGCACGTCGAGTCCCTCGAGCGTGGCCTCGGGCTCGAAACACCAGCTCAGCTCGCGATCCGGATCGCTGACGCGATATCCGCCGGTGTCGGTGCGCACCAGGGGCCAGCGCAGTTCACCGTTCAGCGGCAGGACGGGATCGCCGGGTTCGGAATGCGGGTAGGCGAGCATGATGCCGTCGTCACCGATGAAGGTGACGGTCGCGGACTCGACCACGATCCGGATATCCAGCGTCGCCGACCACGAGGGTCCGAACCAGCGGCCGAACCGGTAGTCGGAGCGATGGCGCCGCCGCAACTCCAGCGGCAGCACCCCGGGAAGTTCGAGATCCGTTTCCGGCAGCAGGAATTCACCCGTCGCCCCGTCGACCGGATCACCACATCCGGTGACCTGCTTCTCGGTGCGGGAATTCTCCGGTCCGGATTCCGCGGCATGAGTGCCGCTGCCCTGATCCTTGTCCGCTTGCTGATGCGGGTCGTTCCTGGGTTTACCGGTCGAACCGTCGTCCGGATCGCCGGAACCGTCGTGTGAGGTGCTGTGCGTATCGGCGCCGTCGTCGTGCGGTTTGCCGTGTTTGTCCGGCGTGTCCGGCTTGTGTGAGCTCGGATGCGTATCGCCGGCAGTGGTTTTCGTATGCGGTTTCGCGCCGTCGATATGCGTGCCGCCGCGTCCGCGCTTCAGTGCCTTCATGATGTCTTCCCACGCACCCTTGAGCTTGTGCAGCAGGGGCGTGAGCTTCTTGAAGGTCGAGGCGAGCTTGCGGAACAGTTTGGCGATCGTGGTCAGTACCTTCGCCACGAACGTGGTCGCCTGCGCGGCCACCAACGGGGTGGCCACGCCCAGCGTGCACACCTCTTCGGCCGCCCACGCGGCCAACCGGCCCACGGCCTGGGCGATGAGGTCGCGCACGGTCTGGCGGACGAACGCCACCACGCCGCCGGCCATCGCGATCGCCGACGAGCCCGCCGAAGCCGCATTCGATGCCGCGGCCAGCAGCGAATTCGTCTCGGCCGCCTGGGTTCGGTAGGCGTCCCCCGCGCTGCCGACCCAGTCGGCCACGTCCTGATCGACGGACTTCTTGTGATCGTCGGCGACCTGCTTGATGTGGGTGGAGACGTTCTCCCAGGTCTTGGCATACGCCTGCACCGTATCCGGATCGCCGGCCACCCAATCCAGCGCTTCCTGCAGCGGTTTCACGTGCTCCATCAGGAAACCGACGCCGTAGGAGGCGAGCGTGCCGATCGGATCGACCGCCAAGGACACGGCCTCCATCCCTGCGCCGAGCACTGCGAGGCCGCCGTCGACCCACGATCCGGAGGAGATCGCATCGTGCACGTCGGCAACCGATTCGGCGATTCCGATGCCGGTGTAGGACTTCGTGGAATCCTCCCGCTGGGCGATCAGCGGGTTGTCGGCTTCCGTCGTCACCAGGTGGCCTCGGGTTTCACCGAAGCCAGCTCGCTCGCATTCGCCGAATCGGTGCTCTGCAGCGAGGTCGCGACCTGGCCGAGCGTGCCCGCATCCGCGTTCAACGCGTCGGCGGCGGTCTTGATCGCCTGCAGTCCGCCGTCTTCGACCGTGTCGACGAACAGCGGCGGCAGGAACGAGCACAACTTCCCGAAGGCGTCGGTCGGCACCGAGACGGCCTGAACGGCCTGTAGCGCCACGTTCAGTGAATCACTCACGCCCTGAACATTTTTCGCATGTGTGCGGATTTTGTCCGGATCGACGTGCACCTGACCACTGCTCATCGGGCCGCCCCGCCCGGTGTGTGGTAGCTATCGGATGCGTTCACGTCGCCACCCCGCCCCCTTCGTCCGAACCGCGCAACCCCGTCGAGCAGGGCGCACAGATCGAATATAACGAACGGAGACAGGGCTTTCGATTCAGCTGGCCTTTGCCGCTGCCGCGGTAATCGGTGCCGGAGTGGGCGCAGCCCAGGCCGGCGCACGCGCGGTCACGCCCGCCGCTGTCGGCGTCGCCGCTGGTTGATCGGGAACGCGAAATCGCCCCTCTCGACCGAAGTTCCAATTCGAGAGGGGCGATGTCGTCCTCAGTTCGGTGCCCAGTCGGCGGGGAAGGCTCGGTAGGTGCCCAGCGGCAACCGGGCGTCGTAGACCATCTCGCCGGTCGGGGTGAATTCCGAAATATGCGGTGCCATGCCCCAGCCCACCAGGGTGTTGCCGTTGGGGAGCGGCTGGGCGTCGCCCATGGCGAAGGCGGTCAGGCCGGCGGGGTGGGTTTGGTTGCGCACCAATGTGGCTCGGTGGTTGTCGAAGTCCAGGTGGATCCACTGCACACTCGACACGCCCAGTGTCTCGAAGCCGCTGGAGTTGTTGTTGAACAGGCGCAGCGTATCCGGGTCGGCGAATTCCGCATCGTGCTGGAATGCGAATTCGACGCCGGGGCCGAGATCGAAAGTCGAATGCCTGCCGCCGAGTTGCCACTTGATCGCACCGGTGTGGATGTCGACGTCGTAGACGGTGGAGGTATCGCGCATCGAGATCACCAGATCGCCATCGGGATCCAGTGCGATCGAATTCATGTGGTACGGGTCGTAGGTGTCGCTGCCGGGAAGTTTGCCGGGGGTGGTGGTGTCGGTGAGCGGGACGTGCTCGGCGGCGCTCCAGCGCAACAGAACTCGCTTGCTCGCCACGTCGACCACCGTGGCGACGGTGTCGTACATCTTGCCGTTCTTCGGGCCGCCGATCGCGGACAGATCGGCGTCCACCTCCTGATACGACGTGATCAGCGCTCGGCCGTCGGGAGTCAGGCGGAATTCGTGCACATCGCTGGGAGCGCCACCGGCATCGAGGGTTTCGATGACGTTGCCGTGTTCGTCGGCGATGTAGTCGGCACCCGAGCCGTGCCCGCCGACGGTGCCGCCCTGCCACCACGTCAGCACCCGTTTGCCCTGGTACGTCTGGGTGCGGAAGTTCGAGACGTCCTGTCCGGCGGGAGGCGTATAGCGCCAGACCTCATGCCCGGCCTTGTCCACCACGATATTCGCCGGAGCGGTAGCCGGAACGGCCGACAGCGCCTTACCCGCCCCCGGAACCAGCGCCGCCGCACTGACACCGTTGCTGTAGTAGATGTAGCCGGGCGCCGCGGCCGGGGTGTTCACATCCACCGTGTATTCGGGTGCGCCTACCGGAAAAGTCGGCAGCGGAGCCGCGTGCGCGGTGAGCGGGATGGATGCGGCGCCTACCCCGACCGATGCTGCGATCAGCGTGGCGGCGTGGCGAAGGTTCCTGGCAATCCTGGCCATCAGTTTCCTTCAGCTGAGTCGACCGATAATTGCGCAGAGCGTAGACCGGCTTTCTGAGGGAACTGTGAAGGCAGGCCGAGTCCCCGCGCGGCGCGACGAATCGCTGCCCTCCGCCTCACGCGGCCTCCAGGGTGCGGCGGGCGTAGGCGCGGACGTCGGCGTCGGTATCCGCGAGTACCACCTGGAGGGCGGTTCGGACGGCCGCGTGGTCGGGCCAATGCGAGAGGGTCAGGACGGCGGCTTTGCGGACGTCCGGATGGGTGTCGGTCAGGGCGGATTCCAGCGCCTCGGACGCGGCGTGCGGGCCCAGTCCGGCCCAGCCTCGGGCGCCGCCCTCGCGGACCTGCCAGGCCGAATCCTTCAGCGCCGCGGTCAGAATCGCCGCATCGGACGAATCGCCGAGTCGCGCCAGGGCGGCGAGGGCGGCGGCGCGGACCAGGGGATCGCGGTCGCCGACCAGGGCGCGGATCGTGTCGGCGCCGCCGGCGCCGACCTCGGCCAGGCCGCGGGCGACGGCCACCCGGACCTCCCGGTTCTCGTCGAACGCGGCGGCGGTGAGGGCCGGCCAGTCGTCGAGGGAGACCAGTGCGCGCACACCTTCGATGCGAACGCGGTGGTCGCTGTCCACCACGGCCTTGCCGAACAGGTCCGCCGAGCCGCGGCGCTGGGCGCGCAGCAGATCCACCACCGCGGCTCGCACGAGCGGGTCGGGCGATTCGGCGTGTGCGGTCAATTGTCCTGCGGGCGGCAGGATTTCGATCAGCTCGCGCAGGCCGGAGACGGCCGCGGCGCGAACGCCGGCGTCGTGGTCGCCGAGCGCGGCGATCAGGGCATCGGCGAATCCGTCCGGAGTGCCCTCGGTCAGCACCGAGAGCGCGGTGGCTCGCACCCGGGGGTCGCTGTCGTCCAGATAGTCACGCAGCTCGGCGACCGCCGGGCTGTCCAGCCTGAGCAGGAGCGCGATCCGGGGTGCGGCGGAGTCGTCGGCGGGGGCGGGGATCGTGATTCCGGGACGGGGTGCGGCGCCGGTCGCCGATGCTCCGGTCCGGGGCGGGCCGGCGATCAGTTCCGGCTGCGCCACCGCGACCGGCTCGAGCTCGGCGCGCGGCAGATCCTCCCATTCCGGCACCGGCACGAAATACGGGGCGACCGGGCGCTTCAGGAATTCCATCTCGCCGTCGGCGCCCTTGCGCAGGTTCAGGTGGTAGCGCCACTCCTCGTCGTTGCGTTCGGGCAGGTCGGCGCGGTCGTGGTACAGACCCCACCGTGATTCGGTGCGGGTCAGCGAGGACCGGGCCGCCATCTCGGCGCAGTCACGGATGAAATCGACCTCGGCGCACCGCATCAGTTGGTGCGGGGTGTCCGCGCCCATCTCGGCGATCTCCTGCCGCATCCGCTCGAAGGTCTCCACCGCCAGCGACAGTTTGGTCTGCGTCTTCGGCGGCGCGACGTAGTCGTTGACGAAACGACGCAACTTGTATTCGACCTGCTGCTGCGGCGGGCCGTCGGGATGGCGCAGCGGACGGTAGATCAGTTCGTGCGCCGCGGCCAGCTGATCATCCGGAAGAGTCTGCGGCGCAGGCACTTCCGTAAGCGTCGACGACGCGTGCTCGCCCGCCAGATCCCCGTAGACGAACGCCCCGATCATGTAGTTGTGCGGTACGCACGCGAGATCGCCCGCCGCGTACAACCCCGGGACCGTGGTGCGCGCGTGTTCGTCCACCCACACTCCGGAGGCGGAATGCCCACTGCACAAACCGATTTCGGAGATGTGCATCTCGATGTCGTGGGTGCGGTAGTCGTGGCCGCGGTTGGCGTGGAAGGTGCCCCGGGTCGGTCGCTCGGTGGTGTGCAGGATGCCCTCGAGCGCGTCGAGCGTCTCCTCGGGCAGATGCGAGACCTTCAGATAGATGGGCCCGCGCGCGGACTCGATCTCCCGCTTCACCTCCGCCATCATCTGCCCGGACCAGTAGTCCGAGTCGACGAAACGCTCACCGGCGGCATTCACCTGATATCCGCCGAAGGGGTTCGCGACATAGGCGCAGGCCGGCCCGTTGTAGTCCTTGATCAGCGGATTGATTTGGAAGCATTCGATACCCGACAACTCCGCGCCGGCGTGATAGGCCATCGCGTACCCGTCGCCGGCGTTGGTTGGATTCTCGTAGGTGCCGTACAGATAGCCCGACGCCGGCAGCCCGAGCCGGCCGCACGGTCCGGTCGCCAGGATCACCGCCTTCGCGCCGACCGCCACGAACACCCCGGTCCGGGTGTTGAGCGCGGCCGCACCGACCGCGCGACCGCCGTCGGTGAGGACCCGCACCGGCATGAGCCGGTTCTCGATCCGGATCCGTTCCCGCATCTTGCGTTGCCGCAGGACGCGGTAGAGCGCCTTCTTGACGTCCTTGCCCTCCGGCATCGGCAGCACATAGGAGCCCGAGCGGTGCACGCGGCGCACCGCGTACTCGCCGTAGGCGTCCTTCTCGAACTTCACGCCGTAGCGTTCCAGCCGCTGCACCATGGCGAAACCGCGGGTCGCGGTCTGATACACCGTGCGCTGGTCGACGATTCCGTCGTTCGCGCGGGTGATCTCGGCGACGTAATCCTCCGGCTCCGCCTTACCCGGGATGACGGCGTTGTTCACGCCGTCCATGCCCATGGCCAGCGCGCCGGAGTGACGCACGTGCGCCTTCTCCAGCAGCAGCACGTTCGCGCCGTTCTCCGCGGCGGTGAGCGCGGCCATGGTGCCGGCGGTTCCGCCGCCGATCACCAGCACATCGCAGTCCAGGCGCACGGTGTCGGACAGCTCGGGAATCTTCATCAGCACACTCCAGAGAGGTGAATAGTCGGGGCGGCTCAGGCAGCGGCCGACCGCGGCGAACGATCGAGAGCGGCAAGGATTTCGGCATGCTCGGCGCTGCGATCGACGTCCTTGCCGCGCGGGTTCGGCACCGCGATCAGCGAATGCAGGGCACGGTCGGTGCCGCCGAGCACCGCGACCCGGTCCCCGAGGGTCAGCGCCTCGTCCACGTCGTGGGTGACGAAGACGACCGTGGTGGGATGGGTCTGCCAGGTTTGAATCAGAAGTCGTTGCATGGTCATTCGCGTCGGAGTGTCCAGAGCGCCGAACGGCTCGTCCATCAGTACCGCGCGCGGCGCCCCGGCCAGCCCGCGCGCGAGTTGTACGCGCTGGCGCATACCGCCCGACAGGCTCTTGGGCAGATAGTCGCCGAAACCGGTGAGCCCGACCTCCTCGATCCAGCGCTCGGCCTGCGCTCGACGGGTAGCCCGCGGCTCCCCGCGCAACTTCAACGCCAGCTCGATATTGGAACGCACAGTGCGCCAGGGCAACAGCGCATTGTCCTGAAACACCATCGCCCGGTCGCGGGAGGGCCCGGTGATCGTGTCGCCGTCCGCGAGCGCGCGTCCGGAGCGGGGCGGCAGCAGGCCGGCCAGAGCGCGCAGCACCGTGGATTTCCCGCATCCGGACGGTCCGGTCAGGACGAGGATCTCGCCCGCGCGGATATCGAGTGTCAGCCCGTCCAGCACAGGTGCGCCACCGTAGCGAAGGTCCACCTGGTCGAGTCGCAAACCCATTGCGGTCGAGCTCATTTCGTCACCTCTCCGGCACGTGGCAGCCAGCGGGTGGCGCGCCGTCCCAGCAATTCGATGGCCGCCGAGGTGGCGAAGCCCAGCACGCCGATGGTGATGATGCCGACGAACACACCGGGATAGTCGACGATCGTGTATGCCTGCCAGGTGCGGTAGCCGACGCCGAGGCGCCCGGAGATCATTTCGGCCGAAACCACACAGATCCACGCGACGCCGATCCCGACCGACAGCCCGCTGAACACGCCCGGCAGGCTGCCCGGCAACACCACCCGCACCAGCACGTCCCAGCGGTTGCCGCCCAGCGTGCGCACCGATTCCTCCCAGATGGTCGGCAGTGCCCGCACCGCGTGCCGGGTGCTCACCATGATCGGGAAGTAGGCGGCGAGGAAGGTGATGAACACGATGCCGGCCTCGTCGGTGGGAAACAGCAGGATGGCCACCGGCACGATCGCGACCGCCGGAATGGGGCGGGCCAACTCGGTCAGCGGTCCGAAGATGTCGGCGAACCAGCGTGAACGCCCAAGCGCCACCCCGGTCGCGACACCGATCACCGCGGCCAGCCCGAAGCCGCTGAGAATGCGGATCAATGATTGGCCGAGGTCCAGCCAGAAGGTGTCGGTATGCACCTGCACCCGCAGCCGGTGCAGGATCTGGGTGACCGTCGGCAGCGTATCGAAGCGGACCCACAGCCGAATATGGTTGGCGGTCAGCACTTGCCAGGCGATCAGCGCGACGACGATGGAGGCCACCCGAACCAGCCGCGAGCCCCACAGCCGTGCGGTGCCGTCGTGTGTGGGGGCCGCCGCGGGCGCAGTGGTTTCCCGTGCCGTGGCGATGTCCGGAGCGCCGGCGTCGACCGGGATGGTGGTGGCGCTCACGACCGCACCTCACCGATGGCCTGGTCGTAACTCACGGCGACCGCACCGGGGTGGCGGGCCTGGTATCGCTGCACCGCGCCGGGGGTGATGAAGGGCAGGTAGGTATCGCCCTCGCGCACCCACTGCGCCTTGTCCGCGAACCAGCGAGTCCCGAGTTCCGCATCCGGTACGTAGGCGGCGCGGATCTTCTTCCCCTGCGCCCGTGCGGCTTTCACTGCGCGCAGCAGATCGGTGGGGTTGCCCGCGGACTGTGCGGCAGCCTGGCCGTCGAACCAGATCTCGCCGGCGAGGGCCGCATCGGAGACCGGTTTACCGGCGCTCGGATCGGTGCCCGTGATCGGCGCGGGATTGGCGAAGTTCGCCACGGCCGCATCGTAATTCGCACCGCGTTCGGCGAAGGCTTTCCGCAACGGGGCGTCGTCGACGAATTTGTCGATATCGAAATCGGCGAAGTCGCCGATCGACTTCAGATACGGAACATCACCCTTGAACGCCTGGACGAGCTGCGGCTTCAGGGGCGTGTCGAACGAGGTTCCCCCGGGTCCGTTGTAGAGGTAGACGACCTCCGCCGGCAGTCCGGAGTTGTCAGCGACCAGCTGCGCGGCTTCGAGCGGTTTCGCGTGCAGGAAATCGGTGGCGTCAAGTTGCGCCTGCAGGAATGCATCGAGCACCTCGGGATGGGATTTCGAATAATCACGACGGGCCACCACACCGTGGAATGTCGGCACGTTCAACTCGGCGCCATCGTAGAGCAGCTTGGCCTTGTCCTGGAAAACGAGCAGGCCGGGCCATGCCACGAATTGCGAAAGCGCCTGCACCTGACCGGATTCCAATGCCGACGCGCCGATCTGCGGTTGCTGGTTGAGCACGTCCACACCGTGCGCGGGGTCGATGTTCGCGCGGCTCAGGGCCTGGCGCAGAGTGCCGTCACCGGCGGAGCCGACGCTCGCGGACACCTTCTTGCCCGCCAGATCCGACAGCGAGGTCGCCGTCGAATTCGGCGCGGTGACAACCATATTCAGGGAACCCCGCGGCTGGTAGCCGGTGATCGAGACCAATTCGGTGGCCGAACGCTCACTGGCGGAGGTTCGGGAACCGTTGATCAGCAGGGGGTAATCGCCCATCGAACCGATATCGATCTTCTCCGCGATCATCTGCGCGGTGATCGGCGCGCCGGTGTCGTAGTCCTGCCATTCGACCTGATATTTCGGCCCACCTTTCGCGGTCAGGTCGTTCAGGCGCTTCTCCAGGAAACCCCTGGCGCGCAGCAGCGTTCCGGCGGTGACGGTATTGATGGTCTTGGACTGATAGCCGACGACCACCCGGACGGTGTCCCCGGATCCGGTCTGCTCGAGCGAGCATCCGGCGGCCAGGGTGGCGATCAGGGCGGCGGCCAGTATGCGGGCACGACGGTACTTCATGGTATTTCCTCGAAATCGGGCCGAGGGCGGCCACTGAAAGAGTCCGCTGCGCGATTCAGCGCAGCAGATACGGCATATTGACGGTGACGGCGCCGGTGGGACAGCGCGCCGCGCACGGCCCGCAGTACCAGCACTCGTCGACGTGCATGAACGCCTTGCCGTTGTCCGGATTGATCGCCAGCGAATCCAGCGGGCAGATCTCCACACACAGCGTGCACCCCTCGATGCACAGCGATTCGTCGATGGTTACCGGGACATCAGCCCGCTGATTGACCGACGCCATGGCGGCTCAGCCTCCAATCGTTGCTTTCCGTGGTGCGAATCAGGCTGTCTCGCAAAGTGATCCGATCACCACGCATACGTATGTACTCGAGATCCACCGGGCGCCCGTCGGCGAGATAGGTGAGACGTTCCAGCAGCAGCAGTGCGCTGCCCTCGGGAGCCTGCAGGGTGGCGGCGCTGTGGATGTCGGCGGTGATGGCCTCCACCGCCAGATCGGCCGAACCGAGCGACTGGCCGCTGATCTGTTCGATGAGCCCGAAGATGTCCTCCGACCGCAGATCGCAGTCGAGTACCCGCTCGCCGATGTCCGGGGCCAGATAGGTGTGGTCCAGGCTCAGGGGCAGATCACCCAGGTAGCGCAGCCGCTCCAGGTAGACCGCGGATTCGCCGGGTTCCAGGCCGAGCCGGTTGGCAACCGCGGGCGGTGGCGTGAGGCGCACCGCCGCGCGCACCTCGTTGCGCACCTCGCCGTGCCCGCGCAGCGTTTCCTTCAGGCCGCGCAGGCTGTCCAGGCCGTGATCGTATTTGCGTTGCGCCACATAGGTTCCCACTCGCTGGACCCGGCCGATGAGGCCCTCGTCGCGCAGCAGTGCCAGTGCCTCGCGCACCGCGTTGCGGGAGACGGCGAATTCCGCGGCGAGTTCGGATTCGGTGGGCAGCGGGTCGCAGCACTGGCCGGTGTGGATCTGCTGGCGCAGCACATCGGCCACCTGTCGGGCCCGATCCGCCTTGCGAATGGTGCGGGCGCCGGCGGCGGCCGTCGTCGTCTCCGCCCCGGAAGCCGGGTGGTCGGCAGCGGACCCGTGCTGCTGACGCAGGGGTACCGGATCGGCCGTCATTTCCACCTCCTCACGCTTGTGACCTGCGGTTTCCGAGCGTAACGGCGGGGCCCGGGCGGGAGTGCCGGCCGCACGGGCGGCGCCGGCCGGTCGTGCGGTTATCCGCCGCCCGCCCGAGCGGCGGACCTGCTGAAATCCGGGCGATCGAAGGTAATGCGCCACCTGCGGCGATGCGGGCCCGCATTCGAATCAGTGTGAGCGCAATATGTGCCGTGACCGTTCGCTGGCGCGGCGCGGAATCGGGGTGTTACCGTTTTACACATGTCCACCAGCCGTTCGAACCGCGCACGGGTCACCTATGTGACCGTGGCGCTCGGTGTGCGGCTGCCGCGGCAGCGGGAACTGTGTTGTTCCCGGCCGCGCAGCTGAGACCGCTCCAGTCGTCCGTCTGTCGACCCTTTTCGGGCCCTTCTCGCTGCCTTGTTGCCGATGTAGTCGTCTCTTCACGAGACTTTCGACAAGGACTTCCCCCCATGACGAGCCCCATTCTCGAACGACAGTCTTCCCCTTCTCGTCCGCGGCCGGTACGCACTGTGCCGCGGCCGGTGGTGCCGCCGGAATTGCGGATCACCGACAATCCGGCGGCCGCTGTCCTGCGTACCGCCACCCGCGGACCCATCTTCCGCGACAACGCCGCTCAGACAACCGGTTTGAGCATCGCCACCGTGAATCGTCAAGTGTCGGCGCTACTTTCGTCCGGACTGTTGCGAGAGCGCGCCGACCTCACCGCATCCGGTGCGGTCGGACGGCCCCGCGTGCCGTTCGAGGTCGATACCGACCGATTCGCCACACTGGGCGTCCATATCGGTGCGAATCTCACCCGGATCGTGGCAGCCGATCTGTCCGGCCGCATTCTCGGCGGGTTGGAGATCGCCACCCCGCAGGCCGCGCAGGAGGCGGCCATCACCATCATCGCGCGCAGCGCCAAGGCCTTCCTGGACCGATTGCCGCGGCGGCGGCCGTTGTGGGTCGGTGTGGCGCTGGCCGGACGGGTCGATCCCGTCGCCGGCGTCGTGGATCATCCTCGCCTGGATTGGCAGTCGGCGCCGGTCGGCCCGATCTTCGCCACCGTGCTGGACCTGCCGGTTTCGGTCGCCGCCCACGTGGAGGCGATGGCCGCGGCCGAACTGCTGCTCACCACCGGCGCGCCGGATCGTTCCGGCGCCCAGGACCGGCCCGGCAGCAGCCTCTACATCTACGGCCGGGAGACGGTCGGTGTCGCGGTCACGCTGCACGATCGCGTCTACACCCCGGCGAACGGCCCGGGTTCGATCGCGCATCTGCCGACCGGATCCGACATCGATTGCTCCTGCGGCCGGCGGGGCTGCTTGGAGGCCACGGTCGGCGAGGCGGCCGTGCTGGCTCGCGCCGTCCGCGCCGGCATCGTGCCGAAGCGGGAGGCGCCGCGGAAACCGGTGATCGCCGAGCTGTACCGTGCCGCCGAACAGGGTTCCGCCCCGGCTCGCGACATGCTGTTCGAGCGGGCCGAAATCCTCGGCAACACCGCGGCTCTGGTGCGCGACATGTTCAATCCCGATCGGGTGGTGCTGGGTGGACAGGCCTTCACCGGTTACCGGCCGGGACTCGAACGAGTCGTGCAGGCCTTCGGTCGCGCCACCACTCTCGCCCCGGCGGATCTGCGGATCAGCCGATTCGGCGGGCGGGTTCAGGAGCATGCCGCGGCCGTCACCTCACTCAGCGTCTGCTACGCCGATCCGCTGTCGGCGCTGCGCCGGGCCACACGCTCGCGCTGAGGACCCGGCGCTCGCGCTGAGCAGACGAGCGGCGGCCGAGTCCACGGGCGAAGACTCGGCGGCCGGGGCGGGGTCCACCGTCCCGGCCGTGCCTGTGGCCCTATGCGGGCTTGACGCCGGTCAGCACACCTGTCGACGGTTGCACCGTCCGATACTCCGAGTCCTGAAAACCCGCTTGCTCCAAGGGATTCCGGTACCGCCGGATATCGATCTCGGTGGGATCCATATGCCTGCTGAGCAGCTTCGTCAGCCGCCCGTGCACACCCACGGGCGCCATATCGGCCAGGAGAACCCGTCCACCCGGCCGTAGTACCCGCCACATCTGCGACAGGGCGTTCCCACGATCCGCCTCGGGAATGTGATGCATCCCGAACGTGCAGGTGACGACGTCGAACGAAGCGTCCGGCAGCGGCAGCGACTGGGCCACGCCGTACTCGAAGCGGCAGTTCGTCCGGTTGCCGGACCGGGCGGTGGCGTACTCGACCATCTCGCGGGCGGCATCGATACCGACGACTTCACCGCGGGGTCCGACCCGGTCGGCCAGCGCGAACACCAATGTGCCCGGCCCGCTGGCGATATCGAGGGCGCGTCCGCCGGGTTCCGCGCCACTGGCAGCGGCGAGGGCGGCCGCGTGTCGTCGGCGTCTGCCGCCGAAGAAGACGGTGGTGAACGCGCTGTAGCCGCGCGGGTTGGTGATCAAAATGCCCTGGGGGTCTTGTTCGATTCGGAACATGTGTTCATGATCTGGTGAAGCGGCTGCTCCCACCAGAGGCAAAAGCACCGAAACCGTTCGTTTCCGCACACCCGGAGGCACAGTGTCCGATAACGACCGCCGCGTCCGGCGTACCCGCAGCACGCTGCATCGCGCCCTGATCGAGCTCATGATCGAACGCCCCTACGACCGGATCACCGTGCAGGACATCCTCGACCGCGCCGATGTCGGCCGTTCGACGTTCTACGCCCACTTCCGCAGCAAGGACGACCTGCTCGTGGTCAGTGGAACCGAATTCCTGCGTGCGGCGCTCGCCCGCCGCCCGGGTGACCCGATACGAACCATCATCGAATTGGCCGAGGGGCATCGCGAGGTCTATCGGGCGTTGCTCGGCCCCAAGAGCACCATGGTCGTCGTGCGTGGCGCCCAGCAAATGTTCGCCGAGATCCTTGCCGGCCAGGGCAGTGCGGAGCCCGAGACCACATTCCTGTCGTGGGGGCTGGTCGGGTTGCTGCCCGCCGTAGCCGAAGGCCGCACCACCCCTCGGGCGGCCTACGAGGTCATCCGGCGGGTCAGCGACCCGCCGTCGTGAAAAGCCCCTCCAGTGCGGTGATGAAATACGGGAAATGCCCGGCGAACCGGTGCAGATTCCGCTCGCGATCGAAGCCACCGAACCAGTAGAGCCCGGCCTGACGATCGGCCCCGGGATCCACATCGCGGAAGGTGCGGATCCAGTTGTCGGCCCGGCCACCGATGATCGTGAACGGTAGCGCCCGCGAGAACAGCAGTTCGCGATCGGCCGGCGGGATCTGATCGGGCCGCTGCGCGTCCAGACCGTTCTGCAGAGCTTTCACCTGTGCGGCGAGCGCGCGGCCCGCGGCGGTCCGCGCCGGCAGATACCGGCCGAGTAGCAGCATGGCCGCGCCGCCGAGCGCGATGGCCACGCCGACCAGCGCATATCCGCCGGCGACGGCGAGGCCGACGGTGGCCCCCACCCCGATCACCAGCAGCGCGACGCCGATCCAGAAGGCGAGTCCGCGCCGATCGTGATCGATCAGCGTGCCGCGTTCGAGCGCGTCGCGGCGCAGCGCGGAGCGTACGGGCTCGGCGGCGACGCGACCCGGCGCCCGCAGTTCCGACAGCAGAACCGAGTCGGCGCCCTCGGGCAGCAGGGTCGTATAGACGTGCTTTTCGTAGCTGCGCAGTTGATCGTCGACGGGATTCACCCGGGTGATGCGCCAGTCCGAATCGCTCACCGGCGCGATCCACAGATAGCGCCGCACCGCCAGATCCACCACGGTGGCGGCGATATCGGCCGCATCGGCGGAGCCGTCGAGCAACAGTCCCGCCTCACCGGGCAGAATGCCGTCGGGAGAGACGAATTCGCTGTGGTTTCCGTTGCGCTGCACCGGATCCAGAGATCCGGTGGTGGTCAGGGCCGCGGCGTCCTGGCGGCGAGCCCAGGCCAGATAGGCGCCGAAGGCGGCCAGCGCCGCCAGCAGGACACCGAAGGCGATCAGCACCGGTGCGGTGACGGCGAAGGCGCCCGTCCCGCGGCCGCCGCGAATATCGGCGTTGGCCTTCACCGTGCCGGGCGGTACCTGCAGGGTCACATCGAGAATGTCGCCCTTGTGCAGATTCTCCTCGTGCATGGTGAGTACGCCATCCGGTTCGACGCGGGCGTCGTTGCATTTGCGGGTGCTACCCACCGAGCCGACCGTGCAGTCGGCGATCCCCATCCGATAACTCGGGCTGATCACCGAACCGTCGAACGAGGCGACATCGGTGTTGAGGGCCCCCGTCCAATGGAACAGTTGCGTACCCGGCGCATCGCTGACCGTGCCGTGCACGGTGTACTTGAACGACGATTCCCCCGGCGGCGCGTCCACACTGAACACATCGCCCGCCACCTTCGCCGAACCCGGTCCGGTACTGGAGATGTCGGTCACACCGAAACGGCGTTCACTCCCGTCGTCGCGTCCCACCCGCAACGGCAACGCCATGTGGAACTGACCACCCGGCGGTACCTTCACGGTTTCCGCCACCTCGAGCAGACCGGCCTCGCTGAGTTTGACATCCGCGATGATCGACACACCTGCGGGCTCCTGTGCCCGCGCGGCCGGTGCTGCGGCGAACAGCCCGGCCGCTATCAACAACAGAGCGCCGAACGCGCCCCCCCGAAAGATCAGCATGGGGCAGTAGCTTAGCGGTGGGCCATTGTGCGAGCAGGCGTCGCGAATCCGGCGGCTTGCTATTCTGCGTCGGCGGCTGTCGCCGGAGAGTGGTGGCTGTCGCCGGATGAGGAACGGACAAGGGGGAGTGGGGGAGTGAGTCGACCACCCTACGGGCACGGCCCGAATCCGCCGGGCGGACGGCCGGTTCCACCCCATGGTCCGGGCGGCCGGCAGCGTCCGGGACCGCCGCCGGGGTACGGCCAGACGGCACCGCCCGGATATCCGCCGCCCGGCTATGCAGGTTACGCATCGCCCACCGGGCCTCCGCCTTACCCCGCCGCTCCGGGTTATGGCGGACATCCCGGATACGGTGCGGGACAAGGTTATCGACCGTCCGTGCCGCCCGGGCATCGTCCACCCGTGCCACCGCCGCGGCCGTACGGTCCGGCCGGTCCGCGCTCCGCTCCGCCGCGCAAGCGAGGTGGCGGGGGCTTCGGCGCGGTCGTCGTCGTGGTGCTGCTGATCGTCACCTCGGGCCTCATCCGCTTCGCCGTGCGGACCGGATTCGACGCGGCCTCGCATACGGGAGAACACGGCAACTACAGCTACAACCCGCCGCCCGGTAAGGATTCCGCGGGCGTTCCCGAGACCGGCGCCAATCCGCTTCTGGCCGATCCCGGTTCGCCGCTGAATCCGGCGCGCTGCCCGTACACCCCGTGGAGCACGCAGGTCGACGCTGCGCGCGCGTTCTTCGACAGTGCCGCAGCCTGTCTGGCCGACGCCTGGAAGCCGGTGCTGGAGCAGGCGAAGTTGAGTTTCAGCCCGCCGAAACTCGTTGTCACCGCGAATACTTCGGGCATCACCACGCCGTGCAGTGGATCGAGCAGCAATTTCGCGGCCTTCTACTGCGGTGCGGATCAGACCATCTACATGCCGATCAGTCAGCTGCAGACGGATATGTTCCACGATCACTGGGAGATCTACCTCTCGGTCTTCGCCCACGAATACGGTCACCACATCCAGGCGCTGTCCGGGATTCTCGGCGCGGCCAACAAACAACGCCGCCAGACCGGCCTCTACAGCGACGAGGGGCTCGACCTCTCGCGACGAATCGAATTGCAGGCCAACTGTTTCGACGGCATGTACTTCGCGTCCTCGGCCGGCGGGAAGTCGCTGACGCCGGTGCAGGCGCAGTCCGCGCGCAAGGATGCCTACGGCCGGGGTGACAGCGCCGGCGATATGCGCAGCCACGGCACCGCGGAACACGCCGGCGACTGGTGGAGCACCGGATTCGACAAGAACGCGACCGCGCCCTGCAACACCTTCATCGCGCCGTCCGGACAGGTGAGCTGATCCGCCATGCCGCAACCGCCGAGATACCCACCGCCACACGATGTTCCGCCACACGGGCGCCCGCCTTACGGTCCGCCGCCCGGGTACGGACCACCACCCGGATACGGCCCACCGCCGGGGTATCCGCCGCCCGGTCCGCGACCACCGTACGGTGCGCCGCTGCCGCCGCCGGGTGCGTATCCGGTCGGTCCGTACGGCGGTCCGCCGTTGCCGCCGCCCGGCTATTACGGCCGTCCCTATCCACCGCCGAGGTCCGGTGGCGGCGCGGTCGGTGCGGTTTTCGCCGTGCTGTTCGTCTTCGTGGTGGTCGGCGGCTTGGTCGCGTTCGCGACCATGGGAGGTCGTGACAATTCGTCGGCGTCGTCGTATTCGACGTCGGCGCCGAGTTTCACGTATACGACGCCCACGTGGGCCACGAGCACGAGCGACCCGTCCACGTCCAGTTCCGAGGTCACCACCTACCCCACCTCGGCTCGCTCCACCACCACCCGGGCCGCGACGCGAACCACGCGTGCCGCGCCGACGTCGACGAAACCGGCCGGACCGCAACCGGTTGTCGCCACCGCGAACAATCCGCTGTTCGGCGATCACGACTCCGGCCTGATCAATATCGAATGCGGTTATCCGCGTTGGGGTTCGAGTGTCGCGGCCGCCATCGCCTTCTTCAACGCGGAGAAGGACTGCCTGGACCGGATGTGGCAGCCGGTCCTGCAGGCGGCGAACCTGCCGTTCTCGAGTCCGACGGTCAGCGTGCCCGCGCGCGGTGTGGACGCCGTCTCGCCCTGCACCAGTTCGGGCGGCAACTACGCGGCGTTCTACTGCTCGACCAACAACACGATCTATATGCCGCTCGATCATCTGCAGGTCGAACAATTCGGCGACCAGGCCGAGATCTACGCCTCGGTGTTCGCACACGAGTACGGACATCACGTACAAGGGATCTCCGGCATCTCCGACAAGGAGAACAAGGATCGCTACGACGCGGGGGTGCGGTCCGCGGTGGGATTGGAGTTGTCGCGTCGCCTGGAGCTGGAAGCGCAGTGCTTCGGCGGAATGTGGGTGGGTTCATCGCAATTCGTCGGCTCGCTCACCACCGATCAGGTCGGAAGGATTCGTCAGACCAACTATCGTCGCGGCGACCAAGCGGGCGATATGCGCGATCACGGTACGCCCGACCACTACGGGGCGTGGTACGACCAGGGACACGACAACAACCGCACCTGGATGTGCAACACCTGGAACTCGCCGTCGGATTCGGTGTCGTGACCGGCGGCCGAATCCGGTCGGCGTGAGCGGTCGGCCTACCCCTCCTCCCGCAACTGCGCCAACCACCGCGCACCCTCGTCGGGATCCGGCGTTTCCCCGCCGATGACGTCCAGGACCGCATGCCCGAGGCAGGCCGCCGCCATGACCCGGTCGGCGACGGCTTCGGCATCGCCCCACGGCAGATGGGGTTTGGCGATGAGCAGCGACGCGATGCCGTGGGCGGCGGCCCAGAGTTCGAGCACCAGCGGCATCGGGTCGCCGGGCGCGATCACGCCGGAGTCCATCGCCTCCTGCACCGTCTGCGAAAATCGTTGGAACGCACCACTACCCAGCACCACGTCCACCGCGGAGGGACCTTCGCCGGGCGAGGCGGCGGTGGCGACTCGGTATTGACCGGGATGCTGCAAGGCGAAGCGCACATAGGCCAGGCCCTGCTGACGCATCCGGGACATGGGCGAGACGGCCGGGTCGCTCGCGGCGCCGATGGCCGCGTCGAGATCTTCGAACACCTCCGCCACCGCGGCATCGATGAGGTCGTCCTTGTCGGCGAAGTGGCGGTAGATCGACGGTGCGGTGACGCCCACCAACTTGCCGACCTCACGGATCGATACCGAATCGGCATTGCCGGTGCGAGCCAGCAACTCTCGTGTCGCGGCGAGGATTTCGGCGCGCAGCTCGGTACCGGAGCCGCGGGCGGAACGGGGACGGCTCGAACGTGTCACGGCCGCCCCGCCGGTTCCGGTTCCGCGGCGCGCTCCGGCGTCGCGGGCGTGGGATGTTCGGTGAGACCGAACCGCTCGTGCCAGCGTGCCAAGGGGCCTGGGGCCCACCAGTTTCCGCGGCCCATCAGCCGCATCAGCGCCGGAACCAGCAGCATGCGGATGACGGTGGCGTCGGCCAGCACGGTGATCGTGAGACCGAGACCGAACATCTGCATGAACGACACCTTCGCGGTGATCATGGCGCCCAGCACGATCGCCATCAGCAGGGCGGCCGCGGTGACGATGCGACCGGTCCGGGCGACACCGATGGCCACCGAACGGTCGTTGTCGGCGGCGGTGCGGTCGGAGGCCAGCCAGGCCTCGCGGATGCGGGAGAGCAGGAACACCTCGTAATCCATCGACATCCCGAAGGCCAGGCAGAACATCAGGATCGGCATGGTGGGCACCAGGAAGCCGGTGGGCGTGAAGCCGAGCAGTCCGGAGAAGTGCCCCTCCTGGAAGATCCACACCATCATGCCGAACATCGCGGTCAGCGACAGCGAGTTGATCACCACGGCCTTCAGCGGGAGCACCACGCTGCCGGTGAACAGGAACAGGACCACGAAGGTGGCCAGTGCGATCAGCGCGATCGCCAGCGGCAGCCGTTCTCCCAAGGCGTGCAGGGAGTCCACGTTCATCGCCGCGGCACCGCCGAACAGCGCCGGCGAGGGCGCGGGCACATCGCGCAATGCCCGCAGCTGATCCTTCGCCTGTTGGGAGTACGGATCGAATGTCGATGTGACGGTGAGATACTGGCCCGAGTCACCGGCCATCCCCGGCGCGGCGCCGCCCATCCGGGCGCCGGACACGTAGACACCACTACTCGACAGCACCGCGTTCACGCCGTCGACCTTCGACAGTGCCGTGGCGTAGCCGCTGATCGCCTGGGGTTCGCTCGGCGCACCCGGCAGCACGATCGTCGTCCCGGTTCCGGAGTTCACGGCGGGGAATTCCGCCCGCAACTCGTCGCCGACCGCGCGGCTGGCCGATCCGGCGGGCAGCACCCGGTCGTCGGGGTAGCCGAATTTCACCCCGAGGAACGGCGCGCCGACCGCGAGCAGCACCGCGATGATCGCGATGGAGACCGGCAACGCCCGCCGCATCACCCAGGTGACCGTGCGATACCAGCCGGACTCGTGCTCCGGTCGCGGTGCGGGCTCGGGGCGGCCGAACAGTTTCCGGATCGCCACCCGCAGATTCCACGAATTGATCCGGTCCCCGAGCAACACCAGCGCCGCGGGCAGAATCACGATCGAGGCGATCGCCGCGGCCGCCACCACCGCGACCCCGGCATAGGCGAACGACTTCAGGAAGTACATGTCGAAGACGCTGAGCACCGCCAGCGCGAGCGCGACCGTCAGCGCGGAGAACAACACCGTGCGTCCCGCGGTCTGCACCGCGCGCACCGCGGCGGCCTCGTGGCTCGACCCCGCGGCCAATTCCTCGCGGTATCGGCTGACGATGAACAGGCTGTAGTCGATCGCCAGGGCCAGTCCCAGCGCGGTGGTCATATTCAGCGCGTAGATCGACACATCGGTGAAGAGGGTGAAGCTGCGCAGGATCGCGAGGGTGCACAGAATCGCGAAGATCCCGACCGCCAGCGGCAGCGAGGCCGCGATCACGCTGCCGAACACCAGGATCAGCACGATCGCGGTGAGCGGGACCGCGATGCCCTCGGCCATCGCCAGATCCTTGGTGACCTGGTTGTTGACATCGTGGTAGACAGCGGCGATTCCGCCCGACTGCACGGTGACACCCGGCGTGGAAACGGGTAGCGAGCGAGCGATCTCACCGGCGGTGCGCTGGGCCTTGTCGTCGCCCCCGGTGAGATAGGCCATGACCAACGCGCTCTTACCGTCGGTGCTGCGCAGTGCGGCGGCCAGCTGCGGCGGGCTGGTCCAATACGAGCGGACGCCGACGGTGTCGGAGCGACTGCCGAGGCGGGCGACGATGTCGGCGCCGGCCGAGCGGGCCGCGGCCGACTCCACGCCCTCGTCGGCGTGCACCAGCAGCACCAGATTGGGCTGCGCACCGTTGAACTCGTCGGCCACCAGTTGTGCCGCGCGGGTGGATTCGGCCTTGTCGGAGGTGAATCCGCCGGCTTGCAGGTGGGCGGTGACCGTGGCGCCGAAGCCGCCGCAGAGCAGCGCCAGGGCGAGAGCGGCGAAGAGCACCCGTTTCGGGTACCGGGTGGCGAGCCGTGCGATGCGGGTCAGCATGAGTGCTCCTCGGGCGGCCGGCGTTGGGTAACGGTGTTAGCGTAACGCCGTTACCCTAGCCGGACGCAAGAGGAGAGCCGGGATCGGTGTCAGCGATCCCCGTCACCGGCGGGTCGCTCACCGCCGTTGTGCGGATGATGACCGAACAGCCCGCGCGGCGCGTGGCCGTGCACGCCCTCGACATAGGCGGTCTCGGCGTGCAGGGCGAAGTCGATGCCGCCGACCTCGTCTTCCTTGCTGACCCGGAAGCCCATCACGCGATCGATCGCCTTGCCGATCAGGTAGGAGACGCCGAAGGCCCACAGCGCGACCACCACGACGCCGACCGCCTGCTTTCCGAGCTGGGCGAGTCCGCCGCCGTAGAACAATCCGCGCGATCCGCCGGTCATCACCCGGTTCGCCAGCACACCGATCAACAGGGTGCCGACCACGCCACCGGTGAAGTGCACGCCCACCACATCGAGCGAATCGTCGTAGCCCGCCTTGAATTTCCAGCCGACCGCGAAGGAGCAGACCACACCGGCCGCCAAGCCCACGATCACCGCGCCGAGGGCATTGACCGAACCGCACGAGGGCGTGATCGCGACCAGACCGGCCACCGCGCCGGAGGCCGCGCCGAAGGTGGTCGGGCGGCCGTCGCGGATCTGCTCCACGATCAACCAGCCGAGCATGCCCAGACAGCCCGCGACCAAGGTGTTCAGGAAGACCGCGGCGGCCAGTCCGTCGGCCTTGAACGCGGATCCGGCGTTGAAGCCGAACCAGCCGAACCACAGCAGTCCGGCGCCCAGCAACACGAACGGCAGATTGTGCGGGCGCATCGCGTCCACCTTGAACCCGATCCGCGGTCCCAATACCAGCGCCAAGGCGAGAGCCGAAGCGCCGGACGCGATTTCGACCACCAGACCACCGGCGAAATCGAGGACGCCGAAGGAGGCCAGCCAGCCGTTCGGGCCCCATACCCAGTGCGCGATCGGAGCGAACACCACCAGCGCCCACACCGGTACGAACACCATCCACGCGGAGAACTTGGCGCGATCGGCGATGGCGCCGCTGACGAGCGCGACGGTGAGGATCGCGAAGGTCAGTTCGAAGGTCGCGTACAGCAGTTCCGGAACGCCGCTGCGCACGGTGCCCGGGGTGATGCCGGTCATCGCGAAATGTTCCAGCCCGCCGATGAATCCACCGCCGGCGTCGTCACCGAAGGCCAGGGTGTAACCGAACAGCAGCCACACCACGGTCACCAGCGGGATGGAGATGAAGCTCATCATCAGCATGTTCAGCACGCCGGTCGTGCGCACCATGCCGCCGTAGAAGATCGCCAGGCCGGGGGTCATGAGCAGGACCAGTGCGGTGCTGGTCAACAGCCACGCCGTGGCGGCGGGGTCGATGGTCGGGGGCACGGACAACTCCTTTTCCACACGCGTTCGCGTGGCAAGAAACTACCGAACCCCCCGTGCCGGGCCGATGAGCGAGTCTGGTACTTCCGTTCGGATTCAATTCCCGTGCTTGCGAGCCCGCCGGGCCAGCGCGCGCCGACCACGGTCCCCGGGGACCGGCAGATCGTCCTCGAGCGCGACCCATTGCGCGGTGACGAGCCACTGCTGCTGGGCGCGGACGTCGGCGGTGTCGTTGAACACCCGGCGGCCGCGGTCGTCGTGCAGTTCGTGCGCGAGAACCGACCAGCGCGGCGGGCGGCCGTGGGTGGTGCGGTAGGTGTCCAGGAACTCGGCCACGAGGGTGCCGATGGTGTAGACCGGGCGCAGCGACACGCGGTTGCCGTATTTCGCCGAGTGGAAGCGCCGGGCCGCGCACAGCGAACGCGGCGTGGCGTCGAAGGCGATCCACCCCGCGCGCTGTGCCCGTTCGATGAGCCATAAATGTTTGACCGCGTTCGGGGCGATATCTCCGACGCGTTCGCGGATCAGCGTCATCACCGGTTCGGCGGCGAGAATATCGCGGCGGGTCGGGCCTGTCGCGTGGGTGTGCCAATAGTTCTGGGTCAGCTCGGCGAGCGTGCGGCCGAATTCGTCGATACTGCGCTGCGCGCGCCGGCCCAGCCGTTCGATGCGTTCGGTCTCGGCGCGTATCCGATTCTGCGCGATCAGGGCGTGAATGGCCGGCAAGGTGGGAACCTGGCCGCGGCCCAGCAATTCCAGAATAGCGCCCGCGGTGGCCGGATCGGCCGCGGCGGAAACCGGAAGGGAATCGCGGTTGCGAGCGAACTCGCGGGGGCTGATGGCGCGGCTGAGCAGATCGGTGGCGGTCCGGTCGCCGGCGAAATCGGTATGTGAGAGCCAGGCGGCGGCGATGTCGTCACACGACGGCACGGTCGTCATTACCCGTCATTACCTCCGAAACGGGCCGGATGTTGTTGTGCCCCGGTCGGGATGAGGGACCGACCGGGGACACCAACCTGATGAAGGTTTGGCTACCGAAGTTGCCGAAATCAACGGTAGTCAGCGGAGTGGATCGGGCGCTAATCGGGTGACGGAATCGTTACGTCCATAATTTCGGGGGCAAACGGGGCGCATGTCCGAAAGTTTCGTTACTCGACGGCCCGCAGACGAAATCGGCAGAACATTCACACCGTTTCCGATTTCCGGGCGCGAACCGATTGTTGACCAGGTCGGTTGTCCGCGGTGAGATCGGACGAAAAGAATGCTTGTGATGTAGATCATAGTTTATTCATGCCGCCGAACGCTTCGGCGGGTGGGGTGGATACCGGGTGCGCGAATGGTTCCCTGTCGGTGTCCGCCGGTACCCTCGGGCCGTGGCTCTGTACCGGAAGTATCGACCGGCATCCTTCGCCGAGGTAGTGGGGCAGGAGCACGTCACCGATCCGCTGAGTACCGCGCTCGACACCGGGCGGATCAGTCATGCCTACCTGTTCTCCGGCCCGCGAGGTTGTGGCAAGACGTCCTCGGCGCGCATTCTGGCGCGCTCGCTGAACTGCGCCGAGGGTCCGACCTCGCGACCGTGCGGGGTGTGCCCGTCGTGCGTCGCGCTGGCTCCGGGCGGGCCCGGCAATCTCGACGTGATCGAACTCGACGCCGCCAGCCACGGCGGCGTGGACGACACCCGTGAGCTACGCGATCGTGCGTTCTACGCGCCCGCGGAATCGCGCTACCGCGTCTTCATCGTGGACGAGGCGCATATGGTCACCACGGCCGGATTCAATGCGCTGCTGAAGATCGTCGAGGAGCCACCGGCCCACCTGATCTTCATTTTCGCCACCACCGAGCCGGACAAGGTGCTGCCGACCATTCGCTCGCGCACCCACCACTATCCGTTCCGGCTGCTGCCGCCGGCCACCATGCGCGGGCTGCTCGGCAAGATCTGCGAGCAGGAACAGGTGCAGGTCGAGGAATCAGTCTACCCGCTGGTGATTCGGGCCGGCGGTGGTTCGCCGCGCGACAGCCTCAGTGTGCTCGACCAGTTGCTGGCCGGCGCCGGCCCCGAAGGTGTCACCTATCCCCGTGCGCTGGCGCTGCTCGGCGTCACCGATATCGCGCTGATCGACGAGGCCGTCGACGCGCTGGCCGCCGACGACGGCGCGGCCCTGTTCGCCACCGTCGACCGAGTGGTGGAGGCCGGCCACGATCCCCGCCGCTTCGCCACCGACCTGCTCGATCGCATCCGCGACCTGATCCTGCTGCGCGCGGTTCCGGATGCCGCCGAGCGCAATCTGGTCACCGGCCCCGGCGATGTGATCGACCGGATGGCGGACCAGGCCGACCGGATCGGCCCGGCCACCCTGGCCCGCTACGCCGAGCTGCTGCACGAGGGCCTCGGCGAGATGCGCGGCGCCACCGCGCCCCGGCTCCTGCTGGAGGTGGTGTGCGCCCGCATGCTGCTGCCCTCGGTCTCGGAGGCCGAATCGGCGGCGTTGCAGCGACTGGAACGGCTGGAGCGGCGGATGGAATCCGGCGGTGTCCCGGCCGCCGGGCCCGCCGCGGTGCCACAGCCGTCCGCTACTTCCGCCGCCGCGCCGGAGTCCTCCGGTGGCGCGGGCCGGCCGTCCGGTGAGTCACGCCGCCGTGGCGCCGAAGCGCTCGCCGCGATGCGAGGGAAGAAGAGTGCGCCACATCCGGCGCAGCGGGCGCAATCGCCGACCGGTCCGCAATCATCGGCGACGCCGCAATCCCAGCAGGAGTCGCAAGAGCAACGGCCCCAAGGACTTTCGGCCGATTCGGACGCTGCGGCTCCGGTCGGTGGCCCGTCCTCGGATGATCGGTCCGCACCCGGTGCCGCCGGTGTTCCGGCGACCGGTGAGCAGGTCTCCGCGCCCGGCTCCACAGCGACCGCCGATGCCGGATCGGCCGACCGTGAAACCGGTCGTCAGGCGGCGACCGGTCCGGATGGGGACGAAAAGGCCACGGCCACAACCGCTTCCGACCCCACCGCAGGCAGTGCCGATCCGGTCGTCGAGTCGGGACCGGACGCCGGATCCTCCTCCGGCGCACAGTCGGTTGCCCATACCGAGCGACATGACGGGGCGGTGGAGTCCGCTCCCGATCGGGGCGCTGTCGCAGCCGAATCGGTCGCCGTCGATCGGCCGTCCGCCGCGGGTTCCGTCGCCCAGCCGGAATCGCTCGATATGCCGCATCCCGAGCCGGGGGGCGCGACCTCCACAGCCCGCCGAAGCCCGGTGTCGCCCGAATCCGATGAGGGCGCTAACGACCGGCAGAACGCCGCCGCTTCCGGCTCGGTTGTGGAGGGACCGGAAATAGGAGATCCCTCGGGCTCGGCCGCCCCCACCGAGAGGTCCTTCGAGCCCGATCGCGATTCGGATCCGGCCGGTCGGCCGACGAGCGCCGCGGGTTCGAACGGTCCGGATGCCGGCGCCGGTCCCGCTTCCCGCGGTGCCGAGTCCGAGTCCGCTTCCGGCGATGATGCCGGTGCTGCCCGAGCGTCCCTCGTCGAACCCGCTGCGGCCGCCGGCCCCGGGGCGCGGGATGCGTCGGGCGCGGCGGTGGACCGCGCCGCAGATGATGCGACCACGGAATCGGTGGCCCCGCCCGCCGATACGGGTGGGGACGTTCTGCGGGAGATCGAGACCGCCTGGGCCGATATCCGGGCCAAGGCGCGAGAGTCGAGTGCGGCCTTGCTGGCGCTGCTCTCAGGTGCGGTCGGGGCCGTCCGCGTCGAGGACGACACGATCGTGTTCGCGCATCCGCATGCTCCGCTCGCGCAGCGTCTGTCGATCCCGCAGAACATCGACGCCGTCCGGGCCGCGGTGCACGCGGTGATCGGCCGGCAGTACGGCGTGCGGTGGGAAGTCGGGTCGGGTGACTCCGGTGGTGCGCGTGCCGGTGGTGCGGCCTCGGAGCGTTCTGCCCGCGGCGGCGCGGAACCGCCGGCCGGCCGAGGCGCGGGCGGGGGCAACCCCGGGCAGCAGCAACCTCCGCGATTCGTCCGGCCCAGCCAGAACCAGGCGCAGCCGGCGGACGGCGATGCGCGCGGCGGTCAGACCGATACCAGGGGCGCCGCGGCCGATCGGCGCGACAGTCAGGGACAGGGCCAGCGGCGGGAATTCCGCCCGCCGCGCAGTGCCGGTGCCGCCGACCGAGCGGCGCCGGACGACGATATTCCGCCGCCCGAGGCGCCGGACTTTCCGGACGATCCCGGGCCGTCGGACTACTCACCGGTAGGTTACGACGGTGTCCCACCTGCGTTGACGCCGGAAGAAGAGCAGGAGATGCTCGCGGAATCAGCGCGACCGGTCCCCCCGGAACAGCGCCGCGACCCCGATGAGGTGGCCTTGGAGTTGCTGCGAACTGAGTTGGGTGCCACACATCTGGGTGGTTGACAGCCACCTGCCGGAATACGTTAAGTTAACCGGAGTTCGCATCCCGCTGTACTATGAACGGGTGGTCGTCAGCATCGGTGCTACGAGGTTCTATGGTATGCCCAGGCATACGGGCGCCCCGGGGCCTCGTAGGTCGATGCATGTCGGCGTTTGTACAGCGTTATGCGCTCGGCGGACTTGTGGAGGGAACCGTGTGTGACCTCCCGGTTCGCCGGTGTGGTGTGCCTGCGGGCTCGCCGGGATCGAACACGGTCGGTCGGATGGCCGGTCGGCACCTTTAAGGAAGGAAACACTCCGATATGACCACAGAGGCCTACGTTTTCGAGGCCATCCGCACCCCGCGCGGCCGCAACAAGAAGGGCTCGCTGCACTCGGTCAAGCCGATCGATCTGACGACCGGTCTGGTCCAGGAGCTGCGTAACCGCTTCCCGAACCTCGACGAGGATCGCATCTCGGACATCATCCTGGGTGTCGTGTCGCCGATCGGCGACCAGGGTGCCGACATCGCCCGCACCACCGTGCTGACCGCGGGCCTGCCCGACACGGTCGGCGGTGTGCAGATCAACCGCTTCTGCGCCTCCGGTCTCGAGGCCGTGAACATGGCCGCGCAGAAGGTGCGCTCCGGCTTTGAGGACCTGGTCCTCGCCGGTGGTGTCGAGTCGATGTCGCGCGTCCCGATGGGCTCCGACGGCGGTGCGCTGTTCGCCGACCCGGCCACCAGCTACGACCTCTACATCGCGCCCCAGGGCATCGGCGCCGACCTGATCGCCACCATCGAGGGCTTCACCCGCGAGGACGTCGACAAGTTCGCCGTGCGCTCGCAGGAGCTCGCCGCGCAGGCGTGGTCCGGCGGCTACTTCGCCAAGTCCGTCGTGCCGGTCAAGGACATCAACGGCCTGACCGTGCTCGACCAGGACGAGCACATGCGTCCCGGCACCACCGTCGAGGATCTCGCCAAGCTGAAGCCGTCCTTCGCGGGCATCGGCGAAATGGGTGGCTTCGACGCCGTCGCGCTGCAGAAGTTCCACTACATCGAGCAGATCGACCACGTGCACCACGGCGGTAACAGCTCGGGCATCGTCGACGGCGCCGCGCTGGTGCTGGTCGGCACCGAGGAGGCCGGCGCCGCTTCGGGTCTGACCCCGCGCGCCCGCATCGTCGCCACCGCCACCAGCGGCGCCGACGCCACCATCATGCTCACCGGCCCGACCCCGGCGGCGCACAAGGCGCTGGCCAAGGCCGGTCTGTCGGTCGAGGACATCGACCTGTTCGAGATCAACGAGGCCTTCGCCTCGGTGGCGCTGAAGTTCCAGAAGGATCTGAAGATCCCGGACGAGAAGCTGAACGTCAACGGCGGCGCCATCGCGATGGGCCACCCGCTGGGCGCCACCGGCGCGATGATCACCGGCACCATGGTCGACGAGCTGGAGCGCCGCAACGCCCGCTACGCCCTGGTGACCCTGTGCATCGGCGGCGGCATGGGTGTGGCCACCATCATCGAGCGCGTCTGACGCCCAACCCTTCACATTCTCCAGGAGAACGAAAAACTATGACAGAGAACA
The DNA here is from genome assembly GCF_000720265.1 of Nocardia sp. NRRL WC-3656. Lineage (NCBI taxonomy): Bacteria > Bacillati > Actinomycetota > Actinomycetes > Mycobacteriales > Nocardiaceae > Nocardia > Nocardia sp. NRRL WC-3656. The sequence continues at coordinate 87,699 of NZ_JOJF01000015.1, read as the reverse complement.
TGATCGGCTGGGAAAAGGACGCCGACGGCATCGTCGTGCTGACCATGGACGACCCGAACCAGGGCGCCAACACGATGAACGAGCTCTACAAGAGCTCGATGCACGCCACGGTGGACCGCCTGGTCGCCGAGGTCGACGACATCAGCGGTGTCGTCATCACCTCCGCGAAGAAGACCTTCTTCGCCGGCGGTGACCTCAAGAACATGATGAAGACCACCCCGGAGAACGCTCCGGACATCATGGAAGAACTCACCAGCATCAAGGCCGACCTGCGTCGCCTCGAGACCCTGGGCAAGCCGGTCGTGGCCGCCATCAACGGCGCCGCGCTCGGCGGTGGCCTGGAGATCGCGCTGGCCACGCACTACCGCATCGCCGCCGACGTCAAGGGCGTGCAGATCGGTCTGCCCGAGGTCTCGCTCGGCCTGCTCCCGGCCGGTGGCGGTGTCACCCGCATCACCCGCATGCTCGGCATCGCCGACGGCCTGATGAGCGTGCTGCTGCAGGGCAACAAGTTCACCGCGCAGAAGGCCAAGGCCAAGGGCCTGATCAACGAGGTCGTCGGCAGCGTCGAGGAGCTCGTCCCGGCCGCCAAGGCGTGGATCAAGGCCAACAAGGACAACGCCGAGGCCGCCACCCAGCCGTGGGACCGCAAGGGCTTCAAGATCCCCGGCGGCTCGCCGTCGAGCCCGGCGCTGGCCGCCAACCTGCCGGCCTTCCCGGCCAACCTGCGCAAGCAGCTCAAGGGCCAGAACATGCCGGCGCCGCGGGCCATCATGGCCGCCGCGGTCGAGGGCGCGCAGGTCGACTTCGACAACGCGTCGCTGATCGAGTCGCGCTACTTCGTCTCGCTGCTGACCGGCCCGGTCGCGAAGAACATGATTCAGGCGTTCTTCTTCGACCTGCAGGCCATCAACAACGGTGGTTCGCGTCCGAAGGACGTGCCCAAGCGTGAGATCAAGAAGATCGGCGTGCTCGGCGCCGGCATGATGGGCGCTGGCATCGCCTACGTCTCGGCCAAGGCCGGCTACGAGGTTGTGCTGAAGGACGTCTCCCAGGAGAACGCCGACCGCGGCAAGCAGTACTCGGTGAAGCTCGAGGAGAAGGCGCTCTCGCGTGGCAAGACCACCGAGGAGAAGTCCAAGGCGCTGCTGGATCGCATCCACCCGACCGCCGATCCCCAGGATCTGGCCGGTGTGGACTTCGTGATCGAGGCCGTTTTCGAGAACCCCGACCTGAAGGCCAAGGTCTTCCAGGAGGTCGAGGACGTCGTCGACGCGGACGCGCTGCTGGGCTCCAACACCTCCACCCTGCCGATCACCCTGCTGGCCAACGGTGTGAAGCGGGCCGAGGACTTCATCGGCATCCACTTCTTCTCCCCGGTCGACAAGATGCCGCTGGTGGAGATCATCCGTGGCGAGAAGACCTCCGACGAGGCGCTGGCCCGGGTGTACGACTACACCCTCGCGATCCGCAAGACCCCGATCGTGGTCAACGACAGCCGCGGCTTCTTCACCTCTCGCGTCATCGGCACGTTCATCAACGAGGCCATCATGATGCTCGAGGAGAACATCGACCCGCAGACCATCGAGCAGGCCGGTCTGCAGGCGGGCTACCCGGCCGCGCCGCTGAAGCTGAGCGACGAGCTCAACTTCGAGACCATGCAGAAGATCTTCAAGGAGACCAAGGAGGCCGCCGAGAAGGACGGCATCGCGATCTCCGCCGCTTCGCTGGCCTCGGGCCGCGTGGTCGAGACCATGATCGACAAGTTCGATCGCAAGGGCAAGCTGCACGGTGCGGGCTTCTACAACTACGCCGACGGCAAGACCGCCGGTCTGTGGGAGGGCCTGCGCGACGCCTTCAACTCCAAGCGTGAGCTGCCCGAGGGCGTCACGCTGCAGGATCTGAAGGACCGCATGCTGTTCATCGAGGCCATCGAGACCCAGAAGTGCTTCGACGAGGGCGTGCTGACCAGCACCGCCGATGCGAACATCGGCTCGATCTTCGGTATCGGCTACCCGGCCTGGACCGGTGGTGTGCACCAGTTCATCGTCGGCTACCCCGGTGGCACGGAGGGCTTCATCGCCCGTGCCGACGAGCTGGCCGCGAAGTTCGGTGAGCGCTTCCAGGTGCCGGACTCGCTGCGCAAGTAAGCTTCTCGCCACGCCGAGATGCCCTGCGACGGCCCGGATCACGTTCCCACGTGATCCGGGCCGTTTGCTGTCCCGTCGCCCTCACCTGCGTGTCCGCTGCCGATGGAAACGGTCGCGAATCGAAGCGGGCGGAACTGTGTCCGGATGCGCACGGACCGCGCTACGTTGGAATGAGGGCGGAACGTTCGAGGTGGCCAGATGAATCCACAGACGGGCAAGGTCCGCAGCGACGACGATCCCGCGGCGGACTCGGAGGCAGCCGCGGTGGCGAATACCCAGCGCTACCAACCGATTCGCATCGCCGACGAACTCGAGGCGATGGGGTTGTTCGATGCCCAGGAGATCGGGCGCGGCGGTTTCGGGGTGGTCTATCGCTGTGCGCAGCGGGCGCTGGATCGCGTGGTGGCGGTCAAGGTGCTGTCCTCGGAGATCGACGAGGAGAGCCGGGAGCGGTTCCTGCGCGAGGAACACGCCATGGGCCGGCTGTCGGGCCATCCGAATATCGTCGACGTCCTGCAGGTCGACGTCACGCCCAGCGGCCTGCCGTTCATCGTCATGCCGTTCGCCGCGCACGGCTCGCTGGAACAGCTGATCCGCGATCACGGCCCGCTGAGCTGGTCGGATTCGCTGCGGGTCGGTGTGAAACTCGCGGGCGCGATCGAGAGCGCCCATCGTGTGCACGTCCTGCATCGGGATGTGAAACCGGCGAACGTGCTGCTGAGCCGCTACGGCGAACCACAGCTCACCGATTTCGGCATCGCGCGCATTCCGGGTGGTTTCCAGACCTCGACCAGCATGATCACGGGATCACCGGCCTTCACCGCGCCCGAGGTGCTCAAGGGTGAGGAACCGACCGTTAGGTCGGATGTGTACGGTTTGGGCGCAACTCTGTTCGCGCTGTTGACCGGGCACGCCGCCTTCGAACGCCGCTCCGGCGAGCGGGTGGTCGCCCAATTCCTGCGGATCACCACTCAGCCGGTCCCCGATCTGCGCGAACAGGACATTCCAGCCGATGTGGCGGGTGTGATCGAACAGGCCATGGCCCAGGATCCGGCCGATCGCCCGGCCTCCGCTCTGGAGTTCGGGCAGGAGATGCGCGCGGTGCAGATCGCGCACGGCGAATCGGCCGACGAGATGGCTCTGCTCGACGGCGAAACGACCGACGGCCGCACCGCCGCCACCGAGGCGCCGCCCCACCCGATCACCTCGCGCCGCAGCCGCGCGGTCCTGGGCCTGCCCGCGCTGCGCGCTCCGGGGGCACCCGCCCTCGCCCCGCCCGCGACGCTGCCGCCCACGGCCGCAACGAAATTCCGGCCGCCGACCCCGGCCCGCGAGCCGATTCCCCGGCCGCGGCTGCTCGATATCCTGCGCACCGGTGGCCGCCGCCGGCTCGCCGTGATCCACGGACCGGCGGGCTTCGGAAAAAGTACGATCGCCGCCCAGTGGCGCTCCGAACTCACCGCCGACGGCATCGCGGTGGCGTGGATCGGGATCGATCACGACGACGACAACGAGGTGTGGCTGCTGGCCCATCTGATCCAGGCCATCCGTCGAGTGGCGCCGGATATCGGTTCCGGGCTGGCGGAGGTGCTCGAGGAGCGCCCCGCGGAGGCGGTGCCCTATGCGATCTCCACCCTGATCGATGAGATCCACAGCGGCGGGCAGGTCGTCGTGGTGGTGGTGGAGAACTGGGATCGGGTCACCGACGAGGGCGCGCACCGGGTGATGGATGCGTTGCTGGAGAACGGATGTCACCATCTGCGCTTCGTGATCACCACCCGCGAGCAGTCGGGCCTGCCGCTGAGCCGGATGCGGGTATGCGACGAGCTGGTCGAGATCGGCAGCCACGAACTGCGGCTGACTCTCGCCGAGACCCGGCAGATCTTGCTGGAGCGCAACAAGTTTCCGCTCACCGACGAACAGGTCGAACAGATCCACGCCGCCACCGATGGGTGGCCGGCGGCGATCCAGCTGGTCAGCTTGTCGCTGCGCGGGGCCACCACGGGCGCGCCCGTGGATCCGGCGCAGCTGATCGCCCATCTGTCCGGCGGAAACCACGCCATCCGGGAGTATCTGGCCGAGAACGTGCTGGCGGGGCTCGAGCCGCGCATGCTCGAATTCCTGATGTCGATCTCGGTCGCGGAGAAGCTCAACGGTGGGCTGGCCGCGGCGCTCAGCGGTGAACCCGATGCCGAGCAACTGCTGGAACAGGCGCAACAGCGCGAGCTGTTCGTCACCCGCGTCGAACACGACCCGGGCTGGTTCCGGATCCAGCCGCTGTTCGCCGAGCAGTTGCGTGCCCGGCTCGACCGGGTGCATCCCGGCAAATTGAAATCGTTGCACCGCAGGGCATCTCGCTGGTACGCCGAACATCAGCAACTACGCAAGTCGGTCGATCACGCCCTGGCCGCCACCGATCTGAAGATGGCGGTGGATCTGGTCGAGAACGGCGGCATGGACCTGATCGACACCTCGCGCCTGGCGACCCTGCTCGGCACGGTGTCGAAACTGCCTGTGCAGCAGGTGACTTCGCGGTCGAAGCTGCTGATGACGCTGGCGCGCGCCAATATCAATCTGCAACAGTCCGGAGCGGCCCGCACGGCGCTGGGACGGCTGTCGAATATGCTCGCCCGCAGTTCGCCCTCCGATGCCGATGCCACCCGGCAGCGTTGTGAGGCCGCGGTGCTGTCGGCCGCCGACCTGGTGGCCCGCGACCGCACCGACGGTGTGCTCGAGAAGGTGCTGCCGTGTCTGGAGGAGCCCGACGAGCTGCCGCCGTGGACGGTGTCCACCGCCGCGAATTTGGTGTCGTTCGTGCGGCTGTGCGACTTCGATTTCGACGGCGCGCTGGCCATCCAGGATTGGGCCGCGCCCTATCACAGCAGGTCCAAGGATCCGCTCGGGGTGGTGCTGGGTCTGCTCAATACCGGCGCGGTGGCCTACGAGAAGCTCGATATCGACACCGCTACACGGTGTTTCGAGAAGGCATGGCAGATCGGCCGGGAGCGCTCGGGGCCGCGTTCGCATGCCGTGCGGGTGGCGGCGGCGCTGCTGGGGGAGCTGAGGTATCGGCGCGGTGATCTGGAGGCTGCGGATCGGCTGCTCGAGCAGAGCCACCAGTTGCCGGCGCGGATCGGTGCGGTGGATTTCATGATCACCACGTTCGTGGTCGGTGCGCGGGTCAAAGCGGTGCTCGGCGATACCGAAACCGCGCGAGCCCGGCTCGACGAGGGTGCGCGGATGGCGGCCGAACGCAAACTTCCGCGCATGGCCGCCCATATCCGGGCGGAACGGCTGCGGTTGGGCCTCGTCGAGCCGCCCGCGGGGCCGGAGCCGCCCGCCCCGGTGCTGCGCCAGTCCGCCGGTACGGCCGCCCTCACCGCGGAGGCCGAGGAGGTCGCGGCCGTGCGCGTGCTGCTGGCCCGGCACTATCGCGGTCTGGACGGGGCGAACGTGGCGGCCGAGGGCCTCGAATCGGCGGTGAAACGCGCACGCGCGCTCTACGGCCGGATGGTCGAACAGAACCGTCCCCGTGCGGAATTGGATGCCGCGCTACTGCTGGTCGAATGCTTGTCGGTCGCCGGCTGGAACGGTGAGGCGATCACCTCACTGCTGCCGGCGCTGGACCGCTGTGCCCGATTGGGCTGGACCAGACCACTTCTCGACGCCGGCCCGGAATTGAGCTATCTGCTGCATTCACTGCGTGACGACATGCTGCTCGCCGGTGAGGGCACCGGATCGTTCGATATTCCGCGGCCGTTCCTGAACGCACTGCTGCGCTGAGTACGCCGACGGGCCGGATTCGTCACCACGAATCCGGCCCGCCGGCAATGTATTTCGTGCCGGATCAGGCGTTCCACCAGGGGCGCAGCGGCACGTCCCAGGTCTGCTTGTCGCCGAGCTTCATCCCGAGCACCTGGTGCAGCTGCACCACGTTGCGCTCGAAGCCCAGCTGGGAGCCCGCCATGTACAGGCCCCACACCTTGGCGGTGCCCTCACCGACCTCCGCGACGCACTCGTCCCAGTTCGCGACCAGGTTCTTGCACCATTCGTGCAGGGTCAGCGCGTAGTGCGGGCGCAGATTCTCCTCGTGCACCACCTCGAGCCCGATGTTCTGGATATCGGTGATGATGCGGCCCGAACCGATCAACTCGCCGTCCGGGAAGACGTAGCGGTCGATGAAGTCGCCGGCCTTCGTCGTGCGGGTGTTGTCGGGGCGGGTGATGCAGTGGTTCAGGAACAGGCCGCCGTCGCGCAGCTTGCTCTTGATGAAGCCGAAATAGCTCGGGTAGTTCTGCACCCCGATGTGCTCGGTGAGACCGATCGACGACAGCGCGTCGAAACCGGTTTCGCTGATGTCGCGGTAATCGCTGTGGCGGACCTCGGCCAGTTCCTGCAGACCCTCCTCGGCGATCTTGGCCTGCGCCCACTCGGCCTGTTCCTTGGACAGGGTGGCGCCGATGACCTTGACGCCGCGCCGGGCCGCGTAGCGGACCATGCCACCCCAGCCGCAGCCGATATCGAGGAGGCGATCGCCCTCCTTCAACCGCAGCTTCTCGAACACCAGGCGGTACTTGTTCTCCTGGGCCTCTTCGAGAGTCTGGTTCTCGTCGGCGTAGCAGGCGCAGGTGTAGGTCATCGAGGGGCCGAGGACCATCTCGTAGAACCGGTTCGACACGTCGTAGTGATGGTGGATCACCTCGGCGTCGCGGTTCTTCGAATGCCGCAGGCCTTCCAGCGCGATGCGCCGCCAGCGCGGCAGCGTCTCCTGCGGCGGCGGCGCGATCGGCTTGAGGGCGTCCCAGCCCAGCGAGCGCGCGATGGTGACCAGTGCCAGCGCCGACGGGCGCCGGAACTTCAGGTCGGTCATCGCCCTCAGGATGTCGTACGGGTCGCCCGGGTGGACGCCGTCGACCGCCATATCGCCGGAGATGTATGCCCGCGCCATGCCGAGATCGCCCGGTGCGGTAGCGATGTAGTTGATACCGCGCGGGGTCGTGATCTCGAGGCTGAACTTCGAATCGTCGGGTCCGGTGCTGCTGCCGTCGTAGGCGGAGAACCGGATCGGGACGCCGCCGTCGACGAGCGTCTCGAAGATTTCGGCAATGCTGAGTTTCGTTCCCAGCTCCGAGACCGGGGGCAGCTGGGAATCCTTGAATGTCGTCACTTGCGTTGCACCGCCTTCGAATACAAATCCAGCAAACGATGATCGGGGTCGTATCGTTTCTTCAGATTCGCGTAGTGATCGCCTCCGTAGAGGCGCGCGAAATCGTCTTCTGCGTAGTAGGAATCCGAGTAGAGGGACTTGTGGCCGTCCAGGCGGGCGACCTCGTCCTCGATCGCGCGATTGGCCGCACCCTCGATCTGCCCGGGCTGCTTCGGCACCGCCGACCAGAATCCGACATTGACGTAGGTGCGATCCGGTTCCAGCGGATACAGCGGCCACGGACGCGACGGGTCCTGGGGTTTTCCCGGCACTTCCGCATTGTCGCGCAGCCGGAGCGGGCACAGCCACAGCGGTTCGATCGGAATTTCGCGCAGGAACCAGTGCAGGAATTCGGCGGTGCGCTCGATCGGCACCTCGATATCCTGCACCACGCGCTCCTGCGGCGGATTTCCCTTGCGCGCCTGGAGCTTGTCGCCGATGTCGTATTTGTGGTCGAGCGCGATCAGCTTCCAATAGAAGCTCGAACGGCGGTACCGCTTCGGCCAGAACCGGCGGATCTTCGGATTCTGGGTGCCGAATGCCCGTGAGCACCAGAACCAGTCGGTATCCCAGCGCCACAGATAGTCGTGGATGGTCAGCCGGTCGCGTTTGGGCTCGGCGCTGTCGTGCCGCAGGGACTGGTAGTAGATGTCCATCCCGGTGTAGTCGCTGACCGGGCCCGGTTCGTCGGTCTGGCGGCCGAGGACGAGATAGCTTTCCTCGGCGGTGAATACCGCGCCGTCGAGATAGTCGACCCGCTCGCCGTCGTAGCTGCGGTCGATGACGATCTGCGCCATCACGGCTTCGAGTTCGCGCAGATCGTGGAAACGGACGTGGCGCAGTGCCACATACGGCTGCACCGATTCCAGCTCGATCTTCAGGCGCGTCGAATAACCCAGCGTGCCATAGGAATTCGGGAACCCGCGGAAAAGGTCGGCGTATTCGCCGTCCGGGGTGGCGGTGATGATCTCGCCCCCACCGGTCAGCACATCGATCTCGAGTACGGATTCGTGTGGCAGACCATTGCGGAAGGACGTCGATTCGATTCCCAGACCGGTGACCGCGCCACCCAGCGTGATCGTCTTCAACTGCGGAACCACGAAGGGCGCCAGGCCGTACGGCAGGGTGGCGGCGACCAGATCCTCATAGGTGGTCATGCCGGCCACATCGGCGGTCTTCGCCTGGGGGTCGACCGCGATCACCCGGTTCAGACCCGAAACATCCAGTCCGGGTGCGGGGTTCTTCGCCCGGGCGCGAAACAAGTTCGACGTCTTTTTCGCCAACCGCACGTTGGCATCCGAAGGAATCGCACGATAGCTGGCGAGCAGACGCTCGACACCTTCTCGGTGCGCGGCAAAACCTGATTCGCGTGCGGCCGGCGCGCGGCCGGCCTTCCCCAACAGACTCACTGCCACCCCCTGACGCTATCGCTCCCGGTTTCCCCCGGCCACCGCGAGGGTACCTATGGGCGCGATTCTTCACGCATATGTTGCATTGCGTTCGATCACGGGCCCGGTTTCCACTCCCCGGTCATCCGCCCAGCTCGCGGACATATTTCCGGGCGGAATCGTACCGCCGTAGGGCGCCTCCGGGCTTGTGGCGAATCAATCGAAATTTCTCGCCGGTCCCGGAACGAGCGTTCCGGTTCCGGGTCGAAGGCTGGGGGCCGAAAAGCTGCGATCGATGGTCCGCCGCGCCGTATTCGAGCGTGGACAGTCGCAGACCGTGCGAGGCGTCGATGCCCGATCGCTATCGCGCCGCCGGGAGTGCCGGGCAGTGTGATGCTGCGGATAGAGCTCGGTGCGGTGGGCAGAGCCCGGCGCGACGGATGGGCGACATGCGCCGGAAGGAACTCAGCGCGCCGGATAGCCGGGGTGAGCCCCGTCCGGGGCAGTCGGCGGATAACCGGGCGGCGCCGGCTGGTAGCTCGCTGCCGGCCCGGTCGGTGCGAAATATGGTGTGGCCGACGGGTATTCCGGGTAGCGGGCCGGGCCGGGGTGCGGTGGATAGCCCGGCGACGGTGGTGGGTAGCCGGTTCCGGCGGCGTGACCGGGCGCGGGATAGCCGCCTCCACCGGGCGAGGCGGCATGCGTCACCGGATAGGCGGGGACGGCGGCCGGATTCGGGACCACTTGCATACCGGTCTTCGCACCCGAGCCGCCCGAGCGGCGCAGCTCTCCGACCAGGAACGCGCCACCGCCGACGATCATCAACACGCCGAAGCCGAGCAGCAGCCAGCCGGTGCGGGTGTTGTCCGATGCCTGTTCGTCCATCGAACGGGTGGTGCGGTGACCGTGCTTGTCGACCTGGACGCACTGGTCGCCCGACCGCATGGTTTCACCCCCGCAGTCGACCTTGCCGTGGCTGTTCAGCATCGTGACGGCGCCGACGATCATGACGACGCCGACGACCATCACGCCGATCCACTTGAGCACATTCTTGACACGGCGCGCGCCGATCGCGGCGTTCGACAACCTCATCCCCCCGGGCGTAACTGTGGGCAGAGCGAAACCGCGTCTGCCGGTCCGGAACTGCACCGGACGCGGCGTAGCATAGCCCCGCAGAACGGCCCGAATAAACCCGAACGACCCCGGATCGACTAGGAGCTCATTGTGGGACAGGTCAGTGCATCCAGCTCGACCGTCGTCGCTGCGGAACCGCAGCGTGCGCTGGAAGCGATCGCGGACTATCAGGATGTGCGGCCCCGCATCCTGTCTTCGCACTACCACGACTACAAGGTGCTCGAAGGCGGAAAGGGCGCCGGAACCGTCGCCGAATGGACGCTGCAGGCGACGCAGAAGCGCTCCCGCAACGTCCACGCGGTCGTCTCGGTCTCCGATTCGATGGTGACCGAACGGGATTCGAATTCCACGATGGTCACCACCTGGACCGTCACTCCCTCGGGTGAGGGTTCGCTGGTGACGGTCCGCACCAGCTGGAAGGGCGCGGGCGGGGTCGCCGGCTTCTTCGAGGGCATCTTCGCCCCGCTCGGCCTGAAGAAGATCCAGGCCGAGGTTCTGGAAAACCTGAAGCGCGAGTTGAGCTAGTCCGCCTCCGCTTCGCTGCGGCCCAGCGGCTCAGTGCTGGTGGGCGATGTCGAACAGGTTGCCCTCGGGGTCGGCGAGGGTGACCCACTGCACGCCGTATTCGTCGAAGTCGCCGATGTGTTTCGCGCCCAGCGAGACCGCCCGCTCGATCTGAGCGCGCCAGTCCGGTGCGCTCAGATCCAGGTGGACCACGTTCTTGCCCGGGGTCTTGTCGGGGACCTGGATGAACATCAGCCCGGGGCCGCGGTCGTCACCGCGGCCGATCGAGGCGAAATATTCGTTGGCGTCCGCGTCCACCGGACGCTCCAGCAACTGTGCGTAGAAGTTCGCCAAGGCGGCGGCGTCACGGCAGTCGAAGGTGACGGCGGCCAGACTGATCGACATGAAATGTCCTCTCTTCGTGGGTAATTCGTGAATATGCGGGGGAGCGTGCGGCGTCTGCCCGATCACGCCGGTGCGATCGGCCAGCAGACCTCGGTGCGCTGCGCGGCCGGGTCCGCGCAGTCCTGCGGGCCGACCACGTAGATTTCGCGGATCGGCTCCGCCAGCGCGGTATCGTGTTCGGCCACATGCGAACCCAGCGCGCCGTAGGTGCGGTCGAAGTCGGTGAACGCTCCGGCGTGCACCGCAATCGCGAAGCGGCGCTGCGGAAATCGCCGCACCGCGACCTCGCGGTACTGGTCGAAGGCGGCGCCCGGATCCGCCGCCAGCGGCGCGAACGCCACCACCTCGCCGATCTCGTTCTCGAAGAAGTCCGCCGAATAGGTCGCCCCGCTCGGGCCGGCCGGGGCCACCCCCGCCCCGGCGAGCAGTTCGTACAGCCGGGGGAAGATCGCCCCGCACCAGTCGCCGATCTCCTCCCGCGACACCAGTGCGCGAATCGTCACCGCGGCGAACTCCGGAACCAGGCGGTACTGCACGTCGATCGGCGCACCGGGGGACAGCAGCGCCCGCAGTGATGCCACCACATCACGCGTCCGCAGCAACTCCGCTTCCATTCGCTCCAGATGTGCGGCCAGCGCGGCATCGCGGGCGGCTCGATCCGGCGCCGCGAGGACCGCGCGGATCTGCGGCATCGGCATATCCAGATCGCGCAGGCGCCGAATCAGATGCGCCTGTTCCACCTGCGCGGTCGAATACCGCCGATACCCCGAGCCGGGATCGACCGATGCCGGCTCGAGCAACTCGATCTCGTGGTAGTACCGCAGCGTTTTCACGCTGAGATAGGTGAGGCGGGAGAACTCGCCTATGGAGACTGTCGCGGCCATGCGGACAAGCGAACACCCTCCAGCAATGGGAGAGTCAAGCCCTACTGCTCGGTGAGGGCGAAGGTCAGCAGCAGCGTGGTCTGGAAAAACCCTCGCCACCAGGAGTAACCGAACCAGACGCCGGGGGTCACCTGGCGAATCTCGTCGAGGATCTGGGGCGTGATCGAGGGGGTGTAGTCCAGAAGCCAGGCCGGTTGGCCGTCCAACCGCGCGGGCCCGGAATGGACGTCGGCGGGGAAACCTTCTACCCCGGCCGCGGTGATCCGGTTGGTCAGGGTCCCGCCGTCGGGTCCGGTGTAGAAGTTCTTGCCGATCCAGAATTGCGGCGCCACCGCCTCCATCACCGGCGGGCGGGTCACCCAGCCGTTGGTCACCCCGGTCGGCACATCGCCGCGGGGCGCGTCCCGGAAGATCTGATCCTGCTGTTCGGCCGAACAGTGGTTGTGCAGCGCGTCGACCGTCGCCGCCGGATTGTCGGTGTAGAGAACACAGCCACCGCCGTAATCGGTATCCGCCGAGGCGGCCGGCGCCAGGACGGCGGAGCCGACGCTCAGCACGGCGAGCGCGACGACGGTCGTCAGTGCCGAACTCCGCCGGGCGCGGCGTGCGGATGTGGTGTGCGCGAGTGCGGAAGACATATGTTGATCTTGGTCCCGATACATGACCGGCCTCCACCGGATTGGCCCGACCCGTGTGCCGACTCCCGGCCCGGTCCCGATGGTAAAGGTGCCCGGCCGGGCCGGTACCGGGCTGGATCCAAACGTGACTACGCTGGTGCACATCCGCATCCCGCAGAGAGGACATCACCGTGGAGCCTGGTGGACAGCTCGATATGCAGGCACTGCTCGCACAGGCGCAGCAGATGCAGCAGGCGGTGATGGCCGCGCAGGCCGAAATCGCCGCGACCGATGTGGCGGGTGAGGCCGGCGGCGGTCTGGTGAAGGTGACGATCAAGGCCAGCGGCGAGGTGCAGTCGCTGCAGATCGATCCGAAGGTGGTCGACCCCGAGGACGTGGAGACGCTGCAGGATCTGATCGTCGGCGCGGTCAACAACGCGATGGCCAACGCGCAGCAGCTGGCCGCCGAGAAATTGGGCCCGCTCGCCGGTGGCATGGGCGGCGGTTCCATGCCCGGCCTGCCGTTCTGAGCGGCCTGATAGGACATATCCGTGTATGAGGGTCCGGTCCAGGATCTGATCGACGAGCTGGGCAAACTGCCCGGAGTCGGTCCCAAGAGCGCGCAGCGCATCGCCTTCCATCTGCTGTCGGTCGAGCCGCCGGAGATCGACCGGCTGCAGTCGGCGCTGCAGAAGGTGCGCGACGGTGTGCGGTTCTGCGCGGTCTGCGGCACCGTCTCCGACGGCGAACTGTGCCGCATCTGCGCCGACCCGCGCCGGGACCGGACCATGATCTGCGTCGTCGAGGAACCCAAGGACGTCCAGGCCATCGAGCGCACCCGCGAATTCCGCGGCCGCTACCACGTGCTCGGCGGTGCGCTGGACCCGCTCTCGGGGGTCGGCCCGGACCAGCTGCGCATTCGAGAACTGTTGGCGCGCATCGGAAATCAGGAGGACGGCGTCGATGTCACCGAGGTGATCATCGCCACCGATCCCAATACCGAGGGCGAGGCGACGGCCACCTATCTGGTGCGCATGCTGCGGGATTTCCCGGGCCTGTCGGTCACCCGGCTCGCCTCCGGCCTGCCGATGGGCGGCGACCTGGAATTCGCCGACGAACTGACCTTGGGCCGCGCGCTGTCGGGACGGCGAACCCTCTGAGCGCGGGGTGAGCTCCGATCGGAACGTCGCCGATCAGAACGTCACCGCCTCCCAGCCGATCGCGTCGAGACGGCTCCGGTCTCCGGTGGTCCAGTCCCAGACGAGTGCGGCCACCTGGTCGCCGTCCTCCAACCGGACCGCGAAATGCCGATCGGGACCGCCGTCACGGTATTCCAGCGTGTACAGGCCGGGCTCGTCGCGATAGGTCTGGATGTAGACGTGGTCGGCGCGCTCCACGATCAGATACGGATTCGGTTCCCCGAGTTCGGTGATCCACTGATGCGCGAGGCGCTCGGTCAGATAGGGGAACTCACCCGCACCGCCGTGGGTGACGGTGACGTCGATGCGATCGGTCGGATCGATCAGCCAGTTGAGTTGCGGATCGTAGAGCGCGTAGTCACGCGGGGTCGCGAGCTCGAACAGGAGGTTACGCACGTGGCCGATGGCGTCGTAGCGGGCGGCGACGTACAGCGCGCCGCCGGTGCCCTCGCCGCCGGTGGCGATACTGAGGAACGCCTCTTCCTCCGGCAGGGCGTCGTTGCGCCGGTTCACCTCGGCCGCGATCGCCGTCACGGTCTCGGTCTGCGGCCGTCCCTGCTGTGCGGCCAGGTAGGTCTCCACCGCATCGGGCGAGGTGGCGATGCCCGCGGGGAGCAGCACGTGGTCGTAACTCATCCGGCCAGGCTACGTGGCGGTGTGGCGAGGCTCCTTTTCCTGGCCGCGGCCCGACCTGTAAACTGGCCGACATCATGCAGCGGGCACTCCTCCTCGGCCGCCGCGACGGGGTCTGAATCGGACCGGCTCCCGTCGCGGGGTTTCAGCTGTGCCGGTCGACCCCAATATTTGGGACACCCACCCACACTCGGAGAAACGCCATGTCACCCGCTGACGCCTTCGTATCCGGCACGCGCACCATCACCGCGCCGTCCAAACCCGCGCCCGCCGATCAGCCCGCGTGGAACAAGCAGAAGAACTCCTCGATGCCGACCTTCCGGTACCGGCCCTTCGCCGAGGAGGTCCCGGGCGGCAGCCCGGCATTCGACGCTGCGCCGATTCCTTTCGACCGCACCTGGCCGAACCGGGTCGTGGACCGGGCACCCGGCTGGTGCGCGGTCGACCTGCGCGACGGCAATCAGGCCCTGATCGACCCGATGAGCCCCGCCCGCAAGCGCCGCATGTTCGACCTGCTGGTGCGGATGGGCTACAAGGAGATCGAGGTCGGCTTCCCGTCGGCCAGCCAGACCGACTTCGATTTCGTCCGCGAGATCATCGAGGACGGCGCGATCCCGGACGACGTCAGCATCCAGGTGCTGACCCAGTGTCGTCCCGAGCTGATCGAGCGCACCTTCGAGGCCTGCCAGGGCGCCGCCAATGTGATCGTTCATTTCTACAACTCCACCTCGATCCTGCAGCGTCGCGTGGTGTTCCGTGCCGACCGCGACGCGGTGAAGAAGATCGCGACCGACGCCGCGAAGCTGTGCCTGGAGATCGAGCAGCGCTACCCGGACACCAACTGGCGCTACGAGTACAGCCCGGAGTCCTACACCGGCACCGAACTGGAGTACGCCCGTGAGGTGTGTGACGCGGTGTCCGAGATCATCGCGCCGACTCCGGAGAAGCCGCTGATCATCAACCTGCCGGCGACGGTCGAGATGGCGACGCCGAACGTGTACGCCGATTCCATCGAGTGGATGAGCCGCAACCTGGCCCGCCGCGATTCGATCGTGCTGTCGCTGCACCCGCACAACGACCGCGGCACCGCGGTAGCGGCCGCCGAACTGGGCTATCAGGCCGGCGCCGACCGCATCGAGGGCTGCCTGTTCGGCAACGGTGAGCGGACCGGCAACGTCTGCCTGGTCACCCTGGGGATGAACCTGTTCTCCCGCGGTGTAGATCCGCAGATCGACTTCTCCGATATCGACGAGATCCGCCGCACGGTCGAATACTGCAACCAGTTGCCCGTGCACGAGCGCCACCCCTACGGCGGCGATCTGGTCTACACCGCTTTCTCCGGCAGCCACCAGGACGCCATCAACAAGGGCCTGGACGCCATGAAGGACACGGCAGACGCCTCCGATTCCGATGTCGACGACATCGTCTGGGAGGTTCCGTACCTGCCGATCGACCCCAAGGATGTGGGCCGCACCTACGAGGCCGTGATCCGGGTGAACTCGCAGTCCGGCAAGGGCGGCGTCGCCTACATCATGAAGACCGACCACGGACTGGTGTTGCCGCGGCGGCTGCAGATCGAGTTCTCGCAGGCGATTCAGAAGATCACCGACGGCGAGGGCGGCGAGGTCACGCCGAAGGAGATGTGGGACGTCTTCGCCGAGGAGTACCTGAACCCGGTGCTGCCGCTGGAGCGCATCCGGCAGAAGATGACCGCCGCCGAAACCGATTCCGGCACCGACACCATCACCGCGGTGGTGAAGGTGGACGGGGCCGAACAGGAAATCGTCGGTTCCGGCAACGGCCCGCTGGCCTCGTTCGTCGACGCGCTGGCGACCATCGGCTACGACGTGCGGGTGCTGGACTACTCCGAGCACGCGATGTCCTCCGGTGACGACGCGCAGGCCGCCGCCTATGTCGAATGCGCGATCGGGGACAAGGTGACCTGGGGCGTGGGTATCGCCACCTCCATCACGACCGCCTCGCTGCGCGCGGTCGTCTCCGCGGTGAACCGCGCACTGCGCGCGCGCTGATCCGTACACCCTGCTCGACAGCCGGGACCGCCCACCGCCGGGAAGGCGGTGGGCGGTGTTCTGGGGCAACTGGTCCGGTACGGGGTGCGGCCCCTGTTCACCGGGGGACTCGTATTCGGCCAGCGTGCTAGCGTTGTGGCGCATTGGCCGCGAGCTCTCTGCTCGAACTCTGTCGAGCAGATGGGGGAAACGTGACGACTAACGACAACTCCACTTCACCGCCTTGGTTGCAGGGGCAGGGGATGGGCGATTCAGCTGCCGAACAGGACAATCCGACCTCGCTGCCGTCGCAGGACGAATCCGACGCGGACACAACGGCATCCGACGGGACGGCGAGCGTGACGTCCGAATCCGAACCGACCGGCGCACCCGCCGAGGAATCCGCGGAATTCGAACACGCGGCCTCCGGAATCATTCCGCCGGTGCCCGACGGTATCGAACAGACCACGTTTGCGCCCGGCCCGCAGTTCGGGCCCGACGGCTTCGCTCCGCCCGAGCAGGGGGGATTCGCACCGGGGCCGTTCGCACCGCCGGGAGCGAATCCGTATCCGCCGAATCAGGGTTTCGCCCCGCCGGGCTTCCCGATGAACGACCATTCCGGTCCGTTCGCCCCGCCGGGAGATCCGAACGGATTCCCGCCGCCGTGGGCGGGCGGGCCCGGCCCGGAGGGTTTCGCGCCCAACGGATTCCCCGGAGAACAGGGCGGTTTCGCGCCTCCGGGTCACCCCGGCGAACCGGGCTTCGCACCGGCCGCTTTCCCCGGTGAGCAGGGTGGTTTCCCGCCGCACGGGAATCCCGGTGAACCGGGCGGCTTCGCCCCGGGCGGATTTCCGGGTGAGCAGAACGGTTTCGCGCCTCCGGGCGAGCAGGGTGGTTTCCCGCCGCCCGGAAACCCCGGTGAGCCAGGCGGATTCGCGCCGCACGGCAATCCGGGCGACCCGGGCGGTTTCGCCGCGCAGGGCAATCCCGGTGAGCAGGGCGGCTTCCGGCCCGGCGCCGGTGAGGCGGGATCCGGGTACGGCGAGGTCCGGCAGGAAACGCCGTACGGCGAGATCCGCCAGGAGATCGGCGCCGACGGCATGGTCCGCCGGGTCTTCGACGATCGGCAGGGACCGCCGCCCGTTCCCGAGCCGCAGGGCGCGGACGCCGATGCCGGCGGCCAGATCTTCAGCTGGGCGCCACCGCCGCTGCCCTCGGCTCCGCCGCCGCAGCACATGCCGCCGCAGCAGCAACCGCCGCAGCAGCAGGGCGGCTGGCAGGGCGGTCCCGGACCGCAACAGCAACTGCCGCAGGGATATCAGCAGCAGCCGCAATCGACGTTCCAGCCGCAGCACATGACCCAGCCCGTGCAGCCGGGGAATTCGGTCAACGACCTGAACCTGCTCAAGCGGGCGCGGCGGTCACCGCGCAGCGGCTGGCGTCGCGCCGTGCACAAGGTGACCGGTGGCGCCATCAATCCGGGCGAATCGTCGGCCGATCTGATCTACCGCGAACTGGTGGATCGGGTGAATCAGCCGGTGCGCGGCGACTACCGGATCGCGATCCTGTCGCTCAAGGGCGGCGTCGGAAAGACCACGACCACAGTCGGTTTGGGTTCGACCTTCGCCTCGCTGCGCGGCGACCGGGTGATCGCCATCGACGCCAATCCCGACCTGGGGACCCTGGCCCACCGGGTGCCGCGCCAGACCCGCTCGACGGTCCGCAACCTGCTCGAGGACCAGCACATCAGCCGCTACTCGGATGTGCGGGCCCATACCTCCCAGGCGCCTAGCCGACTGGAAGTGCTTGCCAGCGAACAGGATCCGGCCGTCTCGGAGGCCTTCAGCGAGGCCGACTACCGGCGCGCGATCGGCATTCTGCAGCAGTTCTACAACATCATTCTCACCGACTGCGGTACCGGCCTGATGCATTCGGCGATGGCCGGCGTACTGGATATGGCGAGCTCGCTGATCCTGGTCACCTCCCCGGCCATCGACGGCGCGCGCAGTGCCTCGGCGACGCTGGACTGGCTCGAGCACCACGGTTACAGCAAGCTGGTGGAGCGGACCGTGGTGGTGGTCAACGCCTCCCGCCGCGGCGCCTCGACCGTGGACCTGGATCAGCTGCGCAAACTGTTCCTCGACCGCACCCGCGCGGTGCAGGTGGTGCCGTTCGACGATCATCTCGCCGAGGGCGCGGAGATCGACCTGGAACTGGTCAGCAAGCCCACCCGGCGGGCGCTGTTGGAATTGGCGGCGATGGTCGCCGACGATTTCGGATACCACGTCCCGCAGCCACCCTTCCCGGGGCCGCAGACTCAGTACCCGGGTCCGCAGGGCCACTATCCGGGTCCGCACGGCTACTGATTCGCACCGGGTACCGATTCCGGGGGATTCTTCCCACCGAATTGGTGCCCGGCGCGAATTGTCACCCCAATCGATACGGGGCCCGGCCGCACCGCATACAGTTACCCGCGGTGTGGAGGTCCCGATAGATGGCAGAAAAATACGGGGCCGTCTCGCGAAGGACGGTACTTCGCGGGGTGGCCGGCGCGGGTGTGATAACGGCGGGCGCCATGGTGCGCCCGATTCGTGCGAATGCCGATCCCGGTCGGCGGGTCGCGATTTTCGGCGGTGGCGTCGCCGGACTGACCGCGGCGCACGAATTGGCCGAACGCGGATTCGACGTCACGGTGTACGAACGCCGGGCGCTGGGCGGTAAGGCGCGCAGCATTCCGGTGGCGGGCAGTGGCCGCGACGGCCGGCCCGATCTGCCGGGCGAACACGGTTTCCGTTTCTTCCCCGGTTTCTATCACCACATTCCCGACACCATGCGGCGAATCCCGTTCGCGGGCAATGCCAACGGTGTCTGGGACAATCTGGTCCCGGCCGCCGAGGCGCGTTTCTCCCGCGCCGGCGCCGACGACACCATCCTGCCGATGGGCCACGCCGGAAAGCCGTGGGCCACTCCGGACGATTTCCGCCAGACCGTCGCCTCGGTGATCTCCACCTCGATGAGGATGCCGATGACCGATGCGGCGTATTTCGCCAATCGGTTGCTGGTTTTCAACACCAGTTGCGACGATCGCCGTTTCGGCGAGTGGGAGAAACTCGCCTGGCGCGATTTCGTGGGCGCTCGCGGCCGCTCGCAGGAATTCCGCATGCTGATGTCGCGCACCCTCACCACATTGCTGGTCGCGGCGAAAGATGATCACGCCAGTACCCGGACCATCGGTTCCATGGGGGAGCAGTTCCTCGGCAATCCGCTGGAGACCGGTAACGACGGACCGCTGGACCGGCTGCTGAACGGGCCGACCAACGAGGCCTGGATCGACCCGTGGGTGGCCCATCTGCGCGGCCTGGGGGTGCGGTTCGAAACCGCCGAACTGCGCGGGCTCGACGTGCGCGATCGGCGCATCTCGGGCGCCCGGGTGGCCGGCGGCAGCGGCGGCGATCGGGCGGTCGACGCCGACTACTTCGTGCTCGCGGTACCGGTCGAGGTCGCCCGTGGACTGTGGACGCCGGACATTCTGGCCGTGCAGCCGGAATTGGCGGCCATGGACGGCCTGGTCGTGAACTGGATGAGCGGAATGCAGTTCTATCTGCGCCGCCCCACCCAGATCGCCCGCGGCCATACCGCCTATGTCGACTCGCCGTGGTCGCTCACCTCCATCGCGCAGAGCCAGTTCTGGTCGCGCACAAAGCTGTCCGAATCAGGTGACGGTTCGGCTCGGGACTGCCTGTCGGTCGACATCTCGGACTGGAATACACCCGGCATTCTGTACGGCAAGCCGGCGATCGAATGCACTCACGACGAAATCGCCCGCGAGGTCTGGGCGCAGTTGCAGAAGCATCTGGAAGGCCCTGCCGCACTGCAGGATTCGGACCTGGTGTCGTGGTTCCTGGATACCGGCGTGAGCTGGGATGCCGCGCAGAACCGCAACGCCAACGCCGACCCGCTGCTGATCAACACCGCCGGTTCGTGGGCGGCGCGCCCGAATGCGCACGGAGCCCTGGAAAACCTTTTCCTCGCGGGCGATTACGTACGCACGAACATCGATCTCGCGACGATGGAAGGCGCTTGCGAGGCGGCTCGCACCGCAGTGAACGCGCTGCTGGACGTCGCCGGTTCGAATGCCGCCCGCTGCCGGCTGTTCGAGCTGTATCGGGCGCCGCAGCTGGAGCCGCTGCGCCAGGCCGACCGCGCGCGCTATGCCGCGGGCCAGCCGAACATGTTCGACGTCCCGATGTAGGTGGCGGGCGGCCGATCTCGCGCGTTCAATGGGGTGATGAGCGAGATCACCAGCGCCGCCGAACTTCGGGAACTGCTCGGTGAGCCGGCGCCGCGCGCCGCGACGAAGGAACGGACGCGCCTGCATCCGCGCGATCGGGAGTGGATCGCGACCGCGCCGTTCGCCGTCCTCGCCACCAGCGACGCCGAGGGTTGTTGCGATGCCTCGCCCAAGGGCGATCCGGCCGGATTCGTGCACGTGATCGACGACCGCACCCTGGCCATTCCCGAGCGGCCGGGCAATCGCCGGGGCGACGGATACTTCAACATCCTGTCCAACCCGCACGTCGGCGTGCTCTTCCTGATTCCCGGACGCAACGAGACGCTGCGGGTCAACGGCCGGGCACGGCTGCTGCGCGACGCGCCCTACTTCGATGACATGGTGGTCAAGGGCCACCGGCCGATCCTCGCCGTCGAGGTGGCGATCGAGCAGATCTTCTACCACTGCGCCAAGGCGCTGCTGCGCAGCGAGCTGTGGCGGCCCGAACGCTGGCCGGAGGACCCGTTGCCCAGCCATGCGGTGCTGGTGAAGGAAGTCCAGCGCAACACCACCGAATCGCTGGCGGAACTGCGGGACTACTACTCGCCGGAGAATTACCGGCGCATGCTCTACTGACCGGCTCCTGCCTGTCGGTCGCAGATCACATCGGCCGCTCGCGCGCGGGCGTCTCGTCACCAATACACTCGCGTGGTGGCAGACATCTCGGTGCGCGGACGGCTGGCGCTGCGGGCGGCGGCAGCGGCGTCGTGGGCCTCGCAGAAGGCCGGACGCGGTAAGGGGTCGATGATCGGCGGGCTGATCGCCCTGCAGATCGCCCCCGACATCATGACTCAGCTGGGCCGCAACCGGCGGACGGTGCTGGTCACCGGCACCAACGGCAAGTCGACGACGACCCGGATGACCGCGGCCGCGCTGGCCGAACTGGGCCGCGTCGTCACCCAGGCCGACGGGGCCAATATGGATGCCGGAATCGTCGCCGCGCTCAGCGTCGACCGCACCGCGCCGCTGGCCGCCATCGAGGTCGACGAACTGCATCTGCCGCATGTGGCCGATGCGCTGAACCCGGCCGCGGTGGTGCTGCTGAATCTGAGCCGCGATCAGCTCGACCGGGTCGGTGAGATCAACATGATCGAGCGCAAACTGCGCGAGGGCATGGCCCGCCATCCCGACACCGTGCTGATCGCCAACTGTGACGACGTGCTGATCACCTCGATCGCCTACGACCACCCCAATGTGGTCTGGGTGTCGGCGGGCAGTGGCTGGGCGGTCGACGCCACCAGCTGTCCGCGCAGCGGCGAGCCGATCGTCTGGGAGGGCACCGATTGGCGCAGCACCGGTGCCGACTTCCGGCGGCCGGAACCGCAGTGGTGGGTCGACGCGGAGTATCTGTGCGGGCCCGACGGGCTGAAATTGCCTTTGCACCTTGCTCTTCCGGGCCGCGCCAACCGCGGCAACGCCGCGCAGGCGGTGGCCGCGGCGGTCGCGCTGGGCGGACATGCCGATACCGCGGCGCAGGCCGCCGGAACCGTTCGCGAGATCGCCGGCCGCTACCGCACCGTGCAGGTCGGCGAGCACTCCGCACGCCTGCTGCTGGCCAAGAATCCGGCCGGCTGGCAGGAGGCGCTGTCCATGATCGACCCCGAGGCGACGGGTCTGGTGATCGCGGTCAACGGCCAGGTGCCCGACGGCGAGGATCTGTCCTGGCTGTGGGATGTGCGCTTCGAGCACTTCGAGGGCACTCAGGTGGTCGCGGCGGGCGAGCGCGCCACCGACCTGGGCGTGCGGCTGACCTACGCCGGCGTCGAGCACACCACCGTGCCGAATCCGTTGCGTGCCATCGCATCCTGTCCGCCCGGACGGGTCGAGGTGCTCGCCAACTACACCGCCTTCCGGGATTTGAATCGCGATCTGGACACCCGGGCATGAGCGACGCGAGCGGAGGCGGCAGCCTGCGTAACCACGGAGCGAGCCGCGAATGCCCGAGAGGAGACAGCACTGATGGCTGAATCGACGGTACGGATCGGGCTGGTGCTGCCCGATGTGATGGGGACCTACGGTGACGGCGGCAACGCGCTGGTCTTGCGGCAGCGGTTGCGCATGCGCGGCATCGATGCGGAGATCGTGGAGATCACGCTGAACGACCCGGTGCCGGAGACGCTGGACATCTACACCCTCGGTGGCGCGGAGGACTCCGCGCAGCGGTTGGCGACCCGGCATCTGCAGCGCTATCCCGGCCTGCAGCGCGCGGCCGCGAAAGGTGTTCCGGTACTTGCCATCTGCGCCGCGATCCAGGTGCTGGGCAACTGGTACGAAACCTCCGCGGGCGAGCGTGTGGACGGTGTCGGCCTGTTCGACGTGACCACCGCTCCGCAGCGGGTCCGGTCCATCGGCGAGGTCGCCACCACACCGTTGCTCGCCGGTCTGACCCAGCCGCTCACCGGATTCGAAAACCACCGGGGCGGAACGTCTCTCGGTGCGGACGCGACCGGACTGGGCCGGGTCACCAAGGGCGTCGGCAACGGTGTTGGGGACGGCCTCGAGGGAGTCGTGCAGGGCTCGGTGCTCGGCACCTACATGCACGGCCCGGCACTGGCCCGCAACCCCGAACTGGCCGACCACCTGCTCACGCGGGCCCTCGGCGGTCGCGAACTGGAACCGCTCGACCTGCCCGAGGTCGACCGGCTGCGTCGCGAACGTCTGCGCGCCTGAGACCCTCTACTACGTGATATAGCGATCGCGCATGTAACAGCGCGGTCGTCGGCGCCGATCCTGTTGAGAGATAGGAAGTTCGGCGGTAATCTCGCGCGCGGCCATGCGTGATGAGGGAGGTGGCCGGTGCGGAGACGTGCCTTTTTACAGGCGGCCGGTGCTGCGGTTTTGCTGGGTGCCACGGGCGCGTTGCGCGAGACCGGAACAGCCACCGCCGATCCGGCGTGGAACGGGATGTTCCGCAACTGGGTTTCCGAGATCTTCGTCCCGCAGCCGGATCCTCCGGCGCATACCGAAGCCATCGTGATCGGATCCGGATTCGGCGCCGCGGTCGCGGCGTTGCGGCTGGCCGAGGCGGGTATCGCCAACACCGTGCTGGAGCGCGGGTCGCGCTGGCCGAACGATCCGTGGCGGGAGATCTTCACCGGTGACGATCTGCCCGACGGCCGCGGCTTCTGGCATCGCACCAGCTTCACCGGCGTCACCAAGGTCGCCATGCATTTCGCCGATTTCGGCGGCGTCCTGGATATCACCGAATTCGACGGCATCGATGTGTGGCGCGCGGCGGCCGTGGGCGGCGGGTCGGTGATCTTCTCCGGGTGCATGATCGCCCCGCAGCGCCGGCATTTCGACGAGATCTTCGGTGGCACAGTCGATTACACCGAGTTGGAGCGCACCTACTATCCGCGTGTGCGGCAGATGCTCAACCTGTCGGTCATGCCCGCCGACATCTACAACTCCTCTCCGTTCACCCATTCCCGGATGTGGGACGAGCAGGTGCGCGCGGCCGGATACGAGCCGCAGCCCAACGAGTCCATCTTCAAATGGGATACGGTGCGTGCCGAACTGGCCGGTGCCACGCGCGCGTCGGCCACCGCGGCCCGCAGCAATCTCGGTAATTCGAACGGCGCGAAATTCGACCTCAATCAGAACTACCTGAAGTACGCGCATGCCACCGGCCGCTCGTCGGTGTTCGCGGGGCATCGGGTGGACAGCATCGGCCGCGACGGTGACCGCTACGTTCTGCAGGTCACCAAGCTCGACCCGACCGGCACGGTGCTGGGCACCCGGACTCTCACCTGCGACAAGCTGTTCCTCGGCGCCGGGTCCATCGGCACCACCGAGCTGCTGGTCCGCGCCCGCGCCACCGGCGCACTGCCCAACCTCGACGAACATGTCGGCGACGGCTGGGGCACCAACGGCGACGTCGCGCTGGCCCGCGGTGAGAGCCGGCTCGCGGGCCTGGGCCAGGGCGTGCCGAGTGCCAGCCGGATCTTCGACGAATCCGGTATGCCGCTGACACTGGAAAGCTGGTACATCCCCGGAATTCCGCTGGAGACCGGCGCATTGGCCTCGCTCGGGCTGGTGATCGATCCGACCCGCGCTCGCATCACCTACGACGCCGCGCGCAACGCCGCCGCACTGAGCTGGCCGCGTGCGGCCCAGGACCGGATCGTGGCCGCCTGCCGCGCGGTCGACCAGCGCATCGCCGAACGGTCGGGGGCTCTGTTCGACTACCAGGCGCTCGGCTACGACGCCAATGCCCCGTTCACCGCACATCCCCTCGGCGGTGCGGTGCTGGGCCTGGCCACCGACAACTACGGCCGGGTGAACGGCTATCCGGGGCTGTACGTGGTCGACGGTGCGGCGATTCCGGGCAGCACCGGCGCGGCCAATCCGTCGCTGACCATCACCGCACTGGCCGAACGCAACGTCGAGGCGATCATCCGCGCCGGGCACTGATTCGCGCCGCACGGGCACTCGTGGCGGCTTCCCGGCGGCGTCGGGGCCGCTACTCTCGGCGGGTACCCGTTCGATGTGGAAGGGACCGTTGTGGCGCAGTACCCGGCTGGACCGTTGCCCGAGCAGTATCCGCGCAAGCCGCCGGCGCTGTGGACCGATCTGCTGATGCTGGCTCTCGCCGTGGTCTCGGTGGGTCTGGTCACCTGGATCACCTTCTTCACCGTGCCGCAGCACACGTATCACGTGATCGTGGTGGTCGACTCGTCGATCTGCGCGGTGTTCGCCCTCGAATTCCTGTGGCGCTGGCGGCGGGCGGACTGGTCGTGGACCTACCCGTTTGTCTACTGGTACGAGGTCCTGGGCATGATCCCGGTGACGAGCCCGTTCTTCCGGGGATTCCGATTGCTGCGCATCGTCGTGATCCTGGTCCGGCTGGCGCGCGTCGCCGACCGGGCCTTCGGTGACCGGGTCACCGCCGCGGTCGTGAACCGCTCGATCGCCGTGATCGTCGACGCGGTCCGGCGCCCGGTCACCATGGCCGTGCTGGAGGAGGTGGCCGATGTGCTGCGCCGCGGCCGGTACACCCGCAATATCGCCGCGGCGCTGGAGGAGAACCGCGACGAACTCGACGCCATGATCCTGGAACTGATCAAGAACGATCCGGCGGTCGGGCGGGTGCGCTACCTGCCCTTCCACGAGGAGATCATCCGCGGCATCGCCGACGCCAGCTTCCGGATCGTCTTCCAGGTGCTGGCCGACCCGCGCACCGACGAACTGGTCGGAGATGTGCTGCGCGAGAACATCAATCAGATGCGGGACGCGGTGCGCGACGGCGGACACGTGCCGGAAGCGGTGGATCACAAACCGCAGCAGCGTGTTTCGCCGAATCTCGGATCGCGGTAGTCGGCATCCGGTTCAGTGGGCGTGCCGGACCGCGTCGCGCGGTTGCGCGTAACGCACTGTCTCCCAGACGATCAGCACCGCCAGCACCGCGCACAGCAGTCCGAGTGCGGCCATCGCCGGCAGCTGCCCGGCCAACGGCACCAGGGCGATCAGCGCGGCCGCGGTGACCAGGCGCGGCCACAGCACCACCCGGGTCGCGTAGTGCCGGAAACCCACCAGCGCCAGCAGGTACAGCACCACGCCGCCGTAGAGCGCGAACAGTGGAATGCCCTGCAGCCGATCGTGCAGCGTATGCCCGGCCGCCCCACCGAGATAGTTGAGCGTCTTCTTCAAGCCGAGCGACATGGCGACGATGCCGGCCACCATCGGGAAATGCCAGAAGGTGTAGCAATTGCGCGCGATCTGGATCCGGCGCGGGCCCGAGGCCTCGGTCATGGCGCGTTCCACGACGGTCGCCGCGACGTCGAAGTAGGCCCACCACAG
The DNA here is from genome assembly GCF_000720265.1 of Nocardia sp. NRRL WC-3656. Taxonomy (NCBI): domain Bacteria; kingdom Bacillati; phylum Actinomycetota; class Actinomycetes; order Mycobacteriales; family Nocardiaceae; genus Nocardia; species Nocardia sp. NRRL WC-3656. The sequence goes on along the minus strand of NZ_JOJF01000015.1, from coordinate 61,441 downwards.
CAGGCCCGAAACAGTCAGTGCCAGCAGCGATCCCACGGTGATCGGCCACGAGATCGGCAGTCCGGCCACGCCGACGCCGATGGAGACGATCGATTCGCCCAGCGCGACGATCACGATCAGGCCGTGCCGCTCGGCGAAATGCGAGGCCGAATTCACGCGCCAGTCGTTGCCGGCGAAGAAGGTCCAGACCATATCGCCGGCGATGGCCGCGATCCACAGCACGATCTGCACGGTGCCGTGTTCGACTGCCGCCACGATCAGCAGCGCGGTGCCGATGGTGATCGAGCCGCCGGCCCAGCGGCCCACCTGCCCGCGCAACTGCCGGTCCTCGGTACTGGCCAGCCAGAACATCGCCAGATGGACCAGCCGGATCACGAGGTAACCGATGGCGAACACGAGCGGTCCGTACCAGCCGCCCGGCATGTCGTGGAACGCCTCGGGAATCACCTCGGCCACGAGGAGTCCCGCGCCCATGGCCGCGAACATCGCCACCCGGGCCACCCCCTCGTCGGCCTTCACCACATTGCCCAGCCAGGCGTAGGCGATCCACACCCACCACATCACCGCCAGCACCAGCACGGCCCGCAGCATGTTGAGGGCGGTGACGTCGTGCGCGGCCAGATCGGTCACCTGGGTGAAGGCGAAGACCAGGACGAGGTCGAAGAAGAGTTCCAGCTGGGTTACCGAGGCGTCCTCGGTGACCGCTTGAATGCGTGTGCGTCTGACACCGGTCATTCGCACATCGTGGCAGGAAGCCGACGTCAGCGCCCGCGACGGCGAACCTCTCGGTCAGCCGACCTCGTAGTTCTCACCGAAGGGAAATTTCTCGATGTACTCGATGAGGTTGTGCACGGCCTCGTCGTTGGCCCGCGACAGCGTGCGCTTGAGGAGCAGACCGGGGACGGGGATGGGCAGATGGATCTCGGAGTGGTACCAGACCTCGGTGCCCTCGTCGGTCTCCTCGATGTCGAACCAGCCCTTGCCGCCGCCACCGGCGGCGCTCTCCACCACTTCCCAGGAGATGCGTTCCGGGGTGCAGGTGTATTCGAGGACCTGACGGTCGGAGTTGTTGAGGGTCGTCACCGTGGCGTAGACGCGGCGGGGACGGTCGAACTCGTCGCGGGTCGCGACGCGCACGTCACGGTGCGCAGGCGACCATTCGGGGATCCGCTCGACGGCCAGCAATGCTTCCTGAACCTGATCGGGTTCGACATCGATGATGAATCGGTGATCGGTCTTCGTGCGCATGTCTTGCCCTCCACTGCTTCGGCCGATTGTCTCCGCCGTCACACGCGGTCGTCAACCGTGTGGTCTGTTCCCGGAGTTACAGAGACCGACCAGTCTGATTCGGTTCGGTCGGGCGTGCCTGGTTTGCGGTCGCGCTGCCGGGGCGCGTCGGCAGCGTGCTCGACGTCGGTGTGTGCCGCCGATGGCCGGACGATTGCCGGGCACATGGTCACTTGCCCGAAAAGGGACTGCCCCCGGGTGGGAAAGGGGGCTTGACGATCCTCGTCCGCACAGCTACCGGTGGTGAAGGACCTCCCAGTCCGGCCCGGGAAAGACCAGACTTTCGTGCCCGTCCTCGAACCGGACGACGTAGGGCGGGGCGCCGTCGGTGCCGCGCGCCTCGATGATTTCGCCGGTGCGTTCGGGCATTCCCACAGCATTGCTGTGGACGAGAATGTGATCACCTACATGCGCCTGCATGACCGCCATTATTGTTCGATGTGATACTGCTCACAAGTCAATGTCATAGTTCCCGGCCGCCCGAATCGCTAATCCTGGCGATCCATCCGAATCGGCGCGCGACAACTTTCCGATCCCGCTTGACACCACTCTGGTTGTAGTACTACGTTTCAACCACTACAGTTAGAGTGCAACAAACAAGGCGGTATCGGTATGCGAAAGCTCCTCTACTTCGTCGGCGTCTCGCTCGACGGCTACATCGCCGGGCCGGGTGGGGAGTACGACTTCTATCCCGTGGCCGAGGACATGGCGGAATTCGTCAACGGCCGCTATCCGGAGTCGGTTCCCGCGCACATCCGCCCGCACTTCGGAATGGCCGTGGACGAACCCAACAAGGAATGGGACACGATTCTCATGGGGCGCGGCACCTACGAACCCGCGCTGTCGGCCGGCATCGCCAGCCCGTATCCCCATCTGAAGCAGTACGTCGTCTCGGCCACGCTCGATCGCGTCGACGATCCGGAGGTCGAGCTGGTTCCGAGCGATCCGGTAGCCCTGGTGCGTCGCCTGAAGCAGCAGGACGGCAAGGACATCTGGCTGTGCGGCGGGGGACAACTGGCCGGCGCGCTCGTCGACGAGATCGACGAGTTGATCATCAAGAGTTATCCGGTGGTCGCGGGCGCCGGTATCAGCGCGTTCACCGGCAACTTCCGGCCGACCGCGTTCACGCCGGTGCAACGCCGCGAATTCGGCAACGGCGCGCAGATCACCTGGTTCGAGCGCGGCTGACGTGCCCGGCCGGTAGGCGGCCGCGATCAACCGGCGTCGCGCAGGAAGGACAGGCGCACCCGGCGAATCGGGTTGTCGACGTTGAGGTCCACGAAGGCGATCGACTGCCAGGTGCCCAGGGTCAGCTCGCCGCCCAGCACCGGCACGGTGGCGTAGGGGGCGATCAGCGCGGGCATGACGTGCGAGCGGCCGTGCCCGCGCGAGCCGTGGGCGTGGCGCCAGCGATCGTCGGCGGGCAGCAGATCGCGCAGGGCGCGCAGCAGATCGTCGTCGCTGCCCGCGCCGAGCTCGATCAGGGCCACGCCTGCGGTGGCGTGCGGGACGAAGACGTGCAGCAATCCGTCGCCGCCGCCGGCCTCGCGCAGAAACGTGGCGCACTGTGGCGTCAGGTCGTGCACGACCTCCCGATCACCGGTGTGCAGCTCGATTTCGATGCTCTTCATAGGCCCATCGTGCGCTTTCGCCGCGACGTGCATCGTCAACTCGCGCGAAGGGGTTCGCCGACCGGGTGCTAAACCGGTCGGTGTGATTACTCACACCGGTACGCCGGCTGTTGTGCCGGGACCCGGGCGCCGGGCGCCGGCGGACCCGGAAAACCGCTGATGAACGGGGCTGTGCGCGCCGATTCCGATGCGCCGCACGGGCTCTGCCGCCGCGACCGCGCACCGTACCGCCGCTCCGGAACGGGATCGCCGCTGGTCGGCGCGGCGAATTCGGTGGGCCGGGCCGCCCGATCCCGGTGGCCGCTCGGAGGTAGCCCGCCACCGAGCGGACTCCGATCGGTAGTCTTATTGGCTGTAACAGCAGCTAGTCGATCTTGGAGGACCCCACTGTGGCTCTCGTCGTTCAGAAGTACGGAGGATCTTCGCTCGAGTCTGCCGAGCGGATCCGGCGCGTCGCTGAGCGGATCGTCGAGACGAAGAAGCAGGGGCACGACGTCGTCGTCGTGTGCTCGGCAATGGGTGACACCACCGACGAACTGCTCGACCTGGCCCAGCAGGTGGCGCCCGCGCCGCCGGCCCGCGAACTCGACATGCTGCTGACCTCCGGTGAGCGCATCTCGAATGCGTTGGTGGCCATGGCGATTCACTCGCTCGGCGCCGAGGCCCGGTCGTTCACCGGTTCCCAGGCGGGAGTCATCACCACCGGCACCCACGGCAACGCCCGCATCATCGACGTGACCCCCTCCCGGGTCCGCGATGCGCTCGACGAGGGCTTGATCGTGCTGGTCGCGGGCTTCCAGGGCGTCTCGCAGGACAGCCGCGACATCACCACGCTGGGCCGCGGCGGCTCCGACACCACCGCGGTCGCCCTGGCCGCCGCGCTCGAGGCCGACGTCTGCGAGATCTACACCGACGTCGACGGCGTGTTCACCGCCGATCCGCGGATCGTGCCGGATGCGCAGAAGCTGGAGCAGGTGAGCTTCGAGGAGATGCTCGAGCTGGCCGCCACCGGCGCCAAGGTGCTGATGCTGCGCTGCGTCGAATACGCCCGCCGCTACAACGTTCCGGTGCATGTGCGGTCGTCCTATACCGACCGCAAGGGCACCTATATCTACGGATCGATGGAGGACATCCCCTTGGAGGACGCAATTCTCACCGGCGTCGCGCACGATCGCAGCGAGGCCAAGGTGACCGTGGTGGCCCTGCCGGACGAACCGGGCTATGCGGCCAAGGTGTTCCGGGCCATCGCCGACGCCGAGATCAACATCGACATGGTGTTGCAGAACATCTCCAAGGTCGAGACGGGTAAGACCGACATCACCTTCACCCTGCCCAAGGCCGACGGGCCGCGCGCGGTGGAGTTCCTGACCAAGCGCCAGAGCGAACTGGGCTTCAGCCAGGTTCTCTACGACGACCACATCGGCAAGGTCTCCCTCGTCGGCGCGGGTATGAAGAGCCACCCCGGCGTCACCGCCACCTTCTGTGAGGCGCTGGCCAAGGCAGGTATCAACATCGACCTCATCTCCACCTCCGAGATCCGCATCTCCGTGCTGGTCAAGGACACCGAGCTGGACGGCGCCGTGCAGGTGCTGCACAAGGCGTTCGATCTGGGCGGCGACGAGGTCGCGGTCGTGCACGCGGGATCGGGGCGATAAACCATGGGTGTACGCGTAGGTGTGGTCGGCGCGACCGGGCAGGTCGGCGCCGTCATGCGAAAACTGCTGGAGGAGCGCGACTTTCCCGCCGACGAGGTGCGATTCTTCGCCTCGGCGCGCTCGGCCGGGAAGAAGCTGCCCTGGCGCGGCGGCGAGATCGTGGTCGAGGACACCGAGACCGCGGATCCGTCCGGACTGGATATCGCCCTGTTCTCCGCCGGCGCCACCATGTCCCGGGTGCAGGCGCCGCGGTTCGCGGCCGCGGGCGTGACCGTCATCGACAACTCCTCGGCGTGGCGCAAGGACCCCGAGGTGCCGCTGGTGGTCAGCGAGGTGAATCCCGAACAGACCCGCAATCTGGTCAAGGGCATCATCGCCAACCCGAACTGCACCACGATGGCCGCCATGCCGGTGCTCAAGCCCCTGCACGACGAGGCCGGACTCCAGCGCCTGATCGTCTCCAGCTACCAGGCCGTCTCCGGTAGTGGGCTGGCCGGTGTGGAGGAGCTGGCCACGCAGGCCCGCGCGGTGATCGGGGACGCCGAGAAGCTGACCCACGACGGCAGCGCCCTGCAGTTCCCCGCGCCGAACAAATACGTCGCGCCGATCGCGTTCAACGTGCTGCCGCTGGCGGGTTCGCTCGTCGACGACGGTTCCGGTGAAACCGACGAGGACCAGAAGCTGCGCAACGAGAGTCGCAAGATTCTCGGTCTGCCCGATCTGCTGGTCAGCGGTACCTGTGTGCGCGTGCCGGTCTTCACCGGGCATTCGTTGTCGATCAATGCCGAATTCGCGCGGCCGCTCTCGGTGGAGCGGGCGAAGCAACTGCTCGCCGACGCGGCCGGTGTGAAGCTGGTCGACGTTCCGACGCCGCTGGAAGCGGCCGGTAAGGACGAGTCGCTGGTGGGCCGGATCCGCCAGGATCCGGGCGTGCCGGAGGGGCGTGGCCTGGCGCTGTTCGTCTCGGGTGACAACCTGCGAAAGGGCGCCGCGCTCAACACCATTCAGATCGCGGAAGTTCTGCTCGCGCAGCGCTGACACTGCATTTTCGAACGGGCCGTCCGATTGCGGGCGGCCCGTTTTCCTTGCGGGGCGCTCAGCCGGTCCCGTGCGGAGGCTCAGCCGGCCGGTTCGCCGCGGGCCCGGAGTCCGTCGAAGACGACGGCGAAAGCGCGGGCTCGCTGCTCGCCGGTGGCGGTGTGCGTGCCCGCGAAGGCGCCCTTCAGCACACGCATCAGATCGTCGAAGTCGATATCGTCGCGGATCGCGCCGCAATCCTGGGCGCGCCGCAGCAACCGGGCGATCGCGGCCTGGAATTCCTTTGTGGGACCGGTGATTTCGATCGACTGGTGACCGCCCAGCGCATCGGCGAGATCGCGCTTGACCCCACCCTCGGTGACCATGTGGTCCAGCAGGTCGAAGAAGGCGGCCCCCGGATCGTCGGCGGCTTCGAGTCCGCGCGCGTAGTCGACCATTCGCTCGATGTTGTCGACGATGGCGGCGTGGAACAGGGCTTCCTTGGTGGGGAAGTGGCGATAGACGGTGCCGGGTCCCACCCCGGCGCGCCGCGCGATCTCGTCCAGCGGAACCGAAATACCTTCGGCGGCAAAGGCTTCCCTGGCGGCGGCGAGTACGCGCTCCCGGTTGCGGCGGGCGTCGGCGCGCAGGGCGCGGCGCGGTTCGGCCGCCGGGTCCACTAACTGTTTCTCCGCCACAGCGCGAGTCTACCCGGTTACCGTTGACAAACGGGGCGTGCGTTCCGGATTATAAACGGGGCGTACGTTCCGCTTCTAACAGAGGGAGTTTGTCATGGTTTCCAGTTCGGTGCGCAGTGCCCGCCAGGTGGTCGAGGACCTGTTCGCGACATTGCCGGCGCGTGATGCCGACGCCTTCGTCGCGGCGCTCGCCCCCGATGCGGTTTTCGAGATCCCGTTCCCGATTCCGGGGATGCCGGAGCGGCTCGAGGGGCGGGAGGCGATCCGTGAACACCTCGCACAACGCTGGTCGGGCCTGTCGGGTGTCGAGGTGCACGGGGTCTATCCCACGGTCTACGAATCCACTTCGGACGGAGTGCTTTTCGTGGAGAACGAGGTGGATATGACGCTGCCGGGCGCGCCGCGAGCGCGAGTTCGCACCTCGGTGAACGTGGTGCACGTGCGGGACGGGGAAGTGACCCTGTTCCGGGATTACATGGATACCGCGCGGATCGCGCGGATCGCCGGCTGACCGCGGCCGGTCGCCTCATCGATGCCGCTACGTCAGCGGATGCCCGGTGTGCGGGGATCGGGCCCGAGGCAGACCAGTAGAGCGCACCCCGGCGGGGCATCCGAGAACGGCGGTGCCAGTGAGGTGTTCAGACAGGACAGCACCGAACAGCCGGGATAGGCGTCGGGCCCGACTCCGAAAATCGCCAGCGTGATGTACGGATCGAAGAACGCGCGGGGATCCAGGGTGACCGGTGGTTCGACATAGGGACCGGGGTCCGGAATCGGCGGTTGCTGGAAGGCGCCCAGCAGCCTGCGGAAAAATTCCCAGGTCAGCTCGGTCAGGTTCTGCAGGATGCCGGTCGGCCCGCCGCTGCTGTGGTTGCCGAAGACGCCGGTCCACGCCACGGTGAGATCCAGGCTCGGGATGAAGAAGACGTCCTGCAGCCCGAGACCGGACATCGCGAACACATCCGGGGGCAGGAACGACGGTATCTCGATACATCCGGGGCGGGCCCAGAACAGATAGCCGTAGCACTCGCGGCCCGGGCCCGTCTGCTGGGCGCGGTGCAGATAATCGGCCGAGATCACCTGCACCCCGTTCCAGTCGCCGTGGCCGGCGACCAGCTGGGCGATCTTTGCGAGATCGTCCGGCGGGATCATCAGGTGCGCGTAGCCGTAGGTGTGACCGGAACGGTCGCGGGCCCAGTAGTGGTCGCTACGCTGGATACCCAAGGGAGAGAACAGTTCCCGCTGCGCGAACTGCTGCAGTGGTTCGCCGACGGCCAGTTCGATCACGTACGACAGCAGATCGACATTGCGCTGACTGTAGGAGAACCGGGTGCCGGGCGGATTGTCGAGCGGGACCCCGAGCGCCTGCACGGCACTGTTCGGATCGATCGGCACCACCCCGGAGATGCCCTCGTTGATCACTCCGACACGCAGGCCCGAGCGCTCGGTCAGCAAATCCTCGACGGTGATCGCGCGGTGGGCGGCGTCGCCGAGACCGGGCGGCAGATAGCGGTCGATCGGCGCGTCGATATCGAGTTTGCCCTGATCCCAGGCGATTCCGGCGATCAGCGAGACCACGCTCTTGGTGACGCTCCAGATATTCCACGGCGTCGTATCGGTGGCGTCGTTGTGCGCGCCGGTTCCGATCAGGCAGTTGTGCCGAAAGACCTTGACGTTCAGCCGGTTCCGTTCGTCGGCGAACCGCAGGGCGGAAGCCAGCCGCGCCGCGTCCAGGCCCGCCGATTCCGGCGTGGCTCGTTCGAATCCGCGTCCGGACGAGACCGCGCAGCTCTGTGCACTCTCCGCGCGCGCCGGGACCGCGGTGGCGCAGGTGCCACCGATCAGTACGACGACGAGAACCCCGATCACCCAGCCCTGGAGGCGTCCCATGAGCCGAGGTTAACCACCGGCATCCGTGGTGGTGCCCAACACGCAACCGCCGCAACCAAATCGGAATCGGCGTCGCGGTTTTCGGTCGAACGCCGGGCCCGCTCCGCGCAGGGGGACGCCGCCGAGCGTAAGCCCGGCGGCGTCGTACGCAGCACTCCCGCAAAACGTCCCTTTCGGTCTTTTCTTGACTTATTCCAGAAAACAGGCAGACTGGGTTCATGCACACCGGTGGTTTCGATCCGCGCGAACGATTGCGCGCGGCCGGTCTGCGGGTCACCCGCCCGCGGGTGGCGGTGCTGGAAGCGGTTGCCGCCCATCCGCATTCGGATGCCGACAGGGTGGCCGCCGCGGTCCGGCAGCAGCTGGGTTCGGTGTCGACACAGGCCGTGTACGACGTACTGCACGCCTGTGTCGGCGCCGGCCTGCTGCGCCGGATCGAACCGGCAGGTTCGCCGGCCCGGTACGAAACCCGCATCGCCGACAACCATCACCATCTGGTGTGCAGGAACTGCGGCACGGTCGTGGACGTGGACTGTGCCGCGGGCCGTGCCCCCTGCCTCGACCCGTCGGACGCGCACGGGTTCACGATCGACGAAGCCGAGGTCGTGTTCTGGGGACTCTGCCCGCAATGCCGTCGCGGTGACGACGCGCCATCCCGATAGCCCGGACATCCCGGGCGCCAGCTGAAACAGGAGGCTGCGATGACAAAGCCGATCAGTGGGCCGACCACTACCAACACCGGCACTCCGGTCCCCAGCGACAACGAATCGCTGACCGCCGGGACCGAGGGCCCGATTCTCCTGCACGACCACTATCTGATCGAGAAGCTCGCCCAGTTCAACCGGGAGCGGGTGCCGGAGCGAATCGTGCACGCCAAGGGTGCGGGGGCCTTCGGTGAGCTCGTGGTCACCAACGACGTCAGCCGCTACACCAAGGCGAAGCTGTTCCAGCCGGGTGCGCGGACCGAATCGCTGGTGCGGTTCTCCACCGTCGCCGGCGAGCAGGGCAGCCCCGACACCTGGCGCGATCCGCGCGGCTTCGCGGTCAAGTTCTATACCCCCGACGGCAACTACGACCTGGTCGGCAACAACACCCCGGTGTTCTTCATCAAGGATCCGATCAAGTTCCCCGACTTCATCCGTTCGCAGAAGCGGTTGCCGGGCAACGGTCTTCGCGATCACAACATGCAGTGGGACTTCTGGACACTGCGCCCGGAATCGGCGCATCAGGTGACCTGGCTGATGGGCGACCGCGGTATTCCCAAGACCTACCGCCATATGAACGGCTACGGCTCGCACACCTATCAGTGGATCAACGCCGAGGGTGAACGGTTCTGGGTGAAGTACCACTTCAAGACCGATCAGGGCATCGAATTCCTGACCCAGGCCGAGGCCGATCGGCTGGCCGGCACCGATCCCGACTATCACCGCCAGGATCTGTGGGAGGCGATCGAACGCGGTGAGTTCCCCAGCTGGACTCTGTATGTGCAGATCATGCCGGTGGGTGAGGCGGCGAACTACCGCTTCAACCCGTTCGATCTGACCAAGGTGTGGTCGCACAAGGACTACCCGCTGATCGAGGTCGGTACCTGGACGCTGAACCGCAACCCGAGCAACTACTTCGTCGAGATCGAACAGGCCGCATTCGAGCCGTCGGCGATCGTGCCGGGTATCGGCTATTCGCCGGACAAGATGTTGCTGGGCCGGGTCTTCGCCTATGCCGACGCTCATCGCTACCGCATCGGCACCAACTACCACCAGCTGCCGCCGAACCGCGCGCGTGCGGCGGAGGTGAACTCCTATTCCAAGGAGGGTGCCATGCGCTACGACTTCAACGCGCCGGAAGTGCCTGTGTACGCACCGAATTCGTTCGGTGGCCCGCATGCCGACGCGGCCGCGGCCCCGGAGGAGGCGGCGTGGAGTTTCGAGCCCGAGCAGGTGCGGGCCGGCTACGTTCAGCACGCCGAGGACAGCGACTGGGCGCAGCCGGGCACGCTGGTGCGTGAGGTCTACAACGACGAACAGCGAGAGCGCCTGGTGGACAACGTGGTCGGGCATGTGCTCGGCGGCGTGCGCGAACCGGTACTGAGCCGGGTGTTCGACTACTGGAAGAACGTCGATCCGGAGATCGGCAAGCGCATCGAGGAAGGTGTGCGCGCCGGTCTGAACGGCAACAGCTGACCAGGACGACATCCGCGGGCCCGCATCGGATTTCGGTGCGGGCCCGCCCGCTGTTCGCTCGGCGCGGCGCGGCGCCGACCGCTACTGGGCGCGGGGGAGCAGGACGGCGCCACACACCAGTGCGCCGGCGGTGAGTCGCGAAATCCGAGTCATCGTGAACAGGCCTTCCGTCAGGGGGTTTCGATCCGTGGGATCGGATCCGCTGACTCATCTCCCGGTGTGTGGGAACTGTCAACCGCGGGCGGGAGCAGGATGTCGACGAGCCGTGCCGCCGTGGTGTGGTCGAGCGGGGCATGGCCGAGCAGGAAGCGGTACCAGAACAGGCCGTAGAGCAGATCCACCAGGAGGTCCGCATCCGTATCGCCGGGCAGTTCGCCACGCGTGATCGCCCGCTCGAGAACATCGCGCGCGGCGGCGCGGCGGGCGGCGGTGAACTCCTGTAGTAATTCGGCGAGGTGGGGGTCGCGGGCGGCCTCGCGCACCAGCGCGCGCAGCGCCGGGGCGGTCGAATCCCCCTGGGCGCCGGTGAAAGTCGAATCCGCGACGGCCAGCAGGTCGGTGCGCACCGAGCCGGTGTCCGGGGTCGGCACCTCTTGGCGAGCGCGTTCGAGCAGGGCTTCGAGCAGCACCGCACCCTTCGACGGCCACCAGCGGTAGATCGTCTGTTTGCCGACCCCGGCCGCGGCGGCGATGGAATCGACCGTGACCGACCCGCCGTCGGAGGTGGCGAGCTGGGCGAGGGCGGCGTCCAGAATCGCGCGGTGGGTTGCCTCGTTCCTGCGCCGGCCGGTGTGCGCACGTTCGGGTGGGGGCGAATCCGGTTGCCGCGGTGGTGGTCCCATGGTCTACCTCCCAGCGGTGGCGGTGCGCGGGAATACCGCACCCGCTACGCTCGTTGTCGAGACTGTCAGTCTCGACAAACTGTACAGGACAGGAACAGTAGCAATGAGCGCTTCCAGCACCGGCATCCCGCGCGTCGTCGTCATGGGCGGTAGTTCCGGAATCGGTGCGGCCACCGCCGCGCTGTTCGCGAACGAGGGCGCCGAGGTCGTCGTCACCGGCCGCAGCCAGGACAAACTCGACGCGGCGGTGGCACGGCTGGGTGGCAAGACCAGCGGCTACCGGATGGACGCGACCGACGGCGAGCAGATCGCGGCATTCTTCGCGCAGTCCGGCAGCATCGACCACCTCGTCATCGCGGTCAGCGGTTCGGCGGGCAGCGGTCCGTTCGCCGAACTCGATCTCGGCCACTTGGCGGAGGGTTTCGACGGCAAGTTCTGGCCGCAGGTGAAACTCGTGAAAGCGGCTCTGCCGCATCTGGTTTCGAACGGATCGATCACCCTGATCACCGCCGCGTCGGCGCATGCGGCCTTCCCCGGCACCGCCGGACTGGCCGCGATCAACGGGGCGCTGAACGCCATGGTGCCTCCGCTGGCGGTCGAACTCGCCCCGCTGCGGGTCAACGCGGTAGCCCCCGGAGTCATCGACACCGAATGGTGGGATCGGGTGCCGGAGGAACGCCGCCGCACCCTTTTCGACGGCCTCGCCGCCACCACACCCGTCGGGCGTGTAGGCGACCCGGAGGAACTGGCCCGGGCCGTGCACATGATCGCCACCAACGGCTTCGTCAGCGGTGTGGTGCTCGACGTGACCGGCGGGGCGAACCTGCCCACCGGCCGCTGAGGTACCCGCTCGCCGGTGGTCGGCCCGGCGAGGTGCTGCCCGGTGGGGCGCCGATCGGTCAGATCAAGCCCCACCAGTAGATCAGGCAAGCCAGAACGAAGACGACCGCAGTTTCCATACCCCCATCATTCCTCGAGACGGACACCGGCGCCGCTGCCGAAATCGATATCGGCGGTCGGCGACGGGATCGGCGCCGGTCGTCGCTGCCGCATACACAGCCGATCCGCTCGGTCTGTCACCCCTCGTCGACAGACCGAGCGGATCGGCTCGGTTGCAGCCGGTGGGTGATCCTGCCGCCCCCTCTCGCGGCAGGAGCACTCCCGGTGTCGAGGACGACAATGCCGGGGTGCGCTTGCCGCGCCCTTAACGAGCGCTTGTGGGGGCAGGGAAGCTGTGTGGGAAGGGAATAGGACCGTCGATCAACCGACGATGACGACGACCAGGCGTCGCTCGGTCTCCTCGATGACGCCGCCGACCTTGCCGGAATCGGCCTCCGGATCGGTCATGGCGGTCGGCCCGCCGAACCAGGTGATGGATCGGCGCGGGTCCAGTTTGTCCAGGACCTGCGGCAGTGAGTAGTCGATCTGCTCGACGCGGACCACGCAGATGTGACAGTCGGCCAGGACGGCGGCATCGCGGCGGCACTGGCCCGGTCCGCCGTCGAGAATCAGGGTGCCGGCGTCGGCCACCGCGCCGGCGCACCCGGTGACCACGGCATCGGTACGTTCGCGATCGAGAATCGACAGGTGCGGTTGATCGTCGAGGACACGGTGTTCGCCCGTCAGTTCCCAGCGCCGCAGCCAATGTTCGGGCAGCCCGTCGGGCGCCAGCGCCGAGCGGGCGCCGTGGGCGCGCAGGGCCGAGTCGATCGCCCCCGGAATCTCCTCCGCGCCGACCCGATGGACCTGGGCGCCATGATGTTTGAGGCGATCGATGAACAGTTCGACGATCTCGGCCTGGTCCTCGGCCGAGGGCACCGGGGCGTTGCGCTGATAGTTGCGCGGCACCGGCACCATACGTTCGTCATTGGGTAGCGCCTCGAGGGCATCGCGCACGCGGCGCAGGAAATCCTCCCGCGAGGTCACCGTGAATCTCCCGTTCCATTGCTCCGGCTCCTCCCGCCGGATCGTACTTCGCGAACCAGGCTACCGTGCGGTAGGAGATCGCGAGCTCAGCCTACGGATTCCCGGCTACGCCGGCGGCGGATCAGCGTGACGACCAGATCGGCCGCGGTGGCCGCCCACACCGCCAGCGCCACCCACGCCTCACCGTGCCCGAAGGCAACCATCCATTGTTCGCCGGTGGCCTTGCCCAGTTCGGCGGTTCCCACGCCGTACATGCCCACGGGAAACACGATGCTCCACAGGCCGGGTTCGTAGCTCAGCCCGAAGTGCCGGACCAGATGCCGCCAGATGCCGGCCGCCAGCAGCAGCGGCACCAGCCAGCTGCCGAAGGCCCACAGCACCAGCGTCGAACCCTCGAGCATGGGCCGTACCGTCGCGATCAACGCCACCGAACTCTGATCCATGATCTGGGTGCCGGCCAGCACGCTGATCGCGGTGGCGCCCATGAAGATCCAATAGGTGGGCGCCAGCAGCTGCGCGGTCAGCGACGTGCCGAACAGGGTGCCCAGCACCACCGTCGCCACGATGCCGTAGAGCACCACGCCGACCGACCAGCACAGCAGCGCCGGCACCGCGAAACGCTGACCCCACGGCTGCGGCAGCCCGGTGGCGGCCACCGCGAGCGATTGCGTGCCTACCACCCACAGGAACCAGGTGCCGTCGGCTCCGGTCACCGCGGTGGGCGCGCCGTGATGCACCATCATCAACGCCGGAATCGCGTATACGAGCACCGCCCACGCGACCGTCGCCACCAGCAACAAGGCCAGCGCCGCACCCACCCAGGCGTGTCGCGAGAGCCCCGCCGACAACACCGCGGTGCCGGCGACGAAGGCGAGATAGGTGAAGCCGGTCGCGGGATTCACCGCATCGCCGATCACGCGGTCGCGGAAGAATGCGATGCGCAGCAGGGTCGCCGGCACGAGCACGGCATAGGCGATCAGGCCGATGATCAGCAGGGCAGTGCCGCCCCATTCCCACCCCGCCGCGCCGACGGCCCGCGAGACGATGCCGGTCGCCATCACCGAGGCGAACCACCCTGGCCCGAGATTCGCGACGAAACCCACTCGCCGCCCGAACGACTCGCTCACAGCGTGAGTGTTCCACGCGAACGTCGCCGAGCCGCGCATCCACACGCTCCGGGGTCGGGTCGAGCTGACGCCGCTCAGACGGCGGTGACCTTGTCGTCCTCGGCAGCTGGTTCCTCACGAACGACCAGCAGGCGTTCGCGGTGGTGTTCCTCGTGCAGGTCGCGGCGGCGGGCGTGCAACAGTTGTTCGAGAGTGACGATGCCGCACAACCTGTTCGGATCGTCGCGCGCGACCACCGGCGCTGCCGTCACGTGCGCCAGCGCGAGTGCGTTGGCCACCTCGCGCAGGGTGTTGTCCGGATGGACCGAGGTCCGGATGCTCAGGGTGGCGGCCGCGACCGTGGTGCCGAGGCAGTTCTGCAGCACCTGACGGGTGGTCACGCCGACCAGCGCGCCGGAACCGTCGACCACGGGATAGAGCCCGGCGTAGTGGGTCTGCGGCAGGATCGGGTCGATGAGATCGTCGATTCCGAGCACCAGCGGATCGGCGGTCATCACCTCGTGGGTGAAGAACGTCTCCAGCGGATCGGTGGTGTATTCGCGGGTCAGATGCAGTCGGCGGCGGGCGATCTTCTCGGTCAGCACCGAACGCTTGAGCAGCAGCACCGACACCGCGTACGCCGAGACCGAGGCCACCGCCAACGGCAGCACGTCGTTCCAGGCATGGGTGAGTTCACAGGTGAAGACGATGCCCGTCAGCGGTGAGCGCATCACACCACCCACGACCGCGGCCAGTCCGCACATGGCCCAGAAGCCGGCGGTGACGTGCGGCAGCAATCCGCCCTCGGCGGCGCCCAGCGCCGCGCCGATCATGAACACCGGCGCCAGCACGCCGCCGGAGGTGCCCGATCCGAGTGAGAGCGACCAGATCAGCGTTTTCACCACGAGGATGCCGACGATCAGCGACAGCGTGGCATGTCCGGTGAGCAACTGGTCGATGACGTCGTAGCCGACGCCGAGCGCTCGCGGTTCGAACAGGCCGCCGATGCCGATGATCAGGCCGCCGATCGCGGGCCACCACATCCAGTGCACGGGAAGTTTGGCGAAGGAGTCCTCGGCGAAATACACCATCGCGGTGGCGGCGATGGCCAGCAGTCCGCCGGTGATGCCGGGGATCAGCGCCAGGCCGTCGGACAGCGCGCCGGGAGTGCGCCCGTCGGTCGCTACCGCGAAGACCGGTCCGTTGCCGAGCATCGCCCAGCGGCAGATGGTGCCGGTGACCACGGCGGCCACCACCGGAACGAAACTGCGTGGCCGCCATTCGAACAGCAGCAGTTCCACCGCGAGCAGAATCGCCGCGAGCGGGGCGTTGAAGGTCGCGGCCATACCCGCCGCCGAACCGGCGACCAGCAGTGTCTTGCGTTCGTCCGCGGACAGTTTCAGCAACTGCGCCAGAATCGAGCCGACCGCGCCGCCGGTCATGATGATCGGCCCCTCGGCGCCGAACGGCCCGCCCGAGCCGATGCTGATCGCCGCCGAGGCCGGCTTGAGCAGCGCCACCCGCGGTTGCACCCGGGACCCGCCGGTGAGAATGGCCTCGATCGCCTCCGGCATGCCGTGGCCGCGAATCTTCTCCGAGCCGTAGCGCGCCATCACCCCGATGATCAGGCCACCGACGACCGGTGCGCTCAGCACCAGCCACCACGGGTGATGGGTCGCGCCGGGCGCGACCATCTCGGTGCTGAGGCGTTGATAGAACACGAGATTCGTGATGAAGCCGATCAGCTTCAGCAGCGCGTAGGCGGCCCCCGCGGCCGCGCCGCCGACGGGTATCGCGAGTCCGGCGATCAGCAGCAGTCGCGGCGTGACCTGGAAATCGCCCAGATGCGTTGCGCGCGAATGCCCGGCGCTCATAACGACCCCGGCCCGGTCGCGGTGACGAAGGGCGTGGTGGCGGCGGCCTGCACCAAGTCCCGCGCCGCGACGATCACGCGGTCGCGCGCCTCGGGAGTGAGCCCGTCGAGCAAGGACCCGAAGGCGACTTTTCGCCGCTGCAGCACCTGGTCGACCACCGCCTGCCCGGCGGTGGTGACCTCGATGGTGACCACGCTGCGGTTGTGCGCATCGGTTCCCCGCGCCACGTATCCGCGGCCCTCGAGTTTGTCGGCCAGTCGCGTCACCGAGGAGGCGTTGACGCCGAGCGCGGCGGCCAGCCGCGACGACGACACCCGGCCGAGGGCCTGCAGGATCAGCAGGAAGCGCATCTGCGGAAAGGTGACGCCGGGAGGCGCGGCGTGGGCGCTGTCCCAGGCGATGGAAACCAGCATCCGGGTCAGCGCTTCCAGTGCCGCGATCTCGGCGGTGGTGCTCTGTGCGGGCGCGGCGTCGGCGGCCGACGCGGCGGTCTCCTCATGGCCTTGCATTAGACAAGAGTTGCAATGTGCAAAGGCTGGGGTCAAGTCGAGCGACCTCCGTTGTGGTCGCGATCACAGTCGCGGATGTCGTCGATCGGCCGTTGTTCGCTGAATTGTGCCGGCGATGTTTGTCTTGTTACGGTCGGCTCCGCGCAGGACGCGCGTTGTCGCCGGACCGAGGGAGTTGATGAATATGGCCGTCACGGGCCGTGTTCGGCATGTCCTCGTCCGTTCGTGCATTGACGCATGACCGGATCGTTCCCACGATCTGGAGCTTGTTTCGTGTCTTCTGTTTTCCCGGTGGCCGAGGTGGTCACCGAACGTCTTGTTCTGCGTCGCTGGACCCGCGCCGAGATCGACGCCGTCATCGCGGGTGGGCACCTGCCGCACTGGGCCGTTGACTTCCCGGCCGAAGGGGATCGGGTTGTCGCCGGTCTGATGTCGGATCATCCGGCCTGGCTGACCGAATATGGTCATCGGCTGGTTGTCGAACGCCGCAGCGGCCTGATCGTCGGGTCCATCGGCTTGTTCTGGCCCCCGAGCAGTGGTGGGGTCGAAATCGGTTACGGCATCGTGCCGTCCCGGCGTGGTCACGGCTATGCGACCGAAGCCGCCCAGGCGTTGACCGAATTCGCGTTCACCGCACCAGAAGTGCACACGGTGTTCGCGAAGGTGGAACTGTCGAATCCCGCGTCGGTGCGGGTGCTGGAGAAATCCGGGTTCCGGCGATGGACCACACCCACCGACGAGAATGTCGTAGAGCTGCGCGTGACTCGCGCCGAGAGCGACGACGTTCGGGCGAGCGGGTGACCTCGTCGCCGGTAGTGCGATAGCCGGGCTTGGTGCCGGCGGCGTCGCCGCCGGCACGGTCATGGTCTGTGCTCCCGCCCTTCGTGGCCGGCACTTGTTGCTGGAAGATCAAGTGCCGCTTGATGAAAGAAGTCAAAGTCGCCATCGGGAAGGGTGTGCAGGTTTCAGTCACGCCCGACCGGTCGTTCAGGCGTGGTCCAGGGTGCCGTTGCGGAGAGCCGTGGTGAAGGCGTCCCATTCGGCAGGGGTGAAGACGAGGGCAGGGCCGGTGGGGTTCTTGGAGTCGCGGATGCCTACATGACCGTTGTCGAGGAACGCGGTCTCCACGCACTCTTTGCCGCCCCCACTGCGGCTGGATTTGAACCACTTGGCGCCGGCTAGGTCCAGGTTCACCGTTCGTGCTCCCTTGCTATCTGCCGCAGTCGGCGCTTGCTGTCTGCAACGTCGTGCGCCGCATCCCGAATGACGCTGTACGCCTGACGATACCTGGCGACGTCCTTTGCGCGCTCGAGATATAGATCGCCTGCAAAGGATTCGATGTACACGACTGTCGGAGACAGTTCGCGTCCCTTCGAGTCGGTGCCGAAGTCGAGGATGGCAAACGGACCTGTCGGGAGACCTGCGGGAAATCCGGTCTCGTAGGGCAGCACTCTCACCGTGACGTTAGCCGGAAGATTTGCCAGATGATGGCATTGTGCCGCCATGATCTTTCCGCTGCCCACGACGGTGTGCAGTACCGATTCATGGATGACGAAATCGACCATGACCGGTTTGACCTTCCGAGTCAGCAACATCTGGCGCTTGACGCGTAGCTGGATTCGCCGTTCCAGCTCCTGCTCGTTGATGTCGGAGTAGTAGCCCAGTTCAATTGCCCGAGCGTAGGCCGGTATTTGTAGGAGTCCAGCGACGATATGAGGTTGGAAGATCGACAGTTTCTCCGACGACGACTCCAATCCGACGTACAAATCGAAGTTTCCGGTGATCACATCATCGAATGCCTGCCACCAACTTTTCTCGGTGCTCTGCTTCGCCAGGCCGATGAGCCCCGCACACACCTCGGGATCGTCGATGTCGTAAATGCGGCACAGCGCCTCCACATCGAGCACGCGGATGCTGGGGGATTTCCCGACCTCGAGCCGAGACAGTTTGCTCGCCGACCATTGCATGAGCGGCGCAACGTCTTCCAGCCGCAGGCCGACGCCGAGGCGGGCCTCCTTGAGATACCTTCCCAATTGCCGCCGGGGCAGAGTGGTCGAGCTGTCCTCACCGATGTTCGTCACGGATTCCTCGTTTGCATCGTGAGCGGTCGCCGTTTGCACGAGGAAAGAAATCGGCTACCCCCGTGCGAACCGCTCTGGGCCGTCGCAGAACCTTCGCTGCATATGCATGGCGCTATTGTCCCGCCGGCTCATTCGGTGGTCTTCTTGAGCCACCCCGATGGCCGGGAAACTCGAATCGGCAAGTCGCACAACCGTTGCCCCCGGATGCGACTACACCCGTGATGATACCGACGAGACATTACCGCGTAGCACCGACGCCGCAAGGTAATGGCCGAAAAATGGCCCCGGCCATCGGGAGTACCACCAGCCGTATGTCCGCTGGTGCCCCGACGATGTCCGGAGGTGTTCTCCCGTGCACGGTTTGCGACCGATCATCCACAGCGCCCTGCCAACCATGACCACCACGCTCGCTCACCGCATCATGCAGGACCATCTCGACTGCCCGATCACGGTGTGCGCCAGGAAGTTACAGGCCAAACTCTGGCTCGTCGCGACGGGCGCCATGCACCCCGCCGACCGCCCGCACTTCGGGATCTGAGCATGACCAATCCGGTCTTCCACGGCCCGCTCGCCAACCCGATCTCCCCCGAGCGGATGCACCGCGAGATCCACGCCGAACGCCACGCCGTCTGCACCCCGCACACCTGCGACATGCTCAGCAGCTGCCGCAACATCCTCACAACCCTCGGCCACGACCCCGACGCCGCGACCACCGCCCAATGCCCCGCCTGCCACACCGGGCCCGCCATGAAACTGCCACGCTCGCAGGACGTTTCGACGCCACCGTCCGCACTCCTCACCGAGTGCCGCGAGCAGGCATGAGGTGCCTGCGGGGTCCCCTCCCGACCCCGCAGGCCACCGCAACGCCCCGCTCCGCAATACCTCGCGCGTCACCCCGCCCGACAAGGAACGACGTATGACACCTTCTCTGCCGCAACGCATTCCACGAACATCATCGGCACCGGCGATCCAGGGCGACCCACTCTGGTACGCGGCAATCGCACAAGCCCTACGCGCCACCCCCGCGGCCAGTTTCCCCTGCCTGAACGACCTGATACCCCGCCGCCCACCAACCCCCACCCGAACCGACACCGCACAGCCCTGCCCCCGAACTATTCGTGCAAACCTCCGCCGAAATGCGTGAAAACTGCAAACTCGGGCGGGGTTTGCACGATCAGTACAGGTGCCGCACCTCGGGATAGCCCATCCTTCACCGTCGAATCGAACTCGGCGACATCTGGCACCGCGAAAACGACGGCCCCGGTTGCGATCGATGATCGGAACCGGGGCCGACAGAACGAGGTGAATTACGCAGAGGCGGTGATGAATTCGGCCGCCTTCTCACCGATCATGTAGCACGGCGCGTTGGTGTTGCCGCCGGTGATGCTCGGCATGATCGAGGCGTCGGCGACCCGCAGGCCCTCGATGCCGCGCACCCGCAGCTGCGGGTCGACGACCGCGCGCTCGTCCACGCCCATCCGGCAGGTGCCGACCGGGTGGTAGACCGAGTGGATCCGCATCGGCAGCTCGCGGCGCAGCGCGGTCTCGTCGGTGAACGCGGGGCCGGGGGAGAACTCCTCGGTGATGTCGCCGGCGATCGCCTTGTTCGCCGCGGCTTCGCGGATCATGCCGATGGCCTCGACCAGGAAGTCCATATCGGCCGGGTCCGAGAGGTAGCCCGGGTCGATCAGCGGCGAGGCCAGCGGGTCGGTGGAGGCCAGGCGCAGTTCGCCGCGGCTCTTCGGGTAGATCAGGGTCGGGAAGATGGTCAGCGCCTCCCGCTTGTCCACCATGTGCAGCTTGTCCTCGTCCTGGTTGGGCGTCGGGTAGCTCCACGGCAGGGTGTGGATCTGCATATCCGGGATGTCCTTGGCGGACGAGGTCCGCACGAAGCCCACGGATTCGAAGACCGTGCGCCCGAACCAGGAGCTGCCGGGGCTGCGCAGTTCCTTGAGGAAACCGGCCGCGAAATGCGACGGAATGCCGCGGTGCAGCGCCTTCTTCGAGATGAAGGTCATCGGCACGAACAGGTGGTCGTGCAGGTTCTGGCCGACC
This sequence comes from Nocardia sp. NRRL WC-3656, assembly GCF_000720265.1. Lineage (NCBI taxonomy): Bacteria > Bacillati > Actinomycetota > Actinomycetes > Mycobacteriales > Nocardiaceae > Nocardia > Nocardia sp. NRRL WC-3656. The sequence continues at coordinate 40,690 of NZ_JOJF01000015.1, read as the reverse complement.
GGCAGATCCGCGTTGACCTCGATGCCGAGGTCGCGCAGGTGCCCGGCGGGGCCGACGCCGGACAGCATCAGGATGTGCGCGGAACCCATCACGCCACCGGAGACCACGACCTCCTTCTCGGCGCGGATGATCCGGCGGCCCTTCTTCTCGATGACCTCGACGCCGGTGGCGCGGCCCTTCTCGATCACCACGCGCGCCACGTGCGCCTTGGTGACGACCTTCAGATTCGGGTTGGGGCGGTTGGTGATGAAGCCGCGAGAGGAGCTGTAGCGCAAGCCGTCTCGCACGCTCTGCTGGAAGATGCTGATGCCCTCTTGGGACTCACCGTTGTAGTCTTCGATGACCGGGACGCCGAAGGTTTCGGCCGCGGCCTCCATCCACTCCTGGGCGATCGGGGTCAGTTCCTTCTGCCGCGTCACCTCGATGGGACCGCCGGAACCGCGCAGCTCGCTGGCGCCGCCCTCCCAGTTCTCCAGGCGCTTGTAGGCAGGCAGCACGTCCTCGTAGCTCCAGCCCTCGCAGCCCTCGGCGGCCCAGGAGTCGAAGTTGGCCTTGTTGCCGCGCACGAAGAGCATGCCGTTGACCGAACTCGAACCGCCCAGCACCTTGCCGCGCGTCATCGGTACCCGGCGCTCGGCGGCGTGCTTCTGCGGAATCGAGTACTGCGACCAGGTGACCTGGTGCTTGAGCTGCGGAACCGTGTGAACCGTCGTGATCATGCCCGGGACCGTGACCAACTTGGTGTTGTCCTTGCGGCCGGCCTCGAGCAGGATGACGCTGGCGCCCTGCTCGGCGAGCCGACTCGCGACAGTGGCACCGGAGCTGCCCGCGCCGATGACGATGTAATCGGCTGCGCTGGTGTCGGTCATGTTCGGTTACCTCATCTTCGAAGTGGTAGCGGCTGATCGCGGCTCCGCTCGGCGCGGGAGCGTGCCTCAGCTCACTGTAGAACAAGTTCTAATAATGGTGAAGACGCGCGCTGGGGAAAAATGATCTCCGGGACGCGGTCCGGGAGCGACTTCCTGGCTATGACCAGGGATGTTGTTCACGTCACATCATAGAACAGGTTGCAGTTCTTCGTCGACGCGGAGAGGTGGTGACGAGGGTTCGCCAACTCCCCTCGGCCCGTCGGCGGACGGGTCCGGCGGCGGAAGTCGCCCTCGCGGCGGCCGAGATTCCACCTATCATTTCGACTGTGACCGATATTCGTGAAATTCCCGTACAGACGCTCGCCGGTGAACCCGCGACCCTCGCCGAACTCGCCGGTGACAAGGCACTACTCGTGGTCAACGTCGCCTCGAAATGTGGTCTGACACCGCAGTACACCGGACTGGTGGCGCTGCAGCAGGCCTACGGCTCACGCGGATTCAGCGTCGTCGGCGTGCCGTGCAACCAGTTCATGGGACAGGAACCGGGCACCGCCGAGGAGATCCAGCAGTTCTGCTCGACCACCTACGGGGTGGATTTCCCGCTGCTGGCCAAGGTCGACGTCAACGGTGACGACCGGCATCCGCTGTATCGCGAACTCGTGCAGACCGCCGATGCCGAAGGCGATGCCGGCGATATTCAATGGAATTTCGAAAAGTTCCTGATCGATCGTGACGGTAAGGTCGTCGGTCGTTTCCGTCCGCGCACCGAACCGCAGGATCCGAGTGTGGTCGCGGCGATCGAAGCGGTATTGCCGTAATTTCCGGACGCCGCCGGAAATCGCGTATTCAGTCCCGCAGCACCTGCAGGGCCGATTTCTCCAGCCGGTCCGCGATTTCGGCATACGAGGCGTAACCCACGCCGGCGCGAACCAGGGCGCCGGCATAAAGCAATTCCAGCGTCTCCACCACATCGGGATCGGCGTCCGGGCCCAGCGCGTCCAGCAGGCGCCGCCGGATCTCGGTCCCGATGCGCAGGCGCAAATGCGCGACGTCGGGATCGGTGCCCAGCAGCGCGCTGGTCACCGCGCCCGCCAGCGCGGGTTCGTCGGCGACCAGCATCGCGATCTGGCGCAAAACGGCGACCACCCGGGTGGTCCGGTCGGCGCCCGCCTCCGGCTCGGGGGGCGCATCGGCGGCCAGTCGCCGCCAGAAGACCTCGGCGACCAGGTGTTCCTTGGAAGAGAAATAGGTGTAGGCGGTGGCCGTACCCACTCCGGCGGCCGCGGCCACCATGCGCACGGTGAGACCGGCGAAGCCCTCACGCGACAGAACTTCCAGCGCGGCCTTGGTCAGCCGGTCGACGGTATCGGCCTGCTTCTCGGTGAGGCGGCGGCGAGTTGCCTCCATATTCACCGGTGTAGGCTCGGTGGAAATGGGATCGGACACGTGTCTGGATGCTACTGTAGTGAAGCTTCGAAAGCAACTCGCATACCCGTTGCCGAAGCGGATACAGTCGCAAATCACAAAATATCGCATCCGCTCGCAAAGTATCGAGAGATGATTTCCGAAAGGTGTTCTTCTGATGACTCGTGCCGATTCGATAATTCCCGCGGAATCCGAAATTTCCGCGGATACTCGCCGATTGTTCGAGCTGGCCGAGCAGGCGATCGGCTTCATGCCGGTCGAGGAGGGACGCGCGCTCTACGAGGCCGCCCGGCGCTACGCGGGCGACGGGATAATCGTGGAAATCGGCACCTACTGCGGTAAGTCGGCGATCTATCTCGGCGCGGCGGCCCGCGAAACCGGCGCCACCGTCTACACCATCGACCATCATCACGGGTCCGAGGAACATCAGCCCGGCTGGGAATATCACGACACCTCGCTGGTCGATCCCGAAACCGGCCGCTTCGACACCGTCACCACATTCCGCCGCACCATGGTGCGCGCGGAATTGACCGATACCGTGGTCGGCGTCGTGGGCCCCTCGGCGACCGTGGCGAAGCACTGGCGCAGCCCGATCCGGCTGCTGTTCATCGACGGCGGGCATACCGAGGCCGCGGCCCAGCGCGATTACGACGGCTGGGCGCACTGGGTGGCGGCCGGTGGTGTGCTGGCCATCCACGACGTCTTCCCGGATCCGGCCGACGGCGGGCAGGCGCCGTACCACATGTACCGAAAGGCGTTGGACAGCGGCAATTTCCGCGAAGTCGCGGCCATCGGATCGCTGCGGTTGCTCGAGCGCGGCACGGGGTGCGGCGGTAAGGGCTGAAACGGCCGAAGCGGAAGCGATGAGGTCGCGGCCGGCTCAGCTGGGTGAACGCACGCAGTCGCAGGTGAGACCGGTCGCGATATCCGCCCCGGGCACCAGGTCGCGGAAGATCCCGTTGCCGCCGGTGGTGCGGGTCAGCGCGTCGGCGGCCAGCACCGCCGCCGCACCGGTCCAGGTGGTGCGCTCCTCCGGCCAGCGCTTGCCGTCGGCGAAAACCAGTCCGGTCCAATAGGATCCGTCGTCCTCGCGCAGGTGCTGGATACTCGCCAGCAGGCGCAGCGCGCGATCGGAATCGCCGAGGGTGTCCAGCGCCAGTGCCAGTTCGCAGGTTTCGGCGCCGGTTACCCACGGCCGGTCGGAGACGCAGCGAATGCCGATCTCGCCGACGACGAAATCGCTCCAGCGCGAGGCGATCCGGGCATGTCCCGCCTCTCCGCGCAGCGCCCCGCCCAGCACCGGGTAGTACCAATCCATCGAATACCGGTCCTTCTCGGCGAAGGCTTCCGGATGATGCCGCAGTGCGTGGCCGAGGCGCAGGGCCGCGACCTCCCATTCCGGCTGGGCGAGGCCGAGCAGTTCCGCGATCGCCAGCCCACAGCCGATGCTGTGGAACATGCTCGAGCAGCCGGTCAGCAAAGCCTCGGGCAGGATGCCCTGTTCGGTCTGCAGCCAATAGATCTCGCCGTTGCGTCCTTGCTGCAACGAGATGACGTAGTCGATCGCCGCGCGCACGGTCGGCCACATCGCGTCCACGAAGCGCCGATCACCGGTGCAGCGGTAGTAGTGCCAGACACCGGTGGCGATGTAGGCGCAGAAATTGGTGTCGGTATCGGCGGTCTCGACGACGTCGCCGCGAAATTGCGACGGCCAGGAGCCGTCCGCGCGCTGGGTGTCCGCCGACCAGGCGTAGGCGGCGCGCGCGGCGTCGTACAGACCCGTCACCGTCAGCGCCATCGCCGACTCGACATGGTCCCAGGGATCGGTGTGCCCACCCCGGAACCACGGGATGGCGCCGTCGCTGTGCTGTTGTGCGGCAATGGATTCCGCGGTGGCCAGGCACTGCCGGGCGGTGAGGACGCCGGGAATCGAGGGCAGCTCAGCGGCGCGCACCGGACACCGCCGGCTTGGTGAAGTACAGGGCGACGCTCTTGCCGATCACCGGGTCCAGGGCCGATTCGGCGACACGGGTCAGCCACGGCCGTTTCATCATGTCCCACACCAGCATCCGGTGATACAGCTGCACCGGCCGGGCATCGGGCTTGTCAACGCCGACCAGGCACTTCAGCCACCAGTACGGGGCGTGCAGCGCGTGCGCGTGTTCGCTGTGGATGAAGCGCATGCCGCGTGCGGCGACCTTGCCGCGCAGTTCGTCGGCGCGGTAGATGCGCACGTGACCGCCCTCGTTGGCGTGGTATTCGTCCGAGAGCAGCCAGCAGATCCGCTCGGGCAGCCAGCGCGGCACCGTGATAGCCAGGGCCCCACCGGGTTTCAGAATGCGCACCAGTTCCGCGATCGCGCCGTCGTCGGCCGGAATGTGCTCGAGGATCTCGGAGGCGATGACCACGTCGAATTCGCCGTCCTCGAAGGGCAGGGCCAGCGCGTCGCCCTGGACCGTCTCGGCCTGCGCGTAATCGGGGGCCTCGCCGGCCTCGGCCAGCGCGCCGAACATGACCTTCACATCGGCGAGATCGTCGGCGTTCTGATCGAAGGCGACGATATCGGCGCCGCGCCGATACACCTCGAAGGAATGGCGACCCTGCCCGCATCCCACATCGATGACCCGCAGGCCAGGACCGATTCCCAAGCGGTCGAAATCGACGGTCAGCATACGTTCGCCTCCTGTGTATCGGCGGTCAGGTCGGTGCCCTGGCGGCGGGCGATGGCGCGTTCGTACACCGAAACGGTTTGGGCTGCCACGGCTTCCCAGCTGAAGACGGTGAGTGCGCGGTGGCGCCCGGCGGCGCCGAGGTCGTCGATGCGACGCGGATTGTCGAGCAATTTCCCGAGGATTCCGGTCAGTTCGTCCACATTGCCGGGCTCCACCAGTTCGGCACAGTCGGCCGCCACCTCCGGCAGTGCGCCGGCCCGGCTGGCGACCAGGGCGGTGCCGCTGGCCAGCGCCTCCACGGCGGGCAGCGAGAAACCCTCGTACATGGACGGAATGCAGGAGATCTGCGCCGAGGCCAGCAGTTCGGCCAGTGCCTCGTCGGACAGTCCGCTCGACACCGTGACGATATCGGAGATGCCCAGTTCGGCGATCAGCTTCTCGGTGGGGCCGTTCGGTTCCAGCTTGGCCACCAGTTGCAATTCGACGTCGTGGGTGAGCCGCAGCCGCGCGAGCGCCTGCAGCAGGTGAGAGATGCCCTTGAGTGGTTTGTCGGCGCTGGCCACGGCCACGATCCGGCCCGGTACGCGACGCTCGCGCGGCCGGAACAGTTCGGTGTCGACGCCGAGCGGGACCACCCGCAACTGGGAGGCGTCGACGCCGAAGTCGTCGGCGATATCGGCGGCCGAGGTCGAGGAGACGGTGATCAGATCCGGAATCAGCCGGGCGACGCGCTGCTGCATGCCGAGGAACCCGTACCAGCGGTGAACGAACGCCTTGCGCCGCCACGGCGCGGCCGCCAGATCGACGGCCCGGTCGCGGGTGATCGGATGGTGGATGGTGGCCACCAGCGGCACCCGGCGGGCGATGTCGAGCAGTCCGGAACCCAGGCACTGGTTGTCGTGCACGACATCGAAATCCGCTGCGCGCGAACGCAACAGCCGTGCCGCGCGCAGGCTGAACGTGCGCGGCTCGGGGAATCCGGCGGTCCACATCGTGCCCAGCTCCAGCAGGTCGATGCGGTCGCGGATCTCCCCGGGCCGCGGCGTGCGGAACGGATCGGAATCGCGGTACAGATCCAGGCTCGGCACCTCGGTCAGCTTCACCCGGGGATCGAGCAGTTCCGGGTAGGGCTGACCGGAGAACACCTCGACCTCATGGCCGAGTTCGGCCAGGCCGTGGCTCAACTTCCGGACATACACCCCCTGCCCGCCACAGTGGGTCTTGCTGCGGTAGGACAGCAGGGCGATACGCACGTCTTCGGCTCACTTCCTGTTCAGGCGCCAGGTCGCGGTGGTGGTTCAGGCGCTCGCGCGCAGGGGCGCGAGCTTGCCGGCCAGGCGGTCGAGATAGGCCAGCACCTCGGCTTCGGACTTGTCCGGCAGTCCGTACAGTACGTCGGTCACCCCGGCGGCGCTCCATTCGGTGAGCCGCTGCGTGTCGGGTTTGCCGTCGAGGGCGACCACCCGCGGGGTGTCCTCGCGGCCGGCCTCCTGCCACACCTTGGTCAGCAGCTGCAGGCGTTCCAGCAGCGTATGGGTCTCGTACGGGGTGGTGATCCAGCCGTCGGCCGAGCGTGCGATCCAGCGGAAACCCTGTTCGGTGCCCGCGGTGCCGATCAGCACCGGCACCTTCGCCTGTACCGGCTTCGGCCACGCCCAGCTGGGGCCGAACTTCACGAAGTCGCCGTCGTAGCTCGCCTCTTCCTCGGTCCACAGCGCTCGCATGGCCTCGAGGTACTCGCGCAGCACCGTGCGGCGCTTGTTGCCCGGCACGCCGTGGTCGGCGAGTTCGTCTGTGTTCCAGCCGAATCCGGCGCCGACGCTGACCCGGCCGCCGGACAGATGGTCCAGGGTCGCGATGGTCTTGGCCAGCGTGATGGGATCGTGTTCGGTGGGAAGTGCCACCGCCGTGGACAATTCGATGCGTTCGGTGACCGCCGCCGCGGTGGCCAGCGCCACCCACGGGTCCAGGGTGCGCATGTACCGGTCGTCGGGCAGACTCTCGTCGCCGGTCAGCGGATGTGCCGCCTCCCGCTTGATCGGGATGTGGGTGTGCTCGGGCACGAAGAACGACTCGAAGCCGCGCTCCTCGGCGGCCTCGGCCGCGACCGCCGGCCGGATGCCGCGGTCGCTGGTGAACAGGACGATGCCGAAACGCATGGTGTTCCTTTCGGTTCGGTCGGGCATCAGCTCGAGGCCGGACCGTCGTTGGCGGCGGCGCGGCCCGCGCGGCGACCGTAGAAGCTGCCGTCGCCGAGGGAGGTGCCGCTGGCATAGCCGCCCGCGCAGACACCGGAGGTGCAGCGGCCCGCGGCGTACAGGCCGGGGATCGGCTCGCCCGTGACGTGGATGACCCGGGAATCCAGATCGGTGCGCAGACCGCCGAGGGTGAATCCGGCGGTGAAGTTGCGCATATCGAATCCGGCCACCGGCGTCCCGATCGGCTTCACCCACTCCGGCTTCTTACCCAGCAGCGGATCGGAGCCGGATTCGGCGTGCCGGTTGTAGACCTCGACGGTGGCCTGCAGCGAACCCGCGGGCAGGCCCATATCGCTTTCGAGTTCCTCGACCGTCTCCGCAGCCCAGGTGGGGGGCTGGCGGAAGAAGGGGGTGCTGGACTCGGTCTTCAGCGCTTCCTCGAGCGCGGCCTCGTCGATGATCAGGTAGGCCTGGTTGTCCTGCTGGATCAGCGTGGCCTGGCCGATCCGGCCCGGATAGGTGTCCTCGGCGATGTAGCGCTGACCGCGGCCGTTGACCAGAATGCCGCGGACCATCATCTGCGGATCGCCGAAGAAGGCGACCTCGGTGGCGTCCATATGCGCCAGTTCGGCGCCGAGTGCCTGGGCGACCCGGATGCCGATGCCGTCGTGTTCCTCGATCGCGGCGGCGGGCCGGCCGATGAGTCGCGGCGCGTAGCCCTCGATCATCCGCTGCTCGTAGGCGAAGCTGCCGGTGGCCAGCACCACGCCGCGACGGGCGCGCACGGTGATCTCCTTGCCGTAGCGCTTGGCCACCACGCCCACGACGCGATTGTCGGCCGCGACCACGAGCCGCTGAATCCGGATGTCGTATTCGGCTCGCACACCGAGGGATTCGGCGGTGTCGGTGAGCGGCTTCATCAGCATGTAGCCGCCGCCCTGCTCGCCGATGCGCTTGTTCTGCATCTGCGGCAGGTGCCCGCGCGGCGCCGGGGTGGCGATGTCCTTGAACGGCGCGGCGTTCTCACCGCCGGAGTACATCAGGCCCTCGTCGTGCGGGGGTTCCCAGCCCGGCTCGCCCCAGAACTCCTCTTTGAACGGAACACCTTGGGCGACAAGCCAGTTGAAGTGTTCGACGCTGCCCTGGCAGTAGTCGTGGATCTTGGCCTCGTCCACGCCGGGCCCGAGGGCGGCCAGCATGAACTTCTCCATGTTCTCCGGGGTGTCCTCGAAGCCGAGCGCCTTCTGCAGCGGAGTCCCGCCACCCAGATAGATGAATCCACCCGACAGCGAGGCCGCGCCGCCCCAGCCGCCGGTGCGCTCGAGGACCAGCACGTCGGCACCGGCCCGGGCGGCCTCGATCGCGGCGGCGACGCCGGCGATGCCGTATCCGGCGATCACCACATCGGCCTCGTAGTCCCAGTCGGTGATGTCGGCGGCGGGCTGGGGGCGTACACCCAGGGTGTCGGACATGGTGGGTTCGTTCCTCACTTCTCGGCGGATTCGGCGGCTCGGGCGGCGGCCTTTTTCTCGTTGGCCTTCTTTTCGGCGGCCACGACTTTGCCGACGACGCTGTCGAGTTTCGTCCCGGCGGCCCAGCCGGTGTAGTGGCACAGGAAGATCGCGATCTCGCGCAACTGCTCCTCGGTCAGTTCACCGTTGCGCAGGGCCGCGCTGACCTGGATCTCGGTGACGTCGAGGTGGCCCTGCGCGGTGAGCGCGCCGAGCAGCAGCAGGCGGCGATCACGCACGGACAGTTCCGGGCGGCTCCAGATGTCGGCGAACAGATGGTCCGCCGTCACGGCGAAATGCGCGCCGGGTCCGTCGGACATCTCCCAGCCGTAGACCTCGCCCATCTTGGCCACCCCGCGCGCGCGACGCTGCTCGGGGGTGAGGCCGTCGGTTTCAGCGCTCATTGCTCTCCTCGGAAGTGTCGGTGGCTGTCCGCGCGGCCCGCGAGATATCGCCGGGACCGACGCCGAGCCCGTCGCCGAGTCCGCTCAAAGCCATTCGGGCGAAGGGCAACTCGACACCGAGTCGCTCGCCCAGGGCCAGTGCCAGCGACAGATCCTTCTCACCCAGATCGCGGGTATGCGTGAAGATCGAATGCCAGAAGTCGTCCACCGCGACCGGTGCGGTGGTATCGCGCAGCATGATCGCGCCCGCCCCGCCGGTGATGGCATCCGAATGCCGGACCACCTTGCCCAGGTCGACGATGTTCAGCCCGGCCGCCTCGGCCAGTCGCTGCGCCTCCGCGGTGGCCGTGAACGAGACGAAATGCAGCAGGTTGCGGGCCAGTTTCATCCGGGTGCCGGCGCCGACCTCGCCCGCGTGCACCACCAGTTCGGCCCAGTAGCCGAACGGTTCGCGCACCTTCTCGAAGGCGGCGTCGCTGCCGCCCACCATGACCGCGAGCGACCCCTTCTTGGCCCCCGCGCCGCCGCCGCTGACCGGGGCGTCGACGAAGTCCACCTCGTGTTCGGCGCAGATGCCGGCCAGTTCTACGGCGGTCCGGTCGCTGATGGTCGAATGCACGGCGATCACCGTGCCGGGGCGCGCGGCGCTCAGCAGGCCGTCCGGACCGGTGACCACGGATCGGACCTGCTCGTCGTTGAGGACGACCACCGAGATCACCCCGGCGCGCTCGGCGACCTCGGCCGCCGTCTTCGCCGGCTCCGCGCCGCCGTCGACGAACGGCTGCACGGCCTCGGCCCGGGTGTCGCAGACGACGAGGCCGCCGGGGCGCTTCAGCAGCCGCTCGGCCATCGGCGCACCCATATTGCCGAGGCCGATGAAGCCCGCAGCGCTGGTGCTGTCGTTCGTGGACCCGCTCATGGGTACCTTTCGATGCTGTCTGGACACGTGTACGGAACTATAGGTTCGACTCTGATCTTGGCGCAAGAACTTGTTTCAATTCCGCGGTTGTGTCAAGGCGGCGGAACCAGCGCCGACCACGGCGTGGACGGTTGCCGGCACCCTGGTCGAACGTCCGCTTCTTCGTAGCAAAAATGGCCGATCCATTGTCGGTCCCCGATTGCGGTGGTACCGTCCAGACACATGTCCAGCGATGTGTCTTTCGCGCCTGTCCGCGAGGGATATCCCGGCCTGAACTCGTTCTCGAAAACGGGCTGACGGACCACGACGTTCGCGGTCGCCGCAGCCCGGTGACCGCCCGGATCAGGCCGTGCCGGATATCGGCGCCGGCCCTCGACACAGAATGTGAAGGAAGCTGCGATGTCCGGTTTTTCCCGGGACGAACTCGACGAGATGGTCCGCCGCTGGGTGGTCGAGAACGAACGCTGCGAGGCGGCGGGGGACTGGCGGCCGCTGGCCGACATGTACACCGAGGACGCCACCTACGGCTGGAACTACGGACCGACCCAGGAATTCATGGCGGTGGGCCGCGACGAGATCCGCGAACTGGCGCTGGGACAGGAGATGGACGGCCTCGAGGGCTGGACCTACCCGTACCAGGAATTCGTCGTCGACGAGCGCAGCGGCAACGTGATCGGCTTGTGGAAGCAGGTCAACGAGAACACCCGCCCCGACGGCCGCCACTACAGCCCGGAGGGCATCGGCGGCAGCTGGTTCCGCTACGGCGGCAACTTCCAATGGTCCTGGCAGCGTGACTTTTTCGACTTCGGCAACGTCTCGGCGCTGTTCGTGGAGATGATCACCGCGAACGCGCTGTCGGAGGGGATGCAGAAGCGGATCGAGCGCTCGGGCGCGGGACCGCTGCCGGGCTGGTACAAGATCGGCGAGTCGCCGGTCCCGCTGTGGTGAGCGCGATGCCCGCGAGTCGCTTCGCCACACTCAGCCGGGAGCAGCTGGCGGCGCTGGTGCCCGAACTGCTGCTGTGCGGGCATCTCATCGATCGCTCGGGAATGGCGCATTCGATCGGCGCCTTCGGACGTGACGGGATGGCCGAGGTGGCGATCGAGGAATGGCAGCTGGCCAGTCCGATCTACACCCGCAGGATGCGCGCGGCCCTCGATATCCCCGGCGACGGCGTCGTCACGATATTCAAAGGGCTGCAACTGGATATCGGCGCGCCGCCGCAGTTCATGGACTTCCGGTTCCGGGTCGACGACGACCACAACGGCGAATTCTGGCTCGACCACTGCGGTGCGCTCGCCGACGTCGAGCCGATGGGCGAGGACTACGTGGTGGCCATGTGCCACACCATCGAGGACCCCACCTTCGACGCGACCGCGCTGGCCACCAATCCGCATGCGCAGGTGCGCCCGATCCACCGGCCGCCCCGGCAGCCGGCCGATCGGGTGCCGGTGTGCGCGTGGACGGTTCGCATCGACCCGGCCAACGAACCGCCCTCGGTCCCGCGCAATGCGGCGCGCATGGCCGAATTCGCCGCTGTCGACCTCGAATTGGCGCCGATCGAAGCCGGGGGTCCGGGCCGGTCCGACTACCGCGGGCCACTGCTGAGCGATATCGACTTCGCGGACTTCTCGCATTCGGCGCTGGTCCGGATGGCCGACGAGGTGTGCCTGCAGCAGCATCTGCTGAACCTCGGATTCCTGATCGCGGTCGGCGAGCGCGCGGACGCGGAGACCACCGCCACGATCGCGCGCAAACAGTTCACCGGGATCGCCGGGCTCACCTCCGAACGCCTGCGCGCGGTACTGGGCCTCGGTACCGGCTTCGAGGATCTGGCCCAGGTGCTGCGGGTGCATCCGGCGTGGAATCCGCTGCCCTACGTCGACATGCAGGTCGACGCCTATCACGATTCCGCGATCCTGCGCATCGCCCGCGACAGTCCCGGTGTGCGCGACGGCGGCTGGCCGGCCGCCGTCGACGCCGAACATCTGGAGCCGCTGGCGGCCATGGTGCGCGGGGTGAATCCGCGATTCGACGTGCACGCCCGCGAGGGCGACGAGCGCGAACTCGTGGTCGAGATCACCGCTGCTGCAACGCCTTTCCGGGAGTCGCCGGAGGTGGCGATCACTCGGTTCAGCACCGGGGCGGAGTTCCACTTCGCACCCCGGCAGTCGCTGCCGCTGACGGTCGTCTGACCGCCCTCAGTCCCGAACCGCCGCTACCGACGAGAGATCTCAGATATGCCGAACAATTTCGCCGACCTGTTCGAGCACGCCGTGGACGCCATGCCGGATCGGGTGGCGCTGATTCAGGGCGAGCGCCGGGTCACCTATCAGGAGCTGGAACGCCGCGCCAACCAGCTCGCCCACCACTTCGCCGCGGTGGGCCTGGGGGAGGGCAGCCACATCGGCTTCCAGATGCACAACAGCATCGAGACGATGGAAACCCTGATCGCCGCCTTCAAGATCCGGGCGGTGCCGATCAATATCAACTACCGCTACGGCGCGGACGAACTGCGCTACGTCTACGACAACGCCGACCTCGAGGCGGTGGTACACCACCGGTGCTACGCACAGGTCGTGGATCAGGTGCGTCCGCAGGTGACCACGCTGCGCCACGCCTTCGTCGTCGACGACGATCAGGGCGGCGACGGGCTGCCCAGCGAATCCACACCGTACGCGGAGGCATTCGAAAGCGCCTCGGCCGCACGCGATTTCGGTGAGCGCAGCGCCGACGACCTGTTCATGATGTACACCGGCGGCACCACCGGCATGCCCAAGGGCGTGATGTGGCGCCAGGAGGACATGTGGCGGGTGCTCGGCGGCGGCATCGACTTCTACACCAACGTGCCGGTGGCCGACGAGTTCGAACAGTCGCGGGTCGGCTCGCAGAACGACCCGCTGCGCTGGCTGATCCTGCCGCCGCTGATCCACGCCGCGGCGCTGATGCCCACGTTCACCGCACTGTGGTCGGGCAACACCGTCGTCTACGAACCGCGTTTCGACGCCGACCGGGTCTGGCAGGTGGTGGCGGGGCAGCGGGCGAATATCGTCGTCATCACCGGCGATGCCATGGCGCGGCCGCTGCTCAACTCCTATCGGCGGTCGCCGGTGGACGCCTCCTCGATGGTCGCCCTCGCCTCCGGTGCGGCGCTGCTGTCGCAGCCGGTGAAGAACGAGATGCTGGAGTTGTTCCCGCATGCGGTGATCACCGATTCGATCGGCTCCTCCGAAACCGGATTCGGCGGCATCGGCGTGGCGCAGAAGGACGACGACCCGTCCCGCGGGCCGCGCGTGCAGACCGGGCGCGGTGCGGTCGTGGTGAACGAGGAGGGCCGGGAGGTGGCGCCCGGCGAAGAGGGCTGGATGGCCAAGAAGGGGTCGGTGCCGCTCGGCTACTACAAGGATCAGACCAAGTCCGACAAGCTGTTCAAGACCGTCGACGGCGTCCGCATGGTCATCACCGACGACCGCGCGCGGGTGGAGGCCGACGGCACCATCACCCTGATCGGCCGCGGCAACATGGTGATCAACACCGGCGGCGAGAAGGTGTTCGTCGAAGAGGTGGAGGCCGTCGTAAAGGCCCACGAGGGCGTCTACGACGTGGTGGTCATCGGAGTTCCGCACGAGCGCTGGGGCCATCAGGTCGCGGCGGTGGTGTCACCGGCAAGCGCCGATCCGCTGGATTTCGCCGACCTCGAGGCACACGTCCGCAAGCATCTCGCCGGATACAAACTGCCGCGCAGCATTTGGGTGGTCGACGCGGTCGGGCGCACGCCCAGCGGGAAGCCGGACTACCGGTGGGCGAAAGCCCATGCCGAATCCCATCCGCCGGCCCACACCGTCGGCTCCTGAACCCCTCGGGATCCTCGCCGGACGTCGCGCCCGCGGCGTTCGGCGCCGTCGTGTCCGGGCGATCTCGGTGAATGGGATTTCCCGGTCGAGAGGGCCTGCCGAATCAGACTGTAACGTGTTCTACTTGGAGGATGACAGCGGTGCATTCCGTACTCGGTGAAAAAGTCAGGATGCCGGTCGAGATCCGCGACGCCGACGCCTGTGCGGCGACATTTCTCGTCGACGCGGCGGCGGCCCGGGAGATCGTGGCGCCGACCGGACTCGAACCACTCACGGTCGCCGGACGCGGGGTGTGCTCGCTGGTCTTCGTGCGCTACGTGGACGGCGACCTCGGTCCCTATCACGAATTCGGCCTCACCCTCATGGTGCGCGGCCGCGACAAGGACCTCGGCGTCTACATTCCCTGGCTGCCGGTGAACCAGACGTTCACCTGCGCCGCCGGCCGCGAGATCTGGGGCTTTCCCAAGGAGATCGCCGATATCCGGATCACGCCGGTGCGTCGCGGCAAGCGCTGCGAGGTGCGCATCGACGACCGTCTGGTGGTGGCGATGGAGGTCGCCGGTGGCGTGCCGTCGCCGGGTGGAATGGGCGGTGCGTCGATCGCCGCCTACACCCATATGGACGGCGTCCTGCGCCGCACCCCGTGGGTGATGAATCCGTCGCAGGTGCGAATGGGGCTGGGCGGCACCAGGATCGAACTCGGTGATCACCCCGTCGCCGAACAGATGCGCGCCCTGGGGTTGCCCAAGCGCGCACTCTTCAGCAGCCGGATCGGACTGCTGCGCATGACTTTCGAAGACGCGGTGGAGGTTCGATGAGCAAGACAGCACTGGTGACCGGTGCCGCCAGCGGCATGGGACGCATGGCGGCCCAGCGACTGGCGGCCGGCGGCTATCGGGTGGCCGCACTCGATATCAACGAGACCGGCCTGGCCGAAACCGCGCGCCGATCCCCGAATATGAGCACCTACACCTGTGATGTCGCCGACGAGCAGGCGGTGCGCACGGTGGTCGACAAGGTCCGCTCGGACCTCGGGCCGATCGAGCACGTGGTGCACGCGGCGGCGCTGTGCCGGGTGGGTTCGGCTCTGACCCACGATGTTTCGGAAATGCGCCGGGTGATGGACATCAACTACGGCGGGACGATCAATATCTGCCAGGCCATCGTGCCGGAGATGAAGCAGGCGGGCCGCGGCACGCTGGTGCTGTTCGCCTCGGTGGCGGGCTGGCTGCCCTCGCCGGGCCTGGCCGCCTACTCGGCCTCCAAATTCGCCGTCGTCTGCTACCACGAAGCGCTGGCCCAGGAGTTGAACGGGACCGGGGTGCGGGTGATCTCGATCTGCCCGCCGATCGTGGAAACCCCGCTGCTGGAAGGCATTCGGGCCGCCAACGAGGCAGTGGTAGCCGGTCAGAAGGGCATCACCCCGGACCGGGTGCTCGATGCCGCCGAGCGAGCGGTAGCCGACCCGAAGGCGCCACTGTTCATCTTCCCCGGTCCGGCCAAGCCGCTGTGGCTGGCGCGGCGTTTCGCCCCGAACTTCCTGCGCAAGCAGGTCACTCGGATGGTGAAGCCGGAATTGTGACGGTGCCCGAACTGATCGTGCAAACCTCGGCTCGAAATCGAGTTTTCTCGCAATCACGCCGAGGTTTGCACGATGTGTTCGGCCTGCTCGCACCCGGCCGGCAGCCGGGTTGCGGCCGAATCAGCGGCCCTTGAACTCGGGCTTGCGGCGCTCGGCGAAGGCGCGCGGGCCTTCCTTGGCGTCCTCGCTGCGGAAGACGGTGAGGCCGAGCTGCGAGTCGATCTTGAAGGCCTCGTTCTCGTGCATACCCTCGGTGTCGCGCATGGTCTTCAGAATCGCCTGCACCGCCAGCGGGCCGTTGGCGTTGATCTTCTCGGCGAGCTCGAGCGCCTTGTCCAGCGCGGTCCCGTCCGGCACCACGTGGCCGATCAGGCCGTACTCCTTGGCCTCGGCGGCGGTGATGTGGCGGCCGGTGAGCAGGATGTCGGCGGCGACGGTATAGGGGATCTGCCGGGGCAGTCGCACGGCCGAGCCGCCCATCGGGAACAGGCTCCAGCGCGCCTCGGACACACCGAATTTCGCGCTCTCGCCGGCGACGCGGATGTCGGTGCCCTGCAGAATCTCGGTTCCGCCGGCGATGGCAGCGCCCTCGACGGCTGCGATCAGCGGCTTGGTCAGGCGGCGGCCCTTGAGCAGCCCCGGAATGTTGGTCGGGTCGAAGGCGCCGCCGGCGCTCATATTCTTGGCCGGATCCTGTTTGGTCATCGCCTTGAGGTCGGCGCCCGCGCAGAACGCGCCGCCCGCGCCGGTGAGGATGCAGGAGCGGATCTCCGGGTCGTTGTCGACGGTGTCCCACGCCTGCACCATCAGGTCGAGCATCTCGGCCGACAGCGCATTGCGGACGGCCGGCCGGTTCATGGTGACGATCAGAGTGGCGCCGCGTCGCTCCAGCAGCGCATGGGGTTCCGTGTTGCTACCTGTTTCAGTTGCTGCCGTCGTCATCGCCGACCCACTTTCCTCATGGTATTACTCGCGTTTTGCGGACGAAGTTACCCCGCAACGTTGTACAGAACAATAACGTGTTCTAGTTTGAATGATGGTGACCGCCGTCACGGGCGGCAAGTTATGGAGAGCGCTGATGGAGACAACCACGCACAGCGGTGCGGACGCGACCTCGCGCAGCGGCGCGAGCACGTTGCCGCCGCGGATCACGAAGACGCTGATCGACCGCCTCACCGGGCTGATCACCGCGGGCGCCGCGGGGGAGAAGCGCGAAGCCTACGACATGATCGAGGTGTACACCGGCGCGGTCGTCGGTGAGCTGCCGCAGTCCTCGCCCGAGGATGTCGCCGCGGCGGCCGACAAGGCTCGGGCGGCGCAGCGGGAATGGGCGAACTGGCCGGTCAAGCGCCGGCTGCAGGTCTTCGAGAAGGCCCATGAGCTGATTCTCTCCGAACTCGACACCATCGCGGACCTGATTCAGATCGGTTGCGGCAAGACCCGCCGGATGGCCATCGAGGAATCGTGCGATCCGGTGATGGTGATCAGCCACTACCTCAAACATGCCGAGCGGATCCTGAAACCGATCCGGCGCGGCGGCGCGATGCCCATCATCTCCACCTCCACCGAACAGCATCGGCCCAAGGGCGTCGTCGCGGTGATCGCGCCGTGGAACTTCCCCTTCGCGATCTCGATCTCCGATTCGATTCCGGCCCTCATCGCCGGCAACGGCGTGGTGATCAAACCGGACAACAAGACCGCGCTGTGCACGCTCTACGGCGTCGAACTGCTGCGCAAGGCGGGGCTGCCGCGCGATCTGATCCAGGTCGTCTGCGGTACCGGACCCGACGTCGGGCCCACCCTGATCGACCACAGCGATTTCGTGATGTTCACCGGTTCCACCGCGACCGGTCGCACCATCGGCGAGCGCGCGGGCCGCAACCTCATCAGCTGCA
This sequence comes from Nocardia sp. NRRL WC-3656, assembly GCF_000720265.1. Classification (NCBI taxonomy): domain Bacteria; kingdom Bacillati; phylum Actinomycetota; class Actinomycetes; order Mycobacteriales; family Nocardiaceae; genus Nocardia; species Nocardia sp. NRRL WC-3656. The sequence goes on along the minus strand of NZ_JOJF01000015.1, from coordinate 23,361 downwards.
GCCTCGAACTCGGCGGCAAGAACCCGATGATCGTGCTCGAGGACGCCAACCTCGACGAGGTGATTCCTGGTGCGATCTTCGCGGTGTACGGCAACTCCGGCCAGGCGTGTATGCATATCGAGCGCATCTACGTGCACGATCGCATCCACGACGAGTTCGTGCGCCGATTCGTCGCCGCGGCAGAGGAATTGGGGTCGAAGGCGGGTGCCTCCTACACCGCCGACCCGGAATTCGGCTCGCTGGTGTCGGTCGATCACATGCGGCGGGTGGCCTCGCACGTCGACGACGCCGTCGCGAAGGGCGCGACCGTGCTGACCGGCGGCAAGGCCCGCCCGGACATCGGCCCGGCGTTCTACGAGCCGACCGTGCTGACCGGTGTGACCCCCGAGATGGAGCACGCGACCGTCGAGACCTTCGGCCCGGTCGTCACCATCTACCGCTACACCGACGAGAACGAGGCCGTCCGGCAGGCCAATGCCACCACCTACGGTCTCAACGCCAGCATCTGGAGTTCGGATCTCGCTCGTGCGGAGAAGCTCGCCGACCGGCTCGAGGCGGGCAATGTCAACGTCAACGACGGCTTCGTCGCGACCTATTCGGCGAAGATGACGCCCTCGGGCGGCGTCAAACAGTCCGGCGTGGGCACCCGGCACGGCGACGCGGGCCTGCTCAAGTACACCGATACGGTCAACGTCGGCGTGCAGAAGAAGCAGGTGCTCTCGGCCCGGGCGGGTATGCCGTTCGAAAAGCAGCTCAAGAGCACGCTCATCACGTTGCGTCTGAGCCGCCGGCTGCGCATCCGCTGACGGGCCGATGCCGTCGATCTCCACGGAAAGGGCCCGTTCGTCCCCTTGACGAACGGGCCCTTCCCATCACCCGGCACCACGCTGTGCCGGCAGCTCTGCGCGCGGCCTACTTCACGCCGATCGGCTTACCGAAGAACGAGGCGAAGGTTTCGCCGAAGGTCGAGGCCAGCATCTGGAAACCGTTGGGGTCCAGCAACAACCAGCCCGCATCCGCGGTGTGGCAGCCCGGCTGCGTGGGTACGCCGTCGAGACGGTCGCGCAACCACAGCATCGCCGGGCCGCCGCCGGAGATCTCGGTCGCGACATGTTCGGCGAAGTGTTCACGGGTGTATTGCACTGTGGTGGAAGGCTGTCGGCAGTAGGTGTCGACGAGGTTGTTCACCTGGCCGACCGGGATGATCTCGTCCGGGTTGCCCTGCCAGATGTACATCGGCATATCCGGCACCGACTTGCCCATGCGGGTTTCGTCCAGTACGTCGGCGACCGCGGGCTGCTGAAGCGGATCGCCCGGAACCCGCAACATTCCTTCGAGATTCAGAAACGGCAGCAGCGAGCTGACGTACTGCACGCACAATCCGCTCTGAATCGTGGTCAGCCCCTTGCCCAATGGGTCCATATGCTCGTCGACGAAACGCGCGAATTCGGGGTATTCGCGGGTCAGGCCCATCACGGCGGCCAGCACCAGCCCCGAGGTCGCCTGTCCGTTGGCCACCTTCAGCGTCATGCCGAGATCGGCCGGAACCCCGCCCTCCGCCGCGCCGACGATGTTCAGCTCCGGTGCGTAGGTGCTCTTCAATTCTGCCGCGTGACCGGTCGCGATCGCACCGCCGGAGTAGCCGTAGAGGCCGATCCTGGTCTGCGGGCTCAACCGCATCGGCTCGAGATCTCGGGCCGCGCGAATGCCGTCGAGGGTGATCCGGCCGGCGAGCGGGCCCGCGGCATAGGCGTTGTTCGGCCCCTCGTGATCGGGAATCACCACCGCCCAGCCCTGCTGCAACGCCCCCTGGGCGATCACGAATTCGGCCGGGGCCACGATCTGGCCCAGGAACGGACCGGCCGAGAAATGCTGGATCGCGTAGGAGGGCGCGCAGTAGCCGGCCAGGGAATCCTCGGCGATCTGCATCGAGACCAGTTTGTCCGGTGCCGAACCGCGCGGTTTCAGAACCGTCGCCACCGCCGGGATCGGTTGGTCGCGACTGTCGTTCGATCGGTACGAGATCTGCCACCCGTCGACATTGACCGGGATCAGCCCGAGATTGGCCACCCGCACCTGCCGCGCGGCGATGATCTCGCCGGGCTGTTTCGCCGCGACGATCTCCGGTGCCGGATGGTAGAAGCCCGGGTCCAGCTCGGGTGGTAGCGGAATCGGGGCCACGGGTGCGACCGGCGCGGGTTCGGCGCCGGCGTGCGGCGGATGAGCCACCACTGCGGCCGGAACGGTCAATGCCGCCGCCGCGGCGAGGACACAGGTCGTCCGGCGGATGCGGCGCGTCCAGGATTCGGTCACACTCGGCTCCTTTGCTAATGCGAGACTGCTCCGTCTCACATATGCAGCGAACTATGGCACAGGTGTGATCGCCGTCGCAAGAATGTCGCACGCCGGCCGGCGATGCGCGGCTCGACGAGGTGCGGTCGAATGTGGTGTGGCTAGGCTGATTCCTCGGTCGGCGCGGGCGCCCAGCGCTCGTCCACCTTCGCCAGCCGCCAGTAGGCGATCGCGACGACCCAGGCGAGGACGAACAATCCGACGATCGCGAATCCCGCGTTGTTGAGGTCGATACCGGCGATCCACTCTCCGACCGGGCCGCCGAAACCGGTGTCGTCGTGCAGCACCTTGATCAGCTCGATCGAGCCGATGAACAGGGCCACCGCGATCGACAGGCCGGTGATGGCCAGGTTGTAGAAGATCTTGCGCACCGGATCGGAGAACGCCCAGTCGTAGGCGACGTTCATGAACAGGCCGTCGATCGTGTCCATCACGCTCATCCCCGCCGCGAACAGCAACGGCAGCACCACGATCGCGTACCAGGGAAGTCCCGCCGCCGCGCCGGACCCGGCCAGCGCGAGCAGCGCCACCTCGGTCGCGGTGTCGAAACCGAGGCCGAACAGCACGCCGACCGGATAGACATGCACCGGCCGTCCCACCATCCGCATCACCGGCGCCAGCAGGCGTGCCAGGAATCCGCGCGAATCGAGCGCCGCCTCCAGTTCCGCGCGATCGTATTCGCCGCTGTGGCGCAGACGGCGGAAGACCCGCCAGATGCCGATCAGCGCAACCACATTGAGCAAACCGATCAGATACAGGAACGATCCGGAGGCCACGGTCGAGATGGTGCCCAGCGTCTTGCGGGTCGACGAGTCCTCGTCGACCAGGGTGCCCACCACGTGCGCACCTGCCACCACCAGCGCGGCGAGGACGAACACGATCGTGGAATGCCCCATCGCGAACCAGAATCCGACCGATTTGGGGCGTTTGCCGTCGCTCATCAGCTTGCGCGTGGTGTTGTCGATGGCGGCGATGTGGTCGGCGTCGAAGGCGTGGCGCAGCCCGAAGGTGTAGGCCGTGATGCCCAGTCCGATGCCGAAGACCTCCGTGCCGATGCGATAACCGTGCGGGGCGATCGCGCCGAACAGCAGGCCGAATCCGATCAGATGCATCAACGCGACCACACCGAGCAGCACCGCCGCTTCCAGCCAGTCACGCCGGGACCAGTCCCGCAGCACATCGCGAAGCAGGCGACGACGAGTGGACATGTGCCACAACCCTTCTGGGGAACCCGCGTCCCCGTCCGTGCACAGCGACGAAAGGGGTCTGGCTGACAGCATGGGCTGAACACAGTGGCGCGACCGCACCGGATTGGCACCGGTTTCCCGTTCCCATCGCGAGAACTCTGCGGACTATACCAACGGACCGCCCCCGTGCGGCCACGGTCTTCGCAGGTCGCGACGAGGGCGGTGACAGGATTCCCGATCGATGAAATGTCGGGTATGCCCCCGTGTGCCCGGCAAATAGAGGAGAGATGCAGACCTATATCGACGCACTGCCGTCCGGTTCGTATGTGGCGATCGCGCATTTCTACGATCCGGAGGAATCCGGTCCGAGCGAACTCCCCCGCAAGATGGAGGACAGGTTCGTCCACAGTCCGATGGGCAGCGGGCGTTTCCGCACCCGCGCGGAGATTCAGGCCCTGTTCGGCGGCTTGGAGATGGTCGACCCGGGCCTCGTGCTGTGCGACGACTGGTGGCCGGACGGCCCGCGACTCACACCGCTGTCGGATGTGCGCCGCTGCATCGTGGGCCGAGTCGGCCGCAAGCGGTGACTCAGTACGTCCGCGCCGGTGCGCCCGGAGTGATGCCGTGATGCCGTTCGGCCACGTCCGGATGGGCCCGGATGCGCGATTTCCAGGCGTTGCGGCCGTAGGTGTCGAAGATCGGATCGACCAGGCCGTTGGTCAGCTCGCCGCCCCGAAAGGGTTCGACTCGGACGGAATTCAATTGTTCCGCAGGGGGTGTACTCGAGTGATCGACGCGTATTTCCGGCAACCGAATCGTCGTGATTCAAAGGGGAGGCTCGGCAATTCACAACACCTAGGCTCGGCCGAGCCGACGCGCACCACCGTGCCGTCGTGCGCAGTGTCGAGAGGAATTACCTGATGTCCGGACGTATCCGCACCGCAATATCCGTCTTCGCAGCCGGTACGGCTGCCGCTGTGCTACTCACCGCCTGCGGCAGCGGAGGATCCGCCCACACCGAGAACGGGGTGACCTCGCTTCGGTATCTCGGCTGGACCGATCAGGTCACGCTTCCGGAGCTCGCGGAGAACCTCGGATTCTTCGACGGCAAGATCAAACTCGACTACGTCGGCAACACCATCAGCGGGCCGCAGGAAATCCAGACCGCCGCGACCGGGCAGGTCGACTTCGGCGGGGCCTTCGCCGGTGCGGTCGCCAAGCTGGCCGGCGCCGGGGCGCCCATCACCGCGGTGGTCAACTACTACGGATCGGACGAGAAGTCCTTCCAGGGCTATTACACGCTCGACAACAGCCCGATTCGTTCGGCCGCGGATCTGGTCGGCAAGAAGGTCGGCGTGAATACGCTCGGTGGCCAGAACGAGGCCGATATTCATGATGCGTTGAAGAAGGCCGGACTGAGCGTCGACCAGATCAAATCGGTGCAATTGGTGGCGCTGCCGCCGCCGAATATCGAACAGGCGCTGCGGCAGGGACAGATCGACGCCGCGGCATTGAACGGCCAGTTCCAGCAGCGCGCGGTGGCCAACGGCGGAGTGCGACCGATTTTCACCGAACTCGACGAATACGGCGGCCCGATCAACGGCGGGCCCTATGTCTTCCGCAACGATTTCATCGCGAAGAACCCCGATGTGGTCCGCACCTTCACCACCGGCGTCGCGAAGGCGATCGAATGGGAGCGCAGCACGCCGCGGGATCAGGTCATCGCGAAATTCACCGATATCATCAACGCCCGCCACCGTGCGGGAGAGGACACCTCGACGCTGAAATACTGGCTGTCCGTGGGGGTTCCGGCGCTACGGCAAGGTGTCGGACGAGGATTTCACGCGCTGGCAGAGCTGGCTCGAGGACACCGGGGCCATCGATCACAAGCTGGATCCGAGCAAGTTCTACACGAACAAGTTCAACTCGCTGCTGCAGCCGTCGGACGCTTCCGGGAAGTAGCGCGCGCACGCGTCCTGCCACGGCGGCGGGCGCCGTAGCGGCGAGCCGACCCGTCGGTACGGCATCATCGGTGCCCATGAGCGACTCCGTATCCACCGGCGGCGCCCGCGGCCCGGCGCACCGCCTCATCCGGATGACCGGCCGCGACCCCGACGAACCGGGGCGCGTGTCCTCGCCCCTGGAGCTGCTGTTCGATCTGACCTTCGTGGTCGCTGTCGGCACGGCGGCGTCGTATTTCGCCGAGATGGTCGCCGACGGGCATGCGGGCAAGGCGGTGCTCGCCTTCGTGCTGGCGATGTTCGCGATCGTCAACGCCTGGATCAATTTCAGCTGGTTCGCCTCGGCGTTCGACACCGACGACTGGCTGTACCGCGTGCTCACCATGGTGGTGATGATCGGCGTGGTGGTCTTCGCCCTCGGCCTGCCCGCGATGTTCCATTCGGTCGATGTGGGCGATCACCTCGACGTGCGGGTGATGGTCGTCGGCTACATCGTGATGCGGATCGCGATGGTGCTGCAGTGGTGGCGCGCCGGACGGGAGTCGCCGTCCTTCCGGCACGTCGGCTACGGCAGCATCCGGTGGACGATCATCGCCCAAATCGGCTGGGTGATCATCGCATTCGTGCACATGCCGCTGCTCGTGGCCGGGGTGGGATGCGTACTGCTCGGCGTGCTGGAACTGCTCGTACCGGTGCTGACCCAGGGCCGCGCGAGTGGTACCCCGTGGCATCCGCACCACGTGGCCGAACGCTACAGCCTGTTCGCCATCATCGCGCTCGGTGAGGGCGTGGTCGGCACGATCGCCTCCTCCGGCGGGCTGCTCGGCGGCAGCGACGGCGGGCAGTGGAGTGCCGATGCGATCGCGATCGTGGTCGCCGGCGTGGGCCTGACCTTCGGCATGTGGTGGGTGTACTTCACCACCCCGTTCGGCGAGATCCTCGTGCACCGCCGCAACCGCGGCTACCTGTTCGGTTACGGTCACATCCCGCTCTACATGGGTATCGCCGGCGCCGGCGCGGGCCTGCACGTCGCGGGCCTGTCGCTCGAGCACCACTCCCACATCGGCCCGGTCGCGGTGGTCCTGGCCCTGGCTCTCCCGGTGGGCGTGTACCTGCTGATGGTCTATCTGCTGCACACCCTGCTGCTGTCGGCCCCGGACCCGTTCCACATCCTGCTGCTCACCCTCACGGTCGTGGCCCTGGCCGTCGCGGTGATCCTGGCCGCGCTGGGCGCCTCGATCGCCGTATGCCTACTGGTGGTGATGATCTCCCCGTTCATCACCGTGGTCGGCTACGAAACCATCGGCTATCGGCATCAGCGCGAGATGCTGGCGAATCTGGAGTGACGCGAGCGAGCCCGTCACCGTGCCTATCGAGGACCTGGCGACCAGTACGGCGTCCGATCCGGCGGCTGCTGCGCGGAATGCTGCTGCGGCGGGCTCCACATCGGGACGTCCTGGTGCTGCGGGGGAGTCCACATCGGGACGTCCTGGTGCTGCGGGGGAGTCCACATCGGCAGGTCCTGGTGCTGCGCCGCCTCGGGGGCGGAACCTGCCCGCCGCCGCCCCGGCGCTTTCGCCAGACTGACGATCAACAGAACCGCTCCCGCGATGAGAATGATGATCCCCAGGATCACCACCAAGCCGATGAGTGCCGCCACGAACAAAGTTGTAGCACAAGGTTTTCCGGTGGTCCCGGAAATGGGAAGGCAGCTCGCCCACAGGATCGGGCCGTGGACGGTGAAGTTTCCCGAACCCGGCAACGATACGCACCCGGCACGGATACGCACCCGGCAAAGCAAGAGGCCCTGACCAGTGGATTGGTCAGGGCCTCTGCCGTGTCTCCACACACGAGTCGGGGTGACAGGATTTGAACCTGCGACCTCTTCGTCCCGAACGAAGCGCGCTACCAAGCTGCGCCACACCCCGTGAGTTGAGCCTGTCGTAGCTTACAGCAGGGGGGAGCCGATCATTAAATCAGCTGGTCAGCGGGTGGGGAGGGGGCGGATGGTGGAGAGGATGCGCTTGGCGGTTTCCTTGTCCACGGACTTGTCGACGCCGGTGTCGGCGGCGACCGTCATGACGAAGTTTCCGTTTTCGCTGGGGAAGGCGAACGTGTAGACCGCGAAGGTCGTGGCGCAGCCGGGGGCCGGCGGGGGCGCGCTGCCGGTGGTCTCCACGAAGGCGCCGTGCAGCTGCCCGTCCAGCGAGACCATCGGCTCGGCGGGGGCCGGGGCGGCGACGGTGGCGTTCGACCAGCCGAACTTGGCCATCCGGGCCCCGATATCGGCGGCGGCCGCGGCCGGGTCCGTCTGGGGAGACATGGTGAGGAAGGCGTTGGTCCGGGTGTAGTTCGGGCAGTAGTTCTTGCCGTCCTGTGCCAGGCCGGCGATTTCCAGCGGATTCGATCCCGAACCCCAGGCGGCGGTGCCGACCGGATCGACCTTCCACTCCGGAGGCGCGTCGTAGGCCGCACCGCGATCGAGGATCTGGACGACCTGGTAACCGGGAATCATCGGCGGCGGCGCGGCGCCGGGCTGCGGCTTCGGCGCCGTCTGCTGCGGTCGCGAAGGTGGTGGGGGAGGCTGGTTTTCGTTACTGAGCGCACTGACCATGGACGGCTTGCCGGAACCCGCGGCGGCAGGCGAGTCGGAATGCCGGCTCGCGACCACCGCCACGGTCGCGCCGATCGCCACGACGACCAGCACCCCGATTCCGCTGAGCAGCAGAGCTTTCCGCCGCCGGGGCGGCTGCTCGGCCGGTACCTGCAGCAGCGCGGTGTGCGGATGCTGAGCCGTCGGCGGTCCCCAGGATGCCTGCTGCGGCGCGGGACGTGATCCGACCCCCAATTGCCAATCCGGCTCGGGGCGACCGTTGCCGTGCGGTGCCGAGAACTGTTGCTGGGAGGGAGTATTCGCGCCCGGCATCGAGCTTCCCGGCCACTGCGGCGTCCCGGGTTGCACGCCGAAGGCGGTGGTGGGCGCGTCGGGTCCACCCGGGTTGCCGAAACCGTGCGGCGACGGAGCGAAGCCGGACGGCGCGTGCGGACCCGGGACCGCATTCGAGCCGCGGGAGGTGTCCGCGCTCGCGCCGCCCTGCGGCGACCACGGATGGGCCGGAGCGGATTGCCCTCCGGCAGCGTCGTTCCCGCCGAACAGCGATCCGGGCGACCGGTCCGCGTCCGGCGCCGCGGGTTTGGCGGGTTCGGCCGGAGTGCCGGAGCGTCCGGGATCGCCCGCGCCGCCGGGAACGGTGGGAATCGACTGCGGGCGAGCCCACGGGGACCCTTGCGACACAGGGAAATTCGCACCCGGCACCCGCCGGATCGCCAGTGTCGGCGGGGTCTCGTTCGAGTCGGGAGTGGGTTCTCGTCGCGCGGTCGGGTCGTCGTTCCGCTCGAACCCACTGTTCACCGTGTACCCCTGCCTGATGTCGTGCCTCGGCACGCCACCCTAGCGCGCCACGGCCTCCGATTCCGAGACGCCATGGCCACTGTCGGCGATGGGGCGTTTCGGCGGTGCGGCCACCAGCGTCAGCAAGGTCGCCTCGGGGCGGCAGCAGAAGCGGTACGGCGCCCACGGTGAGGTACCCAGGCCCGCGGACACGTGCAGTCGCGTGTGCGCACCCCAACGCGACGGACCCTTCACCCGGGACCGATCGATACCGCAGTTGGTGACCAGCGCGCCGAATCCCGGCAGGCACAGCTGTCCGCCGTGGGTGTGGCCGGCCAGCACCAGGTCGTACCCGTCACCGGCGAACCGGTCGAGCACGCGGGGCTCAGGCGAATGGGTGAGTCCGATGCTCAGATCGGCCAGTGGGTTCGGCGAGCCGGCGACGGTGTCGTACCGGTCGCGGGACAGGTGCGGATCGTCGACACCGGCCGTGGAGATCTTGATTCCGGCGACCTCGAGATCGCGCCGCACATGGGTCAGATCCAGCCAGCCGCGTTCGGTGAACGCCGCGCGCAGATCCTGCCAGGGCAGCGGATCCCCGTGCACTCGCTTGTGGTTCTTGTCGAAGTACTTGAGCGGGTTCTTCGGAACGGGCGCGAAATAGTCGTTACTGCCGAAGACGAAGATGCCCGGACGGGAGAGCAACGCCGTCAGCGACTGCACCACCGCGGGCACCGCCTTCGGATGCGCGAGGTTGTCGCCGGTGTTGACGATCAGGTCCGGGTCCAAGGCGGCCAGTTCGCGAACCCAGGCCTGTTTGAGTTTCTGGCCGGGCGTCATGTGCAGGTCGCTGATGTGCAGCACACGCAGGCTCGACGAGCCCGGCTGCAGCACCGGCATCGTGGCCTCACGAAGGACGAAGGCATTGCGTTCGATCAGCGAGGCATAGCCGATTCCGGCCACTGCGGTACCGGCGGCCGCGGCGGCGACCTTAGCTCCGGAGCCCAGCGCTGCTCGTCGAAGTGCGGGGGACGAGAATACGGGCATCAGCCCAGAATAGGCGACCACTGTGACGAATACCGAGTGTGATTCCGCACAGGCATCCGGTTTGTCGGGCGCTGTCGTGCCCGTTCACCCGGCTCGACACGCGGAAATGCGGTGGGAGGGTCCGCCGACAACGGCTAGCGTGTGGCGCATGTCGGAACTCAAATCGAAGTTGCGCGCCGATCTGACCGCGGCGATGAAGGCCAAGGACACGTTGCGCCTCAGCACGCTGCGCATGCTGCTGGCAGCCGTGCAGAACGCCGAGGTCGCCGGTGCCGAGGCGAAGGAGCTCTCCGATGCCGAGGTGATCGCGGTCCTCGGCAAGGAGGCCAAGAAGCGCAACGAGGCGGCCGTCGTCTACGAACAGAACGGCCGCGGCGAACTGGCCGCCAACGAGCGCGCGGAGCAGGAGATCATCGACGAGTATCTGCCGACCCCGCTCACCGAGGCCGAGGTCGCCGATATCGCCGATACCGCCATCGCCGATGTGGCCGAGCAGTTGGGTGAGCGCCCGGGCATGAAGCAGATGGGCCAGGTCATGAAGGTCGCGACGGCGCTGGCCGCGGGCCGGGCGGACGGTTCGCGGATCTCGGCCGCGGTCAGGGCCCGGCTGTAGGCTCACCGGACAACGCAGGAGGCCGGCGAATGTGTCGCACATTCGCCGGCCTCTCGCGTATCGCTACCGGGGGATCGGAATCGGAATCGGTGGCAGCCGCGGTATCTGCGGCAGACCCGGGAGCACCGGCGGTGCCGGCGGCGGTCCGGGCTTCGGGATCTCCCGCTGCGTGCCGTCGCTGACGAGCACCGTGATCACCGATCCGGGAATGGCCGAGCCGTTCGGCGTCGTAGCGGTGACCGTCCCCTTGGCGGCCGATCCGGGCGTGGTGACCGTCGACACCTGGAAGCCCGCGCCGATGAGCACAGAGCGCGCCTCGGACTCCGACATGCCGTTCACATCCGGGATCTGCGCGTTGTTCGAGCCGCGCACATATTTGTCGTCCAACGGCGGCAGTGCGGGCGGCGGGAATTTGTCGAGTACCGGTTTGATTCCGCCGAACCAGCTGCGAGCCGGTTCGTTACCGCCGTAGAGGTTACCGTCGCCGCAGGTGCGCAGCGGGAACGAGCAGATCTCGCCGGGCGTCGGGGAGTCGCCGTAGATGTAGGCGGCGCCGGCCATCGAATTGGTGAAGCCGAGGAAGGCCGAGGACCGGTGGGTTTCGGTGGTTCCCGTCTTGGCCGATACGGGGGCGTTCCAGCCCACCGCACGGGCCGAACCGGCCGCGGTACCGCCCACGGCGTCCTGGCTCAGCGCATTGGCCAGGGTATTCGCCAACCCGGGCTCGACGACCTGTTCACAGGCCTGCTGGGTGAGCGGAACCTGCTTACCGTCGCGGTCGATCACCTCCGCGATCGGCGAGGGCGGGCACCACTTTCCGCCGGAGGCCAGCGTCGCGGCGACATTGGACAATTCCAGCGGATTGATCGCGACCGGGCCCAGGGTGAACGAGCCGAGATTCTGCTGTTTGATCATGTCCGCCAGGCTCTGATTACCGTGGCCGGAGGTGCCCGCCTCGGCGTAGGAGCGCATCCCGAGCCGGACCGCCATATCGACCGTGGGCGTCACGCCGACATCCTGGATGAGCTTGACGAACGCGGTGTTCGGAGACTGCGCCAGCGCCTCCGTCACCGACATCGGCGATCGGTAATTACCGGCGTTCTTGACGCAATAGGTGGCCGGCGGACATCCCGCGGCGCCACCGTTACCCATACCCTTCGCGGCGAAGAACGAGGGCACATCCAACTGAGCGCTGGTGCCCAGGCCCTTCTCCATCGCGGCGGCCGTGGTGAAGATCTTGAAAATCGATCCGGCACCGTCACCGACCATCGAATACGGCTGGGGTTGGACCGTTTGATGCGCACCCTGATCCAGACCGTAGGTGCGGCTCGAGGTCATCGCCAGGATGTGGTGGGAGTCCTGGCCGGGAGCGATGATGCTCGTGACCTCGGCGATATTCTCCAGATTCGGATCGGTGTTCGCCGTGACGGCGGCCTTGACCGAATTCTGCACCGCCGGATCCAAGGTGGTGCGAATCAGATATCCGCCCTTGTCCATCTGATCCTTGCTGATTCCCGCATTGGCGAGATATTGCAGCGCGTAATCGCAGAAATAACCACGGTCACCTGCGGCGATGCATCCGCGCGGCAGCCCCTTGGGCTCCGGCAGCACGCCCAGCGGCTGTTCCTTGGCGGCCCGGAATTCGTCGGCCCGGCTCGGAATGTTCTGAATCAGCGTGTCCAACACGGTATTACGCCGCTCCAGCACGCCCTTGGGGTTGGTGTACGGGTTGAGTTTGGAGCTGGACTGGACCATACCGGCGAGCATGGCGGCCTGCGCGACCTTCAAATCCTTGGCGTCGACGCCGAAATAGGTCTGCGCGGCGTCCTGAATGCCGTAGGAACCGTTGCCGAACGGCACCAGATTCAGATAGCGGGTGAGGATCTCGTCCTTGGTGAGTTCTTTCTCCAAGGTCAGAGCCATTCGGATTTCGCGCAGTTTACGGGCCGGCGTGGTCTCGATGGCGGCACGGCGTTCGGCGTCGGTTTTCGCGACCACCAGCAGCTGGAAGTTCTTCACGTACTGCTGGTCGATGGTCGAGGCGCCCTGCTGTACCTCACCGCTCGAGGTGTTGGTCAGGAATGCGCGCAGCGTGCCCTGCCAGTCGACGCCGCCGTGTTCGGCGAAGCGTTTGTCCTCGATGGAGACGATCGCCAACTTCATATCGTTGGCGATCTTGTCGCTGGGGACCTCGAAACGTCTCTGTTCGTACAGCCACGCGATGGGGGCTCCGGTCGCATCGACCATCGTCGACACCGCCGGCGCGGTGCCTGCCACCAATTCCGCGGAAACGTTGTCCACGGCATCGGCTGCGCGGTTCGACATGTACCCGAAGCCGCCGGCGAGCGGGAACAGCAATCCGGCGACGAGTACGGCCGCTAGGACGCAGGCGCCGGCGAGCCTCGCGAGCGTTTGTGAGATCGGCACGCGCCCCAGCCTAATTGGCCCGCCGTCACATGCGCGGTGCGCGGTCGGCGGCGCGCCATGACAGCTGGTCGCGAGGCTTCCGCAGGGACGGGCGTACCAGAAAATACGGGCACGGTCTTGCGCTCGCCCCATACCTTTACCTAGATTGAGAACCCAGTGTGATAGAGCTAACACTCAAAGTGGAATGTGGTGCGGAGCGCAGCGGGGTTGGGTTGCTGTGGGCTGCACGCGATTCCGGAGCGCCGTTGACCCGGTGTTCGGACTGCAAAGGGGCACACCAAATGCACATGACTACCCCCATCGCTCGATTGGACGTGGAGCAGGCCGAAGCGAGAATCGCCTGGGTGTCCCAGGCCCGATGCAAGGAAGTGGATCCCGACCAGTTGTTCGTCCGTGGTGCCGCCCAGCGCAAGGCGGCCACCATCTGTCGGCATTGCCCGGTGCTCATGGAGTGCGGTGCCGACGCCCTCGACAATCGAGTGGAATTCGGTGTGTGGGGTGGGATGACCGAGCGGCAGCGGCGTGCGCTGCTCAAGCAGCATCCCGAGGTGACCTCGTGGGCGGATTTCTTCCGTGCCCAGCGTCAGCAGAAGGTCGCGATGTAGTCGAGTACCGGTACGGTCCGAGCCCGCGCGTGCGGGCTCGGACCGTTTTTCGGCCGAGGACGTGCGGAATCGGGGCCGCACGTCAGCGCCACCGGAGAATTCAGGCCGCGTCGGACCCGGCGAGCTGGTCGCCGACCGCGCGCAACGCGTCCAGATCGGACACTTCGAACGGCAGGGCGGTCACCGTCACGATCGGCACCCGGGGATGGGCGCCGGTGAAGCGGTGCAGCAGATGCTGTTCGCGGTTGGCGGTGACCGCGCGATGGGCATGGATGCGCAGGATGTCGGCGGTCAGCGTCGCGGCATCGGTGGCGGCGTCGGCGGCCACGGCCTCCTTCGCGGTGCCGTCGGCATCGCTGCCGGTGCCGGGGCTCAGCCGGTCCGCGGCGGCGGTCGCCTGAGCCGACGAGAGGGTGCACAGCACCGGATGGGTGCGGTTGAGCACCAGCCCGGCCAACGGCATTCCGTCGGTGGAGAGCCGATCCACGAAGAACGACGCCTCGCGCAGCGCGTCCGGCTCGGCGGCGGCGACCACCACGAAATGGGTACCGGGCCGCGAGAGCATGGCGTAGGTGCGCTCCGCGCGGTCCTGGAAGCCGCCGAACATCGACTCCAGCGACTGCAGGAACAGCGAGGCGTCCTTGAGCATCTGCCCGCCCACGACCGTGGACACCCCGCGCACGGCGAGGCTCATCGCGCCGGTGACGAGGCGGCCCACGCCGCGGCCGGGCGCCATGATGACGCGGATCATCCGGCCGTTGAGGAAGTTGCCGAGCCGCTTGGGCGCGTCGAGGAAGTCCAGGGCGTTGCGTGAGGGCGGCGTGTCGACGACGACCAGATCCCACTCGCGCTTGGCGACCAGCTGGCCCAGCTTCTCCATCGCCATGTACTCCTGCGTCCCGCCGAAGGAGGAGGCGACGGTCTGATAGAAGGGGTTGGCGAAGATCTGCTCGGCCTTGTCCGGGCTGGTGTGCTCGAGCACCATCTCGTCGAAGGTGCGGCGCATGTTGAGCATCATCGCGTACAGCTCGCCCTTGGCCGTCTCGGGCAGTTGCACGCGCTGGGGTGCGTTGCCGAGGTCTGTGACGCCCAGCGACTGGGCCAGCCGCCGCGCCGGGTCGATGGTCAGCACCACGACCTTGCGGCCCTGTTCGGCCGCGCGCAGGGCGATCGCCGCGGCGGTGGTGGTCTTGCCGACCCCGCCGGAGCCGCAGCACACCACCACCCGGGCGGTCGGGTCGGCGAGGATGGCCTCGACATCCAGCAGCGGAGTCGCCGGCGGGATCAGCGGGCTCGGGTGGCTCATCAGCGGACTCCCTGCGCGCTCAGATGTTCGGCCAGTTCGTACAGTCCGCCCAGGTCCATACCGTCGGGCAACGCCGGCAGATACAGGCGGCTGATATCCACCTTCGCCAGTTCGGCGGAGCTGTCGTCCTGGGCCTGCAGCGTTGCCGAATGTTCCACGGCTTCCCGGATCAGACCCTGGAAGTCGTTGTCGTCCACCGTGATTCCGGCCTCGGCCAGTCCCGCCCGGACGGCGTCCAGGTCGACGTCACCGGTCGCGACGCGGGCGCGCACCGGCGCGGGGAGAAAGCCCTCGGTGGCGCGATTGACGATGACCGTGCCGATCCGGAAATCCGATTCGGTCAGCTCGGCGATCGCGTCCGAGGTCTCCTGCACCGGCAGGGCCTCGAGCAGGGTCACCAGGTGGACGACGGTCTGCTCGGAATGCAGCAGCGCCGCCACGCCCTCGGCCTGCCCGGCGATCGGCCCGCCCTTGGCGACCTCCGCCATGGCCTTGGTGACATCGAGGAATCCGGCGATGCGACCGGTCGGCGGGGCGTCGACGACGATCTCGTCGTAGACGCGCCGACCGGATTTGTCCGTGCGGACCGCGCATTCCTTGATCTTGCCGGTCAGTATCACGTCGCGCAGACCCGGTGCGATCGTCGTGACGAATTCGATGGCGCCCATCCGGCGCATCGCCCGGCCCGCGAAGCCGAGGTTGTAGAACATGTCGAGATATTCGAGGAAGGCGTGTTCGATATCGAGGGCCAGGGCCATCACCTCACCGCCGCCGTCGGCGGTGGCGATCTTCGTTTCGGTCGGCGGCAGTGGCGGCAGATCGAACAATTGGGCAATCGATTGGCGGCCCTCCACCTCGACCAGCAGTACCCGGCGCCCGCCCGCGGCCAATGCGAGCGCCAAAGCGCCTGCGACCGTGGATTTTCCGGTCCCGCCCTTGCCGGACACGTAATGCAGCCGCGCTTTGTCGGCTCGGTTCGGCCACCCTAATTTCAGTCCCGGCTCTTGCGAAACGGGTACTGCTGTCGGTACTCCCACGTTCGCGAGCCTATAACCCGTTACGAAACAGCGACCAGAGGATCGCCCTACTGTCTCGTAGGCCACAGCGCACTTCCGTACGAGCCGGAAATGTGCTGATCGGTCCCCGACGAGTCTCTCGGCCGCACCGTTCACCGTCGGTTCACCCAGTACGCTTCTGCGACATGAGCGATGTGACGGTCTGGGAATACGCGACGGTGCCGCTGTTGACGCATGCGACCAAACAGATTCTGGATCAGTGGGGCGCCGACGGCTGGGAGCTGGTCACGGTGCTGCCGGGGCCGACCGGTGAACAGCACGTGGCCTATCTGAAGCGGCCCAAGCAGTGACGGCCGGCACGGACTGGCGCGCCAACCTCGAACGACTGGGTCTCGCGCTGCCGCCGGTCGCGGCTCCGGCGGGCGCCTACATCCCGGCGGTGCGCAGCGGTTCGCTGGTCTACACCGCCGGCCAGCTGCCGTTCGTCGACGGCGCGCTGTCGGCGACGGGCAAGGTCGGCGCCGACGTGAGCGTCGAGGATGCCGCGCGGGCCGCGGGCCTGTGCGCGTTGAACGCGCTGGCGGCGGTTGACGATCTGGTCGGGCTGGACGCGGTCGTGCGGATCGTGAAGGTGGTGGGATTCGTCGCCTCGGCACCGGGTTTCACCGATCAGCCGCTGGTGATCAACGGCGCATCCGAGCTGCTGGGCGAGGTGTTCGGCGCGGCCGGAGTGCATGCCCGCTCCGCGGTCGGGGTGTTCGAGTTGCCCAAGAACACTCCGGTCGAGGTGGAGCTGATCGCCGAAGTGCGGTAGGCAAGGTAGATGACCCTCACTCATCCCGCGTACGGACAACTGCGGCCGGTCACCGGTACCGCTTCGGTGTTGTTGGCCGACAATCCGAACCAGATGACGCTCGAGGGGACGAACACCTGGATTCTGCGGGCCCCGGATCGATCCGACTGTGTGGTGATCGATCCGGGGCCCAAGGACAAGGCGCACAGCGAGGCGATCGCCCGCGCCACCGACGGAAATATCGCGTTGACGTTGATCACGCATCACCATCACGACCACACCGGCGGCATCGACCGGCTGGTGAAACTGACCGGAACGCCGGTACGCGCGATGGATCCGAAATATCTGTCCGGCTCCTCGGCGCCGCTCACCGACGGTGAGGTCGTCGAGGCGGCCGGGCTGCGCCTGACGGTGCTGGGCACCCCGGGGCATACCCAAGATTCGGTCAGTCTGCTACTCGACGACGCGCTGATCACCGGCGATACCGTGCTCGGCAGCGGGACGACGGTGCTGGAATCGCGCGACGACGCGCTCGGCGACTATCTCGACTCCCTCGAACTGCTCGCCCGGCACGCCCCCGGCCGTGCGCTGCTCCCGGCGCACGGGCCCGATCATCCGCAGGCCGAACCGGTGATCGGCTACTACATCGAACATCGGCATCAGCGCCTGAACCAGGTACGGGCGGCATTACGCGAACTCGGTGAGAACGCGACACCGCTACAGGTCGTGGCGAAGGTGTACGCCGATGTGGACAAACGGCTGTGGCCGGCCGCGCGCAGCTCGGTCAAGGCCCAACTCGCCTATCTGCGCGGCCGGAACTGATCCGGATGCGCCGGAGCGCGGTGGGAAATCCCTACCGCGCCCGGCGAGCCAGCCGCTCCGAATCGGAGATCAGCACGCTCTTGCCCTCGAGCCGCAACCACCCGCGGTGGGCGAAATCGGCCAGGGCCTTGTTCACCGTCTCGCGCGAGGCGCCGACCAGCTGAGCGATCTCTTCCTGGGTGAGGTCGTGGGTGACCCGCAGGGCGCCGGCCTCCTGGGTGCCGAACCGCTGCGCGAGCTGCAACAGCGCCTTGGCGACTCGACCCGGGACATCGGTGAAGATCAGGTCGGCCAGGTTGTTGTTGGTACGCCGGAGGCGGCGGGCGAGCACCCGCAGCAACTGTTCGGCGATCTCCGGTCGCTGGTCGATCCAGGCCTTGAGCGCATCGCGATCCATGGTCACCGCACGCACCTCGGTCACGGTGGTGGCCGTGGAGGTACGCGGGCCCGGGTCGAAGATCGACAGCTCGCCGAACATATCCGACGGGCCCATGATGGTCAGTAGATTCTCGCGCCCGTCCGGGGAACGGCGGCCGATCTTCACCTTGCCCGACGTGATGATGTACAGCCGATCGCCGGGCTCGCCCTCATTGAAAATGACATGGCCACGTGGAAAATCCACCGGCTGAAGCTGTTTGGCGAGAGCAGCCACCGCGGTGGGCTCGACGCCTTGGAAGATGCCTGCTCTGGCGAGGGCCTCGTCCACGAATGTGCTCCTTATGGGAATTGACGGTGCTTACTGCGGCGTCAGCGGGTCCCTACGTGGTACGCAGGCTGCCGCCTGGCTCGGCGTCGCTCGCCACAGTGCTGGACCGAAGCGTTCGGCCGACAGTGCAGTCTACTTGCCATCCACGCAGCGTAGTGACAGACACCACGTAACGTGCGGTTTGTGAACGGGCGCGGCGTCGCGGAAAGTTCCCGGGCTCGAGTATTCGCGGGTCGAGCGCGTCGGTATCGCCGGAGGGCGAAATCGGGCTAACTGGCTTGGGCGACGTCCAATTCGTCGCGATTACGGCGGCGGCCGCCGGAGCCGGCGTGTGCGGGCACGCCCAACTTGGCCAGCTCGTTGACCTCGGCATTGCTGGCCCTGTCCAGATATTGCTGGACCTCTTCACCCGGTTCGAGCAGCTTGCGCAGGCGGTTTTCGACACGTTCCATGAACAGTGCGAAAAGCATCAACACCACCGGGAAGAGCACCACAGCGAGTCCTTGCATACGGGTGAGTAAACACGGAGAAGGTCTCAGATGGAACACGGGAGGAGTTCGCGATCGCGCTCGCGTCGGTGCGGTTCCGTATGGTGGACGAGTGCGTGAACCCAGATCCACCGCCGTGAACGGGCACGAGACGGCCGCGACGGCCACCGATGCGGCGTCGGTCACAACGACCGAATCGAGTTCTCCGGCTCGAAAAAAACTTCCGCAGAAATCCGCGCGTGCGAACTCGAAACCGGCCGCCCGATTCGCCGACGAAACCCGGCTGGGTCTGGTACGTCGTGCCCGGCGGATGAATCGCACGCTGGCGTTGGCATTTCCCGACGCGCACTGCGAACTGGATTTCACCACCCCGCTCGAATTGGCCGTGGCCACAATCCTTTCCGCGCAATGCACCGACGTCCGGGTGAATCAGACGACTCCGGCATTGTTCGCCCGGTATCGCGACGCCAAGGCCTATGCCGAGGCCGATCGCACGGAACTCGAGGAATACATCCGGCCCACCGGCTTCTATCGCAACAAGACGAGTTCGCTGATCGGGCTGGGACAGGCGCTGCTGGAACACCACGACGGCGTCCTGCCGCACACGCTGCCCGAATTGGTGAAGCTGCCGGGCATCGGGCGCAAGACCGCCAACGTCATCCTCGGCAACGCCTTCGATGTGCCGGGAATCACTGTCGACACCCATTTCTCGCGGCTGGTGCAGCGGTGGAAATGGACCACCGAGGACGACCCGGTCAAGATCGAACACGCCGTCGGCGAACTGATCGAGCGCAAGGAATGGACGATGCTCTCGCATCGGGTGATCTTCCACGGCCGCCGCGTCTGCCATTCCCGTAAACCGGCGTGCGGCGCGTGCCTGCTGGCCAAGGATTGCCCCTCCTTCGGAATCGGCCCGACCGACCCCGCGACGGCCGCCGCACTGGTGAAGGGACCCGAGGCCGAGCATCTGCTCGAATTGGTGGGCCGGTGAAGTCGGTTCCCGCGGCGTGGCGATGGGCGTTCGTCGTTCTGATAGCTGTGGTGGCGCTCGCCGTCGCGGTCTGGCCGCGCGGTGACCACGACGGTCCGTCCGTGACCGCCACCGCGGTGCAGGGCGGGCCGGCGTCCGCCTCCGACGGTCAACGGGCCGCGGCGGCGTTGGCCGACTGTCCGCGTCCGGGCGCCGCGGCCGAGCAGCCGCCCACGCCGGCCGCCGGTCCGCTGGCCGCAATCACGCTCGAATGTCTGGCCGACGGCCGTCCGGTCGATCTCGGCGCAGCGCTGGCCGGGCGTCCGGCGCTGGTGAATCTGTGGGCGTACTGGTGTGAGCCGTGCGCCCGGGAACTGCCCGCGCTGCAGCAATTCTCGGCGCGCGCGGGTAGCGCGCTGACCGTCGTCACCGTGCACAGCGATCCCGACGAGGGCAAGGCGCTGGCCCGGTTGCGCGACCTCGGTGTGCGTCTGCCGGGTATGCAGGACGGTGCCGGCAAGGTGCGCACGGCGGTGCGAGCGCCGGCCGTGCTGCCGGTCTCGGTACTGGTTCGCGCCGACGGTTCGATCGCGAAGGTGGTGGTCCGGCCGTTCGACACCGCCGACGACGTCGCCGCCACCGTCGCGCAGGAATTGGGGGTGCGGGTGTGAACGGGCACGCAGTGCGTACAACCGTGGAGGGCCTCGTCCGTGCCCGATAGATCCGAGATGAACGACAATTCGACAGCTGAGGACCGGCCGCAACAGCTCGCCACCGATATCCCGGGGTGGTTGCGCGGCGTGGCCGACCACGAACCGGCCGATCCGACGGGCGTGAATCAAGTACTCAAACGCACCGCGGGCAAGGTGGCCGCGGCCGCTCTGCGTCCCCGCGAGGCCGCCGTCCTCGTCCTGTTCGGCGGTTCGCCGGAGCCCGATGCCGGGACCCGCGGCGGTCTCCCGGCCGATGCCGACGTGTTGTTGACCCAGCGCGCCGCCACCCTGCGCCAGCACCGCGGGCAGGTCGCCTTTCCCGGCGGCGGGGTGGAGCCGGGTGACGACGGTCCCGTCGGTACCGCGCTGCGCGAGGCGCGCGAGGAGACCGGTCTCGACCCCGTGGGCGTGGAACCGTTCGCCATCCTGCCCAAGATCTTCGTCCCGCCGTCCCGGTTCGACGTCACGCCGGTGGTCGCGTACTGGCGCACGCCCGGTGAGGTGCGGGTGGTCAGCGAAACCGAGGCCGCCCGCGTCGTGCGGGTGCCGCTGACGGATCTGATCGACCCGGCGAACCGGTTCGTCGTTCGTCATCCGCTGGGGTACATGGGACCGGCGTTCGCGGTCGATGGCATGCTCGTCTGGGGTTTCACCGCCGGTGTGCTCGCCGGTCTGCTTGCGGTATCGGGATGGGAGCGGGACTGGGATCACCACGATGTGCGTGATCTGCAGGCCTCGCTCGCGGCAGTGGGGATGACGTTATGAGTAGTTCCGGGTGGCTCGACCTCGCGGTCTTGATCATCGCGCTGCTGGCTGCCACCTCGGGGTGGAGACAGGGCGCGGTGGCCTCGGCGCTCGGATTTCTCGGCGTGGTGCTCGGCGCGGTCGCCGGCATCCTGATCGCGCCGCACATCCTGCAGCACATCAGCGAGGGCCGTAAGCGCGTGCTGGTCGGCGTCGTGCTGATCGTCGCGCTGGTGATCGTCGGCGAGGTGGCCGGCATGGTGCTGGGCCGCGCCGCGCGCAGCGGTATGCGGCATCCGTTCACCCGCAGTATCGACAGCGTGGTGGGTGCGGCGCTGCAGTGTGTGGCCGTAATGGTCACCGCCTGGCTGCTGGCGTTGCCGCTGGCATCGTCGTCCCAGCCGGGTATCGCGGCGGCGGTCAACGGCTCCCGGGTGCTCGCCGACGTGAACCAGGTCGCGCCGAACTGGCTGCGCCGGGTGCCGAACGAATTCTCCAAGCTGCTCAACACCTCGGGACTGCCGGAGGTGATCGGCCCGTTCGGCCGGGCGCCGATCGCGGCGGTCGAGCCGCCGGACCCCAGCGTTCTCGACACGCCTGTCGCGCTGAATCTCCAGCACAGCGTGTTGCGGGTGAACGGTGTCGCGCCGAGCTGTCAGCGCGCGCTGGAAGGTTCGGGCTTCGTCGTGGCGCCCGAGCGCATCATGACCAACGCGCACGTGGTCGCGGGCACCTCCACCGTGCAGGTCGACACCGCGCGCGGCCGCCTGGACGCGACCGTGGTGCTGTTCGACCCGGCCAAGGATGTCGCCATCCTGGCCGTTCCCGGACTCAACGCGCCGGTGATCCCGCTCGCCCCGTCGCCCGGAAAATCCGGGCAGAGCTCGATCGTCCTCGGCTACCCCGGCGGCGGCCCCTACACCGCCAGTGCGGCCCGGGTGCGCGAGACACTCGAGCTGACCGGTCCGGACATCTACAAGAGCAACACCGTCGAACGCCAGGTCTACACCGTGCGCGGCCGGGTGCGCGCCGGCAACTCCGGTGGCCCGCTGGTCGACACCGACGGTGAGGTGCTGGGTGTGGTCTTCGGCGCGGCGGTCACCGACGACGACACCGGCTATGTGCTCACCTTGAAGGAGGTCGAATCCGATCTGCAGGCCGCGTCGAATTCGACCGCGCCCGTCGGCACCGGTGACTGCGTCCTGAGCTGACCCGCTGCCGGCCCACTTTCAGGGCGAAGCCGCGGCGCCGACACCGGCGCTGCGGACGTGTCGAGGGCCTGCGCGTCCAAGGGCCTGCCGTGTGCTAGACGTACTGCGCGGTCGCCGGATCACCCAGCAGTTTCGACAGTTCCGCGGTGACGGCGTCCGGATTCTCCTGGTGGGCGAAGTGCCCGGCCTGCGGGATCGTGACCACCCGGCGATCGGGTGAGAGTTTGCCCGCGCCGCGCACGGTCGATTCGAGCATGTAGTGGTCGGCGTCGCCGCGCAGGATCAGCGTCGGCACGCGGACGGGTACCCGCATCGCCGACAGGAAGCGGCGGCCGTCGGGACGCCACTGACTACGGAAGGCCCAGCGCTGATATTCCAGGGCGCAGTGGGCCGCACCGGGTATGCGGATCGCCGAGCGCATGCGCTGGGCGGTGTCGACGAATTCGGAGGTGCCCGCCCACTGCGGCCGGACCCGCTCGCGCACGAGACGTTCGATTTCGAATCCGTCCTGGCGGCTGAGCCGGCGCTCGCCGTACCGCGGCAGCTGATACCGCAGGAAATTCGGCAGATAGGCCGCGCGCTGGCGACGATCGCGCAGCACGGCACGTTTCAGCGCCACCGGATGCGGTGAGGCGATCAGCGCGATCGAGCGCACCACCCGGGGGTGCAGAACCGCGGTCGCCCAGCACACGAGTCCGCCCTCGGCGTGGCCGACCAGGGTCGCGTCGGTGTGCCCGAGCGCCCGCACCAGGCCGGCGATATCACCGGCCAGCGTCCAGCCGTCGTAGCCGCGCGGCGGTTTGTCGGAATCGCCGTACCCGCGCAGATCGACCGCGACCGCGCGGTAGCCGGCCTGGGTGAGCCCGGTCAGCTGATGCCGCCACGACCACCAGAAATCGCCGAAGCCGTGCAGGAGGAATCTCAATGAGGTTGTCAAGTCCTACTGGTGATTTCCGGGTTTGCTGATGGGGTCAGGTTGCGGGGGCGGGCTGGTAGGTCTTGTGGTCGC
>NZ_JOJF01000014.1:0-151028 GCF_000720265.1 Nocardia sp. NRRL WC-3656 | reverse complement strand
TCGCCCATATGCCAACGCGGACAGCATGTTCCGAGACGAGTTGAGGGTGGCACCGCTACGCGGTGCCACCCTCAACTCACTTCGACACAGAACCTAGCCCTCCTCATCCCGCAGTGCTCACAACTTCCTCATTTCGAAGCGTGGTCCACGGGCGCGTGCGTCGATTGCCCGGCCTCCGGCCGGGGCGCCGGGCGTTGCACGATCCGCACCAGCCGGCGCATCGCGTGCCGCGCCTCGGGAACATCCGAAAGATGCCACGTGTGGAACATTCCCGGATATTCGAAGTAGGCCAGCTCGACATCCTCACGCACGCACCGCGCCCGGAAGCGCCGGGCATCGGCCAGCAGGATGTCGCGGGTGCCGACGAACAGGTTGAGGCGCCCGGGCGTCGCGGCGGGCGCGTTCAGCGGGCTGATCATCGGATCGCACCGGTCGAGGTCGCCCGCGTACAGGCGACCGGCCTCGGCCAGTCCCGCGACGCCGAGGTAGGGGTCGCACGGCTCGAGGGCCCGGGCCATGGGATCGGTCATGGTCACGTCGAGCCACGGGGAGATCATCACGACCTCCTTGGGCGTGACCGCCTCCGTCGCGCCGAGCTCGCGCGCCAGCACCAGCGCGAGCGCGGCGCCGGCGGAATCACCCATGAGCACCTTGTTCTCCGAGGCCGTGTGCGCGAATACCTCGTCGTGCACGGCGCGCACCATGGCCACCGTGTCGTCGCCGTGGTGTGCGGGCGCCAGCGGGTAGAGCGGCACGGTGACGGTGCATCCGGTCCGGTCGACCAGTCGCGCCAAGAACTTCCAGTGATCGTGCTGGATCTGGTGCACGTAGGCGCCACCGTGCAGGTAGAGCACGTGGCGCGAGGTGCCGCCCTCGAGTGGCCGGATGGTGTAGACCGGCCGGCCCCGCATGGTGCGGCGCGTCACCCAGTAATGGGTGTGCAATTCGGCCGGCGGGCGGTCGCGGTCGGGCCGCTGGCTCTTGCGGATGCTCTCCCGTAGCGCGTGGGCGTCGGCAAAGGTCTTGTCCGCGTGGGTCATTCGCATGCCGGCGATCAGCATCCGGCTGCGCAGACTCGGTTTCGCGTGGTTCACCGGGGCTACCGGCTCCAGATCAAACATGGTCACGGGGGATCACCCTCTTCCAGTTCCGCGAGAACATTCGCTGTTCACCCTCGAATCCATCGAGTTCGGCGGCGGCCACCCGCCCGCCGCCACCGCCCCCGTCGATTACGCACTTCCGGCGGCTACCCGCTCACGGCCGCACTACACCGGCAGCGCACCGGTGGTGCGATTCACCACGAAAACACTTCTTGTACAGCATGTTTCGCTGCGAAGCGGGCATGCTGACGGCCGCTGCGCGCCGACGGTGTGAGCTGTGCTACATCGCTCGCCGAGCCGTGACCCATGGGGCGGATGTGCCCAGTTTGAATCCTGGGGACCGCGGCTATGACTGCGCCATCATGAGCGCACTGTCTTCGCCGTTGCTGTTGCTGATCTTCCTGGCCTGCGCCGCGGCCATCTGGGTGGCCGGCGTGAAACTCTCCGGCACCACGGATGTGCTGTCGCAGCGCTGGCACCTCGGTGAGGCGCTCGGCGGGGTCCTGCTGCTGGCGGTAGCCACCAATCTGCCCGAGATCGCGATCACCGCCAGTGCGGCGCTCGCACATCAGCTCGACGTGGCGGTCGGAAATATTCTCGGCGGGATCGCGCTGCAGACCGTCGTCCTCGTCGCGCTCGACGCCGCCGGTGTCCGCCCGCGCGCGCCGCTGACCTATCTGGCCGCCTCGCTGACGCTGCTGCTGGAAGGCGCGCTGGTGGTGGCGTTGCTGCTGCTCGTCGTGATGTCCACCCAGATGCCGTCCGACGTCATCGCCTGGCGGATGACGCCGGGAGTCGTGCTCATCGCGGTGCTGTGGGCCATCGGCTTGCTGCTGCTGCGCCGGGCGGGACGCAGCCTGCCGTGGCACGAGGCCGGCGACGCGCCCGGCGGGCAGGACCGTCCGGCCGGGCACTCCACGGCCACCAAGGAGGATCACGCCACGCGTCGCGGGGTCGGCACCGGCCGGACGGCGCTGATCTTCGCCGGGGCCGCCGTGGTCACCCTCGCCGCGGGCGTGTGCATCGAGCGCAGCGGTGAGGAGTTGTTCGGCCGCTGGGGAATGTCGGGAGTCGTGTTCGGCGCCACGGTACTGGCCGCGGCCACCTCACTGCCCGAACTGTCGACCGGACTGACCTCCACGCGCATGGGTGATTACAAACTCGCCGTCAGCGACATCTTCGGCGGAAACGCGTTCCTCCCGGTGCTGTTTCTGCTCGCGACGTTGCTCTCGGGGTCGTCGGTGCTTCCTCGAGCCCACAACACCGATATCTATCTCACCGCCCTCGGCGGCGTGCTCACCCTCGTCTACATGACCGGCCTGGTGTTCCGTCCCCGCCGCCAATGGTTGCGGATGGGACCGGATTCGCTGACCGTGCTCGTCGTGTACGTCCTCGGCGTGGTCGGGCTCGCCCTCATCCCGACCTGACCGCGATGGCGGTGGCGGCGGTGGCGGGATTCCGGAGGTACCTAGGATCGAGGTGATCCACTTGCCGGAGGATGCGAACAGACAAGGGGTGCGGGTGATTTCAGCACGCGAGATGTGGGCGGTGTTCGAGCCGATCCACGCGGTGACCTATTTCGCCCCGGAATGCCGGGCCGAATTCGAGCAGGCGGGTCTGCGCGGCTTCTGGCGCGGCTATTTCGGCGGTCGATCGGCGCCGTTCGGGCCGGTCGGTCCCGGCGTGGTGACGGCGGCCTTCTTCGGCTTCTCCCCCGCCATGGTGGCCCGCGCGCTGCCGGGCGTGTGGGAGCTGGCGACGCCGCAGCGAGTGCTCGCGGCCCGCTCCGCCGGCGCCCGCGCCGCGCTGATCCGGCTCGGCGGAACCGACGAGGAGTACGCCGACGCGGCCGAACTGGCCCGGCGGGCCGCGACGGCGGTCGAACTCGAAGGCAAACCCCTCGCCGCCGCCAATGCCGACCTGACCTGGCCCGACGACCCGCTGTCGGTCCTGTGGCACGCCTGCACGGTGCTGCGCGAGCACCGAGGTGACGGCCATGTCGCCGCGCTGACCACCGCCGGACTGACCGGATGTCAGAGTCTGGCCTGGCGTGCCGCCACCGATTCCGGACGCGACATCCTGCAACCGGCTCGCGGGTGGGACGACGAGCAGTGGGATCGCGCGATCGCGGGCCTGACCGACCGGGGCTGGCTCGACGCGGACGGTCGGCCCACCTCGGCCGGTCGCGCCGAATTCGACGAGATCGAAAGGCGCACCGACGATTTGGCCGCGCGGCCGTGGCGGGAGATCGGGTCCGTGGCGACCGGACGCCTCGCCGGGTTGCTGCGGCCGCTGGCCCGAGCGGCGCACACCGCAATGCCCGATCGCACCCCCATCGGGACGCTGCCCCGCCCCTGAGCTTCCCGATGCCTGCCGCGCCACCGACGAACCGGTGACATTCCCGCACGCCGCGGAGGCGCCGGCCCCTCGGCAGCGCGAGGGAGGGTTCCGGCGAGAAAATTGACCAACGTCCCACGCATCGGAGCCTTCGGCACGATTCGGCGGAGCGAGCGAACGCGGATAGTTGCCGTATGAGACCCGATGAGCACGTCGGCGACCCGGTCGGTGAGATCGGTGAGGACCTCCTCGGACTCCGCGCCGAGGTCCGGTGGTCGCCGTAGCGCCAGGACGTGGGCCGTGCCGAGCCGGCATGCGGTGCTGCCCGCGGGCTTCGCAAGAACCCGGCAGGAGGCATTCGATGGTGTTTCGTGATCGCGTCGAGGCGGGCAGCAAGCTCGCGACGCACCTGATGGCCCTGCGTGATACCGATGTCGTCGTGCTGGGCCTGCCGCGCGGCGGAGTGCCCGTCGCCTTCGAGGTGGCGCGGGCATTGCGCGCGCCGCTGGACGTGCTGGTGATCCGCAAGCTGGGCGTCCCCTATCAGCCCGAACTCGCCTTCGGCGCGATCGGCGAGGACGACACCCGGGTACTCAACACCCTGGTCGTGCGCCGCACCGGGCTGTCCGAGGACGACATCGACGCGGTGGAGAAGCACGAACGGGCGGAACTGGCGCGTCGCGTCGACATGTACCGGCAGGGGCGCGACGGACCGCCGCTGCGTGGCCGGACCGTGGTGCTCGTCGACGACGGCATCGCGACGGGGGCCACCGCCCGCGCCGCCTGCCGCGTGGCCCGTGCCCGCGGCGCCGCCCGCATCGTCCTCGCGACTCCGGTCGCCCCGCGCGAGGCATTGGCCTCGCTGCGGCCGGAAGCAGACGACATCGTCTGCCTGAAAACGCCGCTGCTCTTCGACGCGGTCGGCCAGTGGTACCGGCACTTCGGTCAGACGAGCGACGCCGAAGTCGTCGATCTGCTCGCCCGGGCGCCGGTCGCCGCCGGCGAACGACCCGGTGTGGCCGATTCCGACGATCCGCCGCTGGTCGACGACGAGGTCGCCATCACCGTCGGGAAGGCCGAACTGAGCGGCCACCTGACGGTCCCGGAAGCCGCGACGGGCGTGGTCGTCTTCGCACACGGCAGCGGCAGCAGCCGGCACAGTCCGCGCAACCGATTCGTCGCCACCGTCCTGCAGCGGGCCGGACTCGGAACGTTGCTGTTCGATCTGCTCACCCCCGCCGAAGAGCTCGACCGCGCCAATGTCTTCGATATCGGCCTGCTGGCGAATCGGCTGGCGGGTGTCACGCGGTGGCTCACCGGGCTGCACTACGCCGACGACCTCCCGATCGGGTACTTCGGCGCCAGCACCGGGGCCGCCGCCGCGCTGCGGGCGGCCGCCGCGCCGGAACTGGGCATCGCCGCCGTCGTCTCCCGCGGCGGCCGGCCCGACCTCGCCGACCTCTATCTGACCGCCGTGCGAGCGCCGACCTTGTTGATCGTGGGTGGAAACGACCCGACGGTAATCGAATTGAATCGGTTCGCCCAGCGAGCGATGACGTGCGAGACACGCGTCGAGATCGTGCCCGGCGCCACCCATCTGTTCGCCGAGCCCGGCACGCTGGAAGCGGTGGCCGAACTGGCCCGCGACTGGTTTTGCACCCATTTCCGCGAATCCACGGCCGCCCGCGCGCGACCATGACCGGGTGAGCGACGTCCTCACCCTCCCGTGCGCCCCTCGCCCTCTCCGATAGTGCGGACCAGAAAGAGCCCGGTGACCACCGCGACGGCGGCCGCCATCGCGAGCCCGCCCACTGCTCCGATCGCGGCGATCTGCGCCGCCGACTGTCCGGGCTGCCACCACGGGGTGGTCACCGCGGTGAACACGCACAATCCGGCGATCCAGCCGAGGGCGTTGGCCCAGGGCCACAACGCCGCCCGCGCGCAGTAGTGGCGCAGCACCGTCCACTGGGCGACACCCAGGGAGAACACTACGACCAGGCCCGCGGCCACCACGGCCGGAATCTGCACCCCCAGCGGCCACCGTGCGACCTGTTCACCGAAGAGCATCGGCATCATCCCCAGCGTCCACGCCACCACCGCGGCCGCCGCCGTGACCGCGATCCAGGGCGCCGTGCGCCAGTGCGGCAGCGCGGATCGCAGCACGGAGGACTGGAACGCGCCCAGGACCGCCCCCTCCACCGCACCGGCGGTCAGCATCGCGGCGGCCGTGACACCGGCACCGGCATGCGCGGTCGCCGCGGCGGCGGTCGCCGGGGCGAGAAAGCCGAGGAATTCCCCGACCGTCACGGCCACCACCCACCGGCGCCACAGCGCCGCCGGTCGGGAGAGCGGGCGCAGTAGCGGTTGCTCGATCGTCATGGTGGCCGCCTCACTGGTCGAAGTCCGTGATTCGATCCTGAACGGCGGCCCCGGCCGCCCGGCAGATTCGAAAGTCCTTGATGGTCTCCGGTTTCCGGCAACCCTGCCACCGGCACCCAGCGCATCGACGCACCACGGGCCGCATGGTCCACATTCCGGTGACTTTGGTCCATCACGAATTCCCGGGCCATCGGCGACGCTGGTACCGATGGAGACGAACGACCCCTTCGCCGCACTCGCCGAAACTCACTCGGCAGTGGTCGTGCTGTACGGAGACCGCGCCTACAAGGTCAAGAAACCGGTACGGACCGACTTTCTCGACTTCTCCACGCGGGCCGCGCGCGAAGCCGCCTGCATTCGCGAACTCGAACTCAACCGGCGATTCGCCCCCGATGTCTACCTCGGCATCGGGCACCTGTCCGATCCGACGACGGATGCGGACGAACCGGTGCTGCTGATGCGCCGGCTCCCCGACGCGACCCGGTTGTCGCGTCGCCTCGACGACCCGGCCGTCACGCGCGACATCCTCTCGGTACTGGTACACGACGTGGCCGCCTGGCACGACCGGGCACCGACCGGACCAGCGATCGATCGCGCGGCGACGGTGACGGCGGTGCGCGAGCGCTGGACGTCGTTGCTGTCCGGAATGACCCATCCCCCGATCGAACCGGCCGCGGTACGAGAACTGACCGAACTGGCGATGCGCTACCTCGACGGACGGAAGGCACTGTTCGACAAGCGCATCGCCACCGGGCGCATCGTCGACGGTCACGGAGATCTGCGCGCCGACGACATCTTCGTCACCGACGACGGCGTGCGGGTCATCGACTGCCTCGACTTCGACGACGAACTCCGCCACGTCGATCGGCTCGACGACATCTGCTTCCTGGCCATGGATCTGGAACGCCTCGGGTACCCGGATCTCGGCAGGGCCGTCGTCGAGGAGTACCTCGAAACGACCGGCGACCCGGCGCCGGACTCGCTGCACCACCACTACATCGCCTACCGGGCGGCGGTACGCGCGAAGGTCGACTGTGTGCGATTGCGGCAGGGGGAGCACCACGCGGCGGCGAGTGCGGTCCGGCACGTCGAGGTCGCCCTGCGCCACCTCGCCGCCGGCGCGGTGCGCCTGGTCCTGGTCGGCGGCCTGCCGGGCACCGGCAAATCGACGATCGCCCGCCGCCTGGCCGCGGCGACCGGCGCGATCCTGTTGTCCAGCGACCACATTCGCGCCGTTGCGCGCGCCGAGGGTGTGCTGGACGGTGCGGCCGGAGAGTACGACCACGGCGCCTACACGCCCGCCGCCCGCGATCACGTCTACGCGGTCATGTGCGCCGAGGCGCAGACTCTGCTCGCCGCCGGCCGCTCGGTCGTTCTGGACGCCAGCTGGATCGACGAGGCGCAACGACGCCGAGCGTCTCGGCTCGCGACCGACACCGCGGCGGATCTCATCGAACTCTGTTGTAGCGCAACGGCTTCCGTTGCCGCCGCACGCATCGCGGCACGTAGCGGATCCGAATCCGACGCCACACCCGCCGTCGCGGCGGCCATGGCCGCGGATCGCGACCCGTGGCCCGGTGCGGTGGTCCTGGACACCACCGCCTCGGAGGACGAGACCGTCGCAGCCGCGTTGCGCAGCTATCGGCACACGATCGGACGGGAGGACTCGTGACCGCGGAGCCGGCCGTCGACCTCACCGACGTCACCTACCGCCGTCTCACCCCCGGCGACTGCGATGCGGTCCGGCATCTGCACGCGACGCTCGATCAGCGCGACGGCTACTACCGGTTCTTCGGCGCACGGCCGAAACATCTCGAACAACTGGCGGCCGCCATATCGCTGAACGACCCGAGGCACTGCGCCTTCGGCGCCTTCTCGGGCGGTCGGCTCATCGGTGTGGCGAACTACGTCGCGCTGCCCGACACCGACTGCGCCGAGGTGGCCATGGTGGTCGCCCACGAGGACCAGCAGTCGGGCATCGGCACCGCGCTGCTCACGCGGCTGGCCGAGGACGCACGACGGCACGGCATCGCCCGGCTCGCGGGCGACATCCTGGCCACGAATTCCAAGATGATGCAGTTGCTGATGGACATCGACCTGCCGATGTCGGCCCATCGCGACGACGAGGTCGTCCACGTCGTCCTGCGGCTCGGCCCGTCGTAGCTCGGCACATCGCGGTCGGGCGCCGCCTGCGATCAGCCCATTTCGGCTACCGGCGCCGTGGCCCGCGTCTGCTCCTCGTACAGCTGCTCGATCCGTGAGCGCAGCCCGGGAGCGGTGCCCGAGGTGGTCAGGGCGGCGGTCGCCGCCGCGATACCCAATCGGATCGCGTCATCGAGCTCGTAACCGCGCGTCAAACCGACGGTGATGCCGCCGACCATCGCGTCCCCCGCGCCGATCCCGCTACGCACCGGCACCGGTATCGGCGCGAACCATTGCGATCGCTCGGCCGTGACCGCCAGTACCCCCTCGGCGCCGAGCGACACGACGACGACCTGGGCGACCGAGGCGTGCACGAGTTCGCGGGCCGCGGCGGCCTGTGCCTCGCGATCGGGCAGGGCGCGCCCGACCAGCTGCGCGAGCTCCCGCACGCTCGGCTTGACCAGGAAGACGCCGCGCCGGATCGCCCGCAGCGGGGCCCCGGAGGTGTCGAGAATCATCGGAACACCTTGTGCCGCAGCCACATCGGCGAGAATCTGATAGTAGTCGGACTCGACGCCGGGCGGCAGGCTGCCGCTGGCCACGACATAATCCGCTCCGGGCGCGCAGTGCTCCACCGCCGCCAGGCAGCGGTGCTGTTCGGCCGGTGTCAGCCGCGGACCCGGGAAGACGAATCGGTACTGCTCCCCGGTGTCGTCGTCGAACACGGCCAGATTTTCCCGGCTCGGCTCGGCGGTGGCCACGGCGTGTGAGGGGATATTCGCCGCGCGCACCAATTGCTCGAGGAAGACACCGGTGTGCCCGCCGGCGGGATAGATCGCGGTGACGGGCTCACCGAGGGCCGCCACCGTGCGAGCCACGTTGATGCCGCCGCCGCCCGGGTCGAATCGCGGTGCGCTGCAGCGCATCTTGTCGGTCGGAAGGACCCGGTCGGTGCGGGCGGCACTATCGATCGCGGGATTCATCGTGAGCGTGACGATCGGCATACGATCCATCTCACGGGATCGGCGGACCACCGAGTAGGGCATTCCGGTCGACTGCGGTGGTGACCGAAGTCCCGTGTCCGGTGCGAGCGCTGCTTCTACAGTCGAAGAAGAGGGAACGTCACCGAACCCGGCCGGGTGCCGGAGGGAGGCATCATGGTCCGCAAAACAGCACGACGGCCGGGCTGATCGACCGTGCTCGGCTCCGTCTCTCCGGATACCGACCGCGCGGCCGAGGTGCCCGCCCAGGTCGAAGCCACCGAACCGCTGGACCTGCTCCTGCGGGATCTACGCAGTTCACGCGACGGCCTGTCCACCCGCGAGGCGCAACGCCGCCTGATTCACGCGGGACCCAACACGCTGCGTCGCCGAGGCACCCGGCAATGGCCGAGACAGCTGCTGCGCCAGTTCACCCACCCGCTCGCGCTCCTGCTGTGGGCCGCGGCGGCACTGGCGCTCTCCGTCGGCATCGAAGCGGTCGCGATCGCGATCCTGTCGGTGATCGTGCTCAACGCCGTCTTCGCCTTCGTCCAGGAACGCCACGCCGAACATGCCGTCGAGGCGCTGGCCGCGTTCATTCCGTTGCACGCCACCGTTGTTCGCGACGGATCGCGACAGAGCATCGACACCGCCGACCTGGTGCCCGGCGATGTGCTGATCGTGTCCGAGGGGGACAAGATCTCCGCCGATGCCCGCCTGCTCGACGGCGCCGTCGAGGTGGATATGTCGGCGTTGACCGGTGAGTCGGTGCCGGTCCACCGCAGCGCCGGGCCGGTCGATTCCACCGTGCCGCTGTTGCAGGCCACTGATGTGATCTTCAGCGGCACGGCCTGCACCCAGGGTGAGACGTCGGCTGTCGTCTTCGCCACCGGGATGCGCACCGAACTGGGCCGGATCGCCTCGCTGTCGGAGCGGGTGCGCACCGAGGAGAGTCCGCTCGAACATCAGGTGCGGCGAGTGGCGTGGCTGATCGCGGCGATCTCGGTACTGCTCGGCGCGGCGTTCATCCCGCTGGCGATCTTCGGGGCCGGGCTGCCGTTCCTCGACGCGGTGATCTTCGCGGTCGGGCTGCTGGTGGGCAACGTGCCCGAGGGGCTGCTGCCGGTGATCACCCTGGCCCTCGCCATCGGCGTGCGCCAGCTGGCGGCCCGCGGCGCGGTGGTCAAACGGCTCTCGGCGGTGGAGACGCTGGGATCCACGGACGTGATCTGCACCGACAAGACCGGAACCCTCACCGAGAACCGGATGCGGGTGATCACCATCGCCACCGCCTCCGGTGAGATCGACCCCTTCGCCGCCACCGACGTCGCGGAGCCGGTGCGCCGGGCGGTGCGGGCGATGACGCTCTGCAACAACGCCCATCCGGCACCGACCGGGGAGCTCGCCGGCGATGCGACCGATATCGCCGTCCTCGCCGCGGCGACAGCTCTCGATCCGGCAGGCCCGGACGGACATCGATTGCGGCAGTTCGCCTTCGACTCCGTACGCAAACGCATGTCCACCCTCGACGACGCCCGCGGCGTGCACACCGTCCATGTAAAGGGCGCGCCCGAAACCGTCGTTCCGCTGTGCACGGCCGAGCTCGCCCCGGACGGAACCACCCGCCCGCTGACCGAGCGGCGGCGAGCCGAAGTTCTCGCCGCCGTCGACGCGCGGGCGCACGACGGATATCGGATGCTCGCCGTCGCCGACCGGCCCCTGCCCGCCGGCCGCCCGGATCCGGCGACACCTGCCGCGGCCGAGACCGATCTCACCCTGCTGGCGGTCGTCAGCATCGTCGATCCCCCACGCCGGGAGGTACCGGGCGCCGTAGCCCGTTGCCGCACCGCGGGAATCCGGATCATCGTCATCACCGGCGATCACGGGGCGACCGCCGCCGCCGTCGCCCGCCAGGTCGGCATCGTGCGCGGCACCCCGGCCATCGTCGCGGGCCCCGAACTCGACGCCATGAGCGAGGCACAGCTCGACGAACTTCTCGCGGGTAACGAGGAGGTGATCTTCGCCCGGTCCTCACCCGAGGTCAAACTGCGCATCGCCGACGCCCTGCGCGCCACCGGGCACGTGGTG
Source organism: Nocardia sp. NRRL WC-3656 (assembly GCF_000720265.1). Classification (NCBI taxonomy): domain Bacteria; kingdom Bacillati; phylum Actinomycetota; class Actinomycetes; order Mycobacteriales; family Nocardiaceae; genus Nocardia; species Nocardia sp. NRRL WC-3656. The sequence continues at coordinate 140,002 of NZ_JOJF01000014.1, read as the reverse complement.
GCCATGACCGGCGACGGCGCCAACGACGCACCCGCGCTGCGGCGCGCGGATATCGGAATCGCCATGGGCCGCAGCGGAACCGACGTCGCCCGCGAGGCGTCCACGATGGTGCTCACCGACGACGACTTCGCCACCATCGCCGCGGCGGTCGAGTCCGGACGCCGGGTCTACGACAACATCCGCAAGTTCATCTTCTACATCTTCGCCCACGCCACACCCGAGGTGCTGCCGTTCCTGGTGTTCGCCCTGTCCGGTGGCGCGGTGCCCGTTCCGCTGACGGTGCCGTTGCTGCTGACCTTCGATGTGGGCACCGAAACCGTTCCCGCCCTCGCGCTGGGGCGCGAACGCGCCGAGCCGGGCATCATGCACCGCCCGCCGCGGCCCCGCGGCGAACCGGTGATCCGGCGCCGGATGTTGTTGCGCGCCTGGCTGTTCCTCGGCCTCATCTCCGCTTTGCTGGGCCTCACCGGCTTCTTCGCCGTCCTGCTCTCGGCGGGCTGGCATCCCGGCGATCCCACCGGGCCCGGATCCGCACTGCACCATGCCTACCGGCAGGCCGTGACGATGTTGTTCGTCGGCATGGTCGCGGGCCAGATCGGCACCGCCTTCGCGGCCCGCACCGAACGCGCGTCGCTGCGGTCGATCGGGGTGTTCTCGAATCCGATGCTGTTGTGGGGCATCGGTTTCGAACTGGTGCTGACCGCCGCGGTGGTGTACGTGCCGCCGCTGCAGGACATCCTGGGCACCGCGGCCCTGGCGCCGTGGATGATCGCGTTCGTCGTCCCGTTCCCGTTCATCGTCTGGGGCTGCGACGAGGTGTATCGGTGGGTGCTGCGACGACGGGCACCCGAGCCGCCGGCGCCCGAGTCGCCAGCGCCCGAGTCGCCGGTGCCCGAGCCATCGCCGGTGCCCGAGCCGTCACCGGTGTCCGAGCCGTCACCGGTGTCCGAGCCGTCGTAGCGGGCGGCCGGTTCAGGCGGTGGCGCGGGCGCGGGCCAGCAGCGTCTCGATCTCGTCGGTGACCGCCGCCGGGATCAGCTCGATATCGGGGGTGCTGTCGTAGTCGCCGGTGATCCCGAAGGTGAATTGACCGGCGTAGCTCAGCATCGCGACCGTGGTGCGCAGCCGCATGGCCACCGGAATTCCCGGCCAGACCTGCTCGACCTCGCCGCCCGCGATGCTCAGCCGGTGGCGCGGTCCGGGAACGTTGGTCGCGAGCGCGCTGATGCCGCGTTGCGGGAATCGGGTGGCCAGCCGGAACGCCCACGCGGCCACACCGGCGGGCAGCCGGCCGGCCAGCGTCAGCAGTGACGCCTCCGCCTCCGCCTCGCCCCGCGCGCGATGGCGGGCGATGCGTTCGTGCACCGTCTGCAGGCGGTGTACCGGATCGGCGACATCGACCGGCAAGGCGGCGATGACGACCGAGACCCGGTTGCCCATCGCGTATTTCGCGTCGGACGAGCGCATCGACACCGGTATCACGATCCGTACCGAATCCGCCTGCGGTTCTTCGCCGCGCGCGCACAGCAGGCGTCGATACGCTCCGGCGAGCGCGGACACCGCGACGTCGTTGACCGTCGCGTCGAACGCGGCGCCGACCTCGTGCAGCTGCGACAGCGAGGTCCGCGCCACCGCATACCGGCGCCGGCGGCCCAGCGGGCCGTTCAGCGAGGACGTCGAGGTAGGAACCACGGTATCGCGCAACACCGGCACCAGCGTGCGTGCCGTGCGGACAGCGAAACGGGAAGCGGTGTAAGGCAATCGGATCACGGTCCCCGCCGTGGCCCGCAGGCTCACAGCGGTGTCCGGCGGCCGCACCGGCAGTTCGGACGGCGTCTCCGGCTCTTCGTCGCAGAGACTTTCGAACACCGTGATGCCGGCGATCCCGTCGACCATGCTGTGATGCGCCTTGACGATCACCGCCCACCGGTTCTCGGCGACATTGTCCACCACCACGACCTGCCACAGCGGATGTTCGCGATCGAGGCGGCGCGCGAGCTCCTCGCCCACCAACTCGCGTAACGCCTGCTCGTCACGGGGGCCGGGCAGCGCCGTCCAGCGGACGTGGCGGGACAATCGGAAATCCGGGTCGTCCTCCCAGCTGGGCGCCGTGATGTCCAGCGGTGTGCGCCGCATCCGCTGGCGCAGGCGCTCGTTGCGGCCCAGCGCCCGGGTCACGGTCTCGTCGAACCGCTCCCGGCTGGGCACCGGCCCGGCGACGATCGCGATCGCGGCGATGGCGATGTTGACGTGCCGGTCGCTGTCCTCCAGCTCCATGAAACCCGTGTCCAGCGGTCCGAATTCGTTCATGGTGGTGGCTCGTTCCGAAACATGCCGGCGATCTGCCGAGCTGGTGGGTTCAGTCTCGTGCGCTCCGTCGTGTCACCGGCAGATGCGAAGGTCGCCACCGCGAGTGACGAAAGGCGGCCCGAGGCGGGCAGTGCTGCTCTGGCGGGGACACCGGTGGTGCGAGCGCGTCACGGCTGCGGATGCACCACCATGACCGGGCACCAGGCGTGCTGCACCAGCGAATGGGAGGTGGAGCCGAGCAGCGCGCCGAGCACCGCGCCCCGGCCGCGGCTCCCGACCACCAGCAGTTGCGCCGATTTCGACGACTCCAGCAGCACCGCACCGGGATCGGCCAGCGACACCCGGCGCGCCACGGCGACATCCGGATACTTCTCCTGCCAGCCCGCCAGCCGTTCCGCCAGCACGGCACGTTCCCGCACTTCGACCTCGCGAGCCGAATACAGGATGTGCGGATCGTCGGCGAACTGCCCGTAGTAGACGTCGTGGCATACGTGCACGGCGACGAGTTCGGCGCCGCGTTCGGCGGCTTCCTCGAAGGCCGCGCCGATGGCTGCCTCGCTGACCGGCCCGCCGTCGATGCCGACCACGACGGGGCCCTCGGTGTGCACGCGGTTCTCCTCGTGCGGATCGGTCCGCACCACCAGCACCGGCCCGGTCGCATGGGCGGCCACCGCCGACACCGTGGCTCCGAAGTGGCCGGCCAGCCGGTTCGTGCCGTGGGCCGCGAGCACCACCGCGTAGGCGGATGCGCTTGCGTTCACGAGCGCCCTGGCGGGGTCACCGTCGAGGACCGCGGTCGAGATCCGCAGCCCGGGCAGCACCGCCCGGACTCGCTGCGCCGACCGTTCGACCAACGAGGCGCCGCGCTCGCGAGCCGCGGTCAGCATGGCGGCCGCGGGAGAATCGAGCGAGCCGATGCCGAGCTGCAGCCGGTTCAGGTCCAGCGCGTGCACGATGCGCAATTCCCGCCCGCGCTGCGCGGCCATCCCCGCGGCCCAGTCCACCGCGAGATCGGCGTGCCCGGAACCGTCGACACCCACCACGACCGCGGCCGCGGCGGAATGGCGGATGTCGGAGCTGTGTTCGGGGGTCATGGCGCCCTTCCTTCCGTGCGACGGCCCGCGAGGTGCTCGGCCGTTGTTCTCACGGTAGAGACGACGGCCGATGCCGCGATGCGGCCGAAAGTCCTCATCTCGACCGTGCGGCCCACATCTCGCACGCGCCCGATGCGGGACCTTCGTCCAGGGATGGGAGCCGACGGTCCCTGGTGTGTGTTCGGGGCCCGAACCAGGATCGATGCAGGAGGTTCTGCCATGTACGCTCGCGACATTCTCAGCCGTCCCGTGGTCACCGTCCACGCCGAAACCCCACTGCCCCAGGCGATTTCCCAGCTCACCGAGCGCGGGTTCGCCGCCCTTCCGGTCGTCGACGAGGACGGGCACGTCGTCGGCATGCTGTCGGAATCGGATGCGCTCTCGGCGCCTGCCCCGGACGCGACGGTCGGGGCGGCGATGACCACCCCCGCCGAGGTGATCGAGCCCGGAACCGACCTCGCCACCGTTGCCGCGCGCATGCTCACCCGGCGGTTGCGTTCGATGCCGGTGGTCGAAGCGGGGATTCTGGTCGGCATCGTGGCACGCCGGGATCTGCTGCGCACCCTGATGCGCGACGACGCCGCCGTGGAGGCGAAGGTGCGCGCCCTGCTCGACGACTACGCCGGCAGCCGCCGCCAGTGGACGATCCGGGTCGACGGCGGGCACGCCGTGATCACCGGCGGATTCGCCGATGCGGCCGAGGAGCGGACGGTGACGGCGCTGGCGCTCACCGTCGACGAGATCACCCACGCCGAAACGGTTCCCGGCCCCGGCCCCGTCGCGGATGCCACGGGCGCTCCCACGGCACCGCTGTCGGAATGGTTGCATCGCAAGGCCGACGAAACCATCGGGTGACCCACGCGGCCGGCCCGGCGGTCCACCATGCCGAACAGCGCGAAACCCAGCCTCCATCAACGTGATTCGCGGCTCACCCTCGTTCGGGAGCCGCGAATCGGTCGTTGTCCGATACTGCCGATCACCCCCGAATGATCATCCCCGACGAATCACGCCACACCGTTGTGGCCGACTCCTGCCGATGTGGCGACCTCGTCGTCGCCGGTTCCTTCGACACTTCTATTGTGGTCTGCATCACAGTCGTGGAGCAGTATCGGAAGCCATCGCCGGAAGTGCCCAATCGGGTCGCCGTCCGGGACGTCCGGCCCGGTGCGGGCCTCGCCTTTCGGTGACGAGGGTCCCCGCGCGTCCGGGACTTTCGCCCCTGCCCCAGCGCGGCGCGGAACGTGCGCGGCGGATCTCGCCGGTCACCCGCGGCGGCGATCCTCGTGCAACCTGACGATGGCGTCGGCGAGCATCGGCGCGATCGAGCACACCTCGATCTTCCCTGCCTCCGCATCGTGAAAGACGCTGTCGGTCACGACGATGCGGCGGAGTCCGAGTTCGTGCAGACGCGCCGCCGCCCCGTCGCTCAGGGGACCGTGGGTCGCCGCCACGAGCGTGTCGGCGGCCTGGTACCGCACCAGGTGGGCGGCCGCCTCGATCGTCGCCCCGGTGCAGATCATGTCGTCGACGAGGGCGACGGGGCATCCGCTGACCTCGCCGAGCAGATCGAGTGCGCGCACGCTCGTATCGCTCAGCCGGTGCTTGCGCACCACCGCGACGGATGCGCGCAAGGCGGCGGCGAAGTGTTCGGCGCGCTCACCGGCGCCCAGGTCGGGGGCGACGACCACACCCCGGCCGATCATGGCCGGCTCCAGTTCGCTCGCCAGCAGCGGCACTGCGGTCAGGATCTCGACCGGCACCGGGCAGATCGCCTCGAGTGCGGGCGTGTGCGGGTCGACCACGACCAGCCGGTCGGCGCCCGCGTGGGCGATGGCCTCGGCCGCCACCCTGGCGCCGATCGCCTCCCCCGCCGTGCCCCGGTCCTGACGGGCATAACCGAAGTACGGGATCACCGCGGTGATCCGGCCCGCGCCGGCGCGGCGGCAGGCGTCGAGCAGCAGCAGCAACTCGACCATATGCTCGCCGACCGGTGGCGACGTCGGCTGCACGATGTACACGTCGTCGCCGGAGATGTCGGCGACGACCACACGCCGTTCGCCGCCGGCCATCGGCTGCGAATCGCAGCACTCGTGCGAATCCCCGCCGATTCGCGCGACCACGGCGTCGGCCAGCGGCGGGTTGGCGCTGCCGCGGATGATGCGCAACGTGCTCATCGGGCCCCGGCACCCGTCTCGGGATTCCCGGTGAGGAAGTCGACGCAGGTGCGGATCGTGGCCAGCCGTGGATAGTCGGCCTCGGCGATCGGCTCCCCGCGCAGATTCGACAGCCGTTCGACGAAGGTGAGGAAATCCAGCGAATCCAGTTCCAGGGTGGTGCGCAGCGGCTCGTCCGGTCCGAGTGCGCTGAGTTCGGCGTCGGTGGCGAATCCGCGCAGTGCGGCACGCACCGCGCTGTCGGCCGATTGCCGGGAAACAGTGGTGGACATGGCTTCACAACTCCTCGGGTTGATGCAGCAGGTCGGCGACGGTGTGCAGGAATCGGGCGCCGGTCGCGCCGTCGCTGGCGCGATGATCGGCCGAGAGGGTGACGGTCACCTGCGGCCGCACACCGAGCAAACCGTCGACAGCGCACGGCCGGTCGGTGACGGCGCCCAGTCCGACGATCGCGACCTGCGGCACGGCGATCACGCCGAACACCGACTCCACGCCGAGATCGCCGAGGTTGGTGACCGTGATGGTGGCCGCGGTCGCGTCCGAGGAGCGCAGGCGGCCGGATCGGGCGCGCTGCACCACCGATCGCATCGCGGCCATCATCTCCGCCGCGTCCAAGGTGTCGGCGTCGGGAATCGTCGGCACGATGATGCCCCCGCCGCGCAGCGACACCACGACGCCGAGATGCACCGCGGTCGCCGGACGGAACTCGTCGTCGATCCAATATCCGTTGAGCTGCGGCACCCGGCGGGCAGCCCCGGCGACGGCGCGAAACAACAAGGCGGCCATCACGATTCGCTCGGTGAGCGGCGCGCCGGCATTTCGCTCCCGCAGCCGGTCGGCCGCCGCGGAGACATCGACGACATCGGACAGGTAGTAGTGCGGCACGGTGCGTTTGGACCGCGCCATCGTCGCGGCGATCGCCGAGCGCATCGCAGCCGCGTCGCGCGAGCCCGGGGGCGGGGTGGCGGTGTCCGCGCGAACCGTCTCGTCCTCCGATGGCTGTGCCGCGGCGGGTGCGGGGACACCCTCGGCCGGGAGGTCACGGGCGCGCACGGCGCCGGCGGGACCGGTTCCGGACAGCCCGGACAGGTCGAGTCCCCGCGCTTCGGCGAGTCGCCGCGCCAGACCGGAGGCGCGTGCGACGTCCGGCTGCGCCCCGGACCGCGCGACAGCATCCGCCGCCTCGGGTGCGGGCGCGGGCCTGGAGGCGGACGCGGGCGCCGCCTCGCGCCCAGGTGCGGGTGCAGGCGCCGCCTCGGGCCCACGTGCGGGTGCGGGCGCCGCCGCAGGCGCGGGCGCGGAATTATGCTGCGCGACAGCGGCTTCGATATCACCGCGCAGGACGCGCCCACCCGGCCCGGAGCCGTGCACAGTCGCCGGATCCAGTCCCGCCTCCTCGGCCAGCCGGTGGATCAAGGGGGTCATCCGAGCGGGTTCGGCGACCGGCGACGGTGCCGCGACCGATTCCGCCTGGTCGCGCGATTGCGGCGGTCCGGCCGATTCCGAGGTCGCGACGGCCGGCACCGGTTCGCCACGCGCCTCCGGGACGGTCTCCACCTTCCCGTTCCCACTGCCCGCGGCGCCGGCGGTGATCGTCGCCAGCACGGCGCCCACCGGAACGGTCCGTCCCTCGGGCACGCGGATCTCGTCCATGACACCGTCGTCGAAGCATTCGATTTCGATCGCGGCCTTGGTGGTGTCGACCTCCGCGACGATGTCGCCGCGTTTCACCGGGTCGCCGGGGTGCACGAACCAGTGCGTCACGGTGCCCTCGGTCATGTCGGCGCCCAGCGACGGCATCCGGAATTCGGTCATGTCATCCCACCGCCTTCCGGATCGCGGCCAGCACCTCGGAGGGGTCCGGCAGTGCGGCGTCCTCCAGTTGACGTGCGTACGGGATCGGCACCTCGGCGCCGCATACCCGGCCGATCGGCGCATCGAGGTCGTAGTAGGCGTATTCTGCTGCGCGAGCGGCGATCTCGGCGGCGATGCTCACACTGCGCCAGGCTTCGTCCACGATCACGAGGCGATGGGTGCGGCGTACCGAATCCAGCACCGTCGCCTCGTCCAGCGGACGCAGCGAGCGCAGATCGACGACGTCGACCGCGATACCCTCGGTTGCCGCGAGGTCGGCGGCGGCCAGGGCCACCGGCACCGTCGCGCCGTAGGCGACCAGGGTGACGTCGGTGCCGCCGCGCCGGATCGCCGCCGCGTCGATATCGACGGCACCGGCGTCCTCGGGCAGCTCGGATCCGCTGTTGTACAACGAGATCGGCTCGAAGATCACCACCGGGTCCGGATCCTGCAGCGCGGTCCACAACATGCCTCGTGCGTCGGCGACGGTGGCGGGGCACACCACCCGCAGACCGGGAATGTGGGCGTAGAACGCCTCCAGGCTGTGCGAGTGCTGGGCGGCGAGCTGGCGGCCCGGACCGGTCGCCATCCGGATGACCAGCGGCACGCCGAGCTGTCCGCCGGACATGTGCCGCAGCGTGGCGGCATTGTTGAGTATCTGGTCCAGCGCGAGCAGGCTGAAGTTGACGGTCATGATCTCGACGATGGGCCGCATGCCGGCCAGGGCCGCACCGATCCCCGCGCCGACGAACGCCGATTCGCTCAGCGGCGTATCGCGAATCCGTTCGGGCCCGAATTCGTCGAGCAGTCCGCGGCTCACGCCGAAGCAGCCGCCGTAGGCGCCGACATCCTCGCCCATGAGGAAGACCCGTTCGTCGCGAAGCAGCGCCTCGCGCAACGCATCCCGCATCGCCTCCCGATAAGTGGTCATGGCCGCTCCGCGTAGACGTGCCGGGTCAGTTCGGACACCGGCTCGGCCGGTGCGGCCTCGGCGGCGGCGATGGCGGCGTCGAGTTCCTCGTCGGCCTGCGCCTCGTAGCGCCGCACGTCCTCGTCGGTCAGTTCTCCGGCGTCGCGCAGCCGTTCGGTCAGCAGCCGGAGGGGATCGCGTTCGCGCCACCGCGCGATTTCGGCCTTGTCGCGATATCGATCGGCGTCGTAGAGCGAATGCGCCCGGAACCGATAGGTGCGCAGTTCCAGGAAGCAGGGACCGCCTCCGGCCCGGATCGAGGTGACGGCGCGCCGGGTCGCGGCGGCGACAGCGGTGGCGTCCATACCGTCGACCGGCCAGGCCGCCATGCCGTAGCCCGTCGCGCGCAGCGCGAGGTCGGTCGCGGCGTGTTCGCGGGCCAGCGCGGTGCCCATGGCGTAGCGGTTGTTCTCGCAGGCGAAGAGCACGGGCAGCCGCCACAGCGCGGCCAGGTTCATGCATTCGTGGAATTCGCCCTCGGCCATCGCGCCGTCACCGAACAGGCATACCGTGACCCGATCGCGTCCGGTCATGGCGTCGGCCAGTGCCAGGCCAACCGCGATCGGCAGTCCGCCGCCGACGATCGCGTTCCCGCCGTAGAAGCGCCGCCGCGCGTCGAACAGATGCATCGAGCCGCCCCGGCCGTGGCTGCAGCCGGTAGTGCGGCCGAACATCTCGGCCATGAGGTCGGTCATGGGGATGCCGCGGGCCAGCGCGTGGCCGTGCTCGCGGTAGGTCGAGACCACCGCGTCGTCGGCGCCGATCTCGCTCAGCAGTCCGGCGGCCACCGCCTCCTCGCCGACGTACAGGTGCAGGAATCCGCGGATCCGCTCGGCGCTGTAGAGCTGCACACAACGTTCCTCGAAGCGCCGGATGCGGATCATCTGCCGCAGCAGCGCCTTTGGATCCGTTCCGGCGGCGTCGCCGGGCGTCGCCACGGCCGGCGCCGGGGCGTGGCCGTCGGTCTCGATCGTGCTCATCGCACCGTCTCCAGGGTCGATACGTCACCTTCGGGCAATCCGAGTTCGTGTGCCTTCAACAGCCGGCGCATCACCTTCCCGGAGCGGGTGTGCGGCAGCGCGTCGACGAAGTCGATACGTTTGGGAGCCACCGCGCCCAGGGCGCGGCGGCCGAACGCGGTGAGTTCGTCGCGCAGGTCGTCACTCGGCTGGAAGCCCTTGCGCACCACCACGAATGCTTTGACCAGCTCTCCGGCCACCGGATCGGGGGTTCCGATGACACCGGCCTCGGCGACCGCGGGATGAGACATGAGAACGCTTTCCACCTCGAACGGCCCGACCAGATGTCCGGCGGATTTGATGACGTCGTCGGCGCGCCCGACGAACCAGAAGTAATCGTCGCTGTCGCGCCGGGCCAGATCGCCGGTGAGATACCAGCCGCCGGCGAACGCGTCCGCGTAGCGAGCGGGGTCGTTCAGGTAGCCGCGGAACATCGACGGCCAGCCCGCCCGCAGTGCCAGCTCACCCACTTCCCCGGTATCGGCGGCGGTCACGTCGCCGTCGGTGATCGCCGCGCGCCCGCTTTCGCCGCGGCGCAGGATCGTGGCCTCCACGCCGGGCAGTGGCCGCCCCATCGAACCGGGACGAACCTGTGCCGCAGCGATATTGGCGATCATGATGGCGCCGGTTTCGGTCTGCCACCAGTTGTCGTGCACCGGGTGCCCGAGCACCCGCTGCCCCCACACCACGACTTCGGGATTGAGCGGCTCGCCGACGCTGGCCACGAAGCGCAGGCACGACAAGTCCGTGCTCGGCGGCAGCTCGTCGCCACGGCGCATCAGCATCCGCAGGGCGGTGGGCGCGGTGTACCAGACGGACACCCGCTCCGCGGTGAGGATGTCGTACCAGCGTTGCGGATCGAATTCCGCCTCGTCGCTGATCACCGTGGCGCCGAGGCACAGCGGCGCGATCACCCCGTACGACATGCCGGTCACCCAGCCCGGGTCCGCGGTGCACCAGAATACGTCGCCGCCGCGCAGGTCCAGCGCGGCGCGCGCGGTGGCCCGGTGCGCCACGACGGCGCCGTGCACGTGCACCGCCCCCTTGGGGCGTCCGGTGGTTCCGCTGGTGAAGTGCAGGAGCGCGGGGTCTTCGAATTGAGTTCGCACGATGGGGAATTCGCTGTCGGCGGCGGCCATGGCCGCGGGCAGGGACACCACGCCGGGCAGGTCGGTCTCGCCGTCGACGACGATGACGTGCCGGAGCGCGGGCAGTGTGTCGCGGATCGGCGCGACCTTGCGGCGATAGTGGGCCGCGGTGGTCACCAGGGTGCTCGCCTCGGCCAGGTCCAGCCGCTGACGCACCGGTTCGGGGCCGAAGGCCGAGAACAGCGGGGAGACGACACATCCGGCCTTCCACGCCCCCAGGCACGCGAGATACAACTCCGGAGTGCGTCCCAGCAGCAGGCACACCCGCTCACCCCGATACACCCCGAGGTCGCGCAGCACGTGGGCGAACTTGTTGCTCAGCCGGACCAGGTCCGCGCAGTCGAGCTCGGTCACGCCACCGGTGACCGGCAACCAGCGCAACGACGGGGCGGGCCCGATCGGCGCCTCGAGGTGCCGGTCGACGGCCTCGACGGCGATGTTGACTGCGCCGCCGGGTAGCCCGGCGAGTTCGGAGCGGGCCGCGGACCAGGAGAAGTCGCGCCGCGCCCGGCCGTAGTCGGGAAGGGTCGCGGCCGCGATCTCGGCCGCCGACTTCTCGATCGGCGCCCATCGCGACGGCGTCGCGGTTTCCGCGTCGTACGGGCTCGCGTCGTTCCGGCTCATCGCGCCTCCGTCTCCCGTGCCGTCCGTCTGCTCGACTTCCAGTCAACGGCGCGGCGCCCGGTCACGGGGAGGGCGGAAAGACCCTAGCGGCGATGACATCCGTCGCGGCGATGCCACCGGGGACAACGGTCAGTCGGGAACGTTGCGCGCGAGTTCGTCCAGCCACGCCGCGGCGGGAGCGTCGCTCGGCGCGCGCCAGTCCCCGCGCGGCGACAGCGATCCGCCGGACCCGACCTTGGGCGCATTCGGCAGGGTCGATCGTTTGAACTGGCTGGTCTGCACGAAGCGGCGCAGGAATTCGGCCAGCCAGTACTTGATCGTGGCGAGGTCGTATTCGTGACGCTGATCCTCGGGGATGAGGTCCGGCCAGCCGCCGCGGGTGCGGTCACCCCAGGCGTGTTCGGCGAGGTAGGCGATGCGGCTGGGCCGGAATCCGAACCGCAGCAGGTGATAGAGGTGGAAGTCCTGCAACTCGTACGGGCCCACGGTGGCCTCGGAACTCTGCAGCGCCGCGCCGGGAACCAGCTCCGGCGAGATCTCGGTCTCCAGGACCGAGTGCAGCACCGCACTCGCCTCCGGGCCGAGCTCACCGCGGTCGGCGGTCCAGGCGATCAGATATTTGATCAGCGTTTTGGGCACCGAGGCGTTCACGCTGTAGTGCGACATATGGTCGCCGACGCCGAAAGTGCACCAGCCCAAGGCCAATTCGCTCAGGTCCCCGGTCCCGACGACCATGCCGTGATGCATGTTGGCCAGGCGGAACAGATGCGAGGTGCGCTCCCCGGCCTGCACGTTCTCGTAGGTGATGTCGTAGACGGGCGCGCCGTCGGCCGCCGGATGACCGAGATCGCGCAGCATCTGCGTCGCCGACGGCCGGATATCGATCTCGCCGGCGCTCGCCCCGACGGCGCGCATCAGCCGGCGCGCGTTCTCCAGCGTCCGCGGGCTCGTGGCGAAGCCGGGCATGGTGTAGGCGAGCACATTCGACCGCGGCAGGCCCAGCCGGTCCATGGTCTGCGCCGCGACGATGAGCGCGAGAGTGGAATCGAGGCCACCGGACACCCCGATCACGAGGTGCTGGGATCCGGTGGCGGCCAGCCGCGTGGCGAGCCCGGCGACCTGGATGTGATGGACCTCGGCACAGCGCGCGTTGCGGCTGCCGGGATCGGCCGGGACGTAGGGAAAGCGCGGGACCTCCCGACGCAGCGGTGGTGCGCCGTCCGGGATCGGCGCCTCGAATTCGATCCGCCGGAATCGGGTGACCCGCTCGAGGAAATCGTGACCGTTGTCGGTGAAACTGTTGAGCCGCAGCCGATCCGCGGCCAGCCGCTGCAGATCGATATCCGCGGTGACCAGTTGCGGTTCGGCGGCGAAGCGCTCACTTTCGGCCAGCAGGTTGCCGTTCTCGCAGATCAGCGCCTGACCGTCCCACGCCATATCCGTGGTGGACTCGCCCTGCCCGGCCGCGGTGTACAGATAGGCCGCGATATTGCGCGCCGAGGTCGACACACACAGTTCCCTGCGGTAGTCCGCCTTGCCGACGACGATATTGCTCGCCGACAGATTCGTCAGTACCGTGGCGCCCGCCAGTGCCGCGAAAATGTTGGGCGGCAACGGAACCCACGCGTCTTGGCAGATCTCGACCGCCAGCACCAATCCGGGCAGATTCACCGCCTCGAACAGCAGGTCGGCGCCGAAGGGCACCCGCTGCCCGGCGACGGTGGTGTGGTCGTCGACGGCGTCGCGGGCCGCGGAGAACTGCCGCTTCTCGTAGAACTCCTGGAAATTCGGCAGGTAGCTCTTCGGCACGACCCCCAGGACGCGGCCGCGGTCGATGATCAACGCGCAGTTGAACAGTCGCTCCCGCACCCGCAGCGGAGCCCCGACGATCAGCACGCTGTCGATGTCCGCGCTCTCGGCGACCACGCGGTCCACGGCCGCTCGCACCGCGTCGTCGAGCGCCTCCTGGTGGAACAGGTCCTCGGCGGAGTAGCCGGAGAGGCCGAGTTCCGGAAACAGCGTGAGCACCACGGAATCGGCGGCGGCCCGCCGCGCCAGCAGCAGTGTCTGCTCGGCGTTGTACTCGGGATCGGCGACCCGCATCGCGGGCACGGCGACGCCGACGCGCACGAATCCGTGCCGGTACAGCGATCGGAACGGTAACTCGCGCGCCACGGCAGCCTCCTGCAATCCACGGCCGCCGGGCCGGCGTCCGGCGCCGGGGCCGGCTAGGGACCGAGCGTCCGCATTCGACGGGTGTATTCCTCGTCGTCTATCTCACCACGGGCGAAGCGCTCGGCGAGGATCTGTTGCGGGGACGGACCCCGGCCGTCCCGGTCGAGGGCGGCGGTATCGGGCCGGCCGGCGTAGCGGAGCAGGGCCACGATCGCCACGACCACCAGCACCCAGAAGATCACCATGCCCGCGAACATCAACCCGTAACCCCAACCGCCCAGGCCGGTGCCGTACCACATCATCATCGCCGTAATTCCTCACTCCATCGACGGATCTGCGTTCCCCTCGGACCCGACCGGATCACATCGGCATCGGCATCGGGCAGATCCCCATCTGGGCCAGCCACATCATCACGGCGTGCATTGCTTGCATCATCGGCGATTGCATATCCATCTCGATCATCTCCTCCGGGCGCGGTTCACTTCCGCATCCGCGATCCAGCCTGATCGACGCGACCGGCCGGTGGCAGGGGCAAAAGACCTCACCGACCGGCCGTCGGTCCCCACGCCGGAACGTCGGCGCCGGCCCGGATGTGCTCGGCGTCCTCGAGGGACATTGGTCCCGGGAGGCCGGGAATCTCGCCCCTCCCCCAGGGCCCGGCACCGGCACAGACTGGCGGTAGGCGCGCCGATCGCCGGTTCGACGCATCGAGGCGCCTCGGCGTGTGGCCTGGCGGTCGCGCGACGACCGAAATGTTCCGCGGGCCGGTGTGATGACACCGGGAGCGAGGTGGCCGGATGTTGCACGAGACAATCCCTTTGGGCCGGGTGGCGGGTATCCGCATCGGCGCGCACTGGTCGGTGCTGGTCACCGTGGCGCTGTTCGTCTGGCTGCTCGGCGTGCAGCTGCGCGGCAGCGGCAGCCCGGCCTTCACCTGGTCGGTTGCGGCGCTCGCCGCGGTGACCCTGTTCGCCTCCCTGACCGCGCACGAACTGGCCCATTCGATCGTCGCCCGGCGCCACGGGGTACGGGTCGAGCGCATCGTGCTGTGGCTGCTGGGCGGGGCGTCCGAACTCGGCGACGAGCCGCCCGACGCGCGCAGCGATTTCCGGATCGCGATCGCCGGTCCGGCGACGAGTCTGGTGCTCGGCGGACTGTTCGCGGCCGTCGCGGTGGCCGTGGACAGCGGGCGGCCCGACAGCGCCGTCACCGCGGCGCTCGCCTGGCTCGCCGCCACGAATATCGTTCTGGGACTGTTCAATCTGCTGCCCGGCGCGCCGCTCGACGGCGGCCGGGTGGTGCGAGCCGTCGTCTGGTGGCGGACCGGCGACCGGCTGCGCGCCACCACCGTGGCCGCGCGTGGTGGCCGGTTGCTCGGCACCGTGCTCGTCGTGCTGGGCGCCGTCGACATCATCGTGTTCCGCCAGTTCGGCGGGCTGTGGCTGATGCTGCTGGGCTGGTTCCTGCAGACCGCCGCCAACAGCGAACTCGCGGCAGCGGGGCTGCGGCACCGGCTGGGCAACACCACCGTTCGCGAGGTCATGACCGTGAATCCGATGGCGGTGCCGGGCGATTGGACGATCACCCAGCTGCTGGCCTCCAGCGCCCCGCAGACCGGGCACAGCATATTTCCGGTCGTCGACGCCCTCGGCCATCCGATCGGTGTCGTCGCCTGGTCGGATCTCACGACGACCGCCGTACCGGCTCGTGATACGACCTTCCTGCGCTCGGTCGCACGTCCGTTACGGACAGCCGCGATCGTCGGACAGGACGATCTGCTCGCCGATGTCGCCACCCGGGTCGTGCTGCGTCCCAAACTCGATGCGATCACCGTGGTCGACCCGGCCGGCCGGCTGACCGGCGTCGTCACCGCCACCGATCTGGCGACCGCCTGCGACCGCTCCGCGCTCGGCCTGCCCGCCGGCAGCGCCGCCGCGAGACCGGGACCCGCGCCCGCCTCCCATCCGCCGGTCACTACTACTCACTCCCGGAGGCCACAGCCATGACGGCAGCACCTGTCCTGCGTGATTCCTCGCAGCCGATCTTCCGCGACCGCCGCGAGGCCGGTCGTGTGCTGGCCGGACTGCTCGAGCACTACCGCGACCACTCCGGTGTCGTCGTGCTCGGCCTCGCGCGCGGTGGGGTACCGGTGGCCTGGGAGGTCGCCGCCGCCCTGCACGCGCCGCTGGACACGCTCGTCGTCCGCAAACTCGGGGCACCGGGACATCCGGAATTCGCCGTCGGCGCCCTCGCACCCGACGGCCGGATCGTCGTCAACGACGATGTGATCCGCGGACTGCACGTGACCGCCGAACAGATCCGATCCGTCGCACGAGAAGAGGCGGCGGAGCTGGCGCGGCGGGAACGCGCCTATCGCGATGACCGGCCGCCGGCGCCGATCGCGGGCCGCACGGTGATCCTCGTCGACGACGGTCTGGCGACCGGAGCCACCATGTTCGCGGCGGTGGAGGCGATTCGCGCGGGGGAGCCCGACCGCATCGTGGTCGCGGTGCCGGCCGCCCCCGAATCGACCTGCCGGGAGTTCGACGCGCTCGTGGACGAGATGGTCTGTGCCACCATGCCGTCGCCGTTCCTCGCGGTCGGCGAGTCGTTCTGGGATTTCACCCAGGTCGGTGACGACGAGGTGCGGCAGCTGCTGACGACGCCGACCGTCGACGCGGCGGCCACCGGCACCGATTCCGTCACCCTCACCGATCCCGTCGCCGTGATCGATGCCGCCGCGATCGAGGCTCCCGAAGGCGTGCCGCCGCACCACGTGCTGGACGAGCTCATCGGCGATGCCCGGTTCGTCCTGATCGGCGAGAGCTCGCACGGCACCCACGAGTTCTATGCCGCCCGCGCGGCCATCACGCGCTGGCTCATCTCGGAGAAGGGGTTCACCGCGGTCGCCGCCGAGGCCGACTGGCCCGACGCCCACCTCGTCGACCGCTTCGTCCGCGGCATCGACGACTCCTCCCCCACGCTCGCGCTGCGCGGGTTCGAACGCTTCCCCACCTGGATGTGGCGCAATACCGTGGTCCGCGATTTCGTGGGCTGGTTGCGGCTGCACAACGACTATCAGCGCCGGATCGGCGCGCCGCAGGCCGGGTTCTACGGGCTCGACCTGTACAGCATGCACCGTTCGATGCGGCACGTGATCGACTATCTGCGGCAGGTCGATCCCGACGCGGCGCAGCGCGCCGAGCACCGCTACGCCTGTTTCGATCGCACCAGCGACCACGACGGGCAGGCCTACGGATTCGGCGCCGCATTCGGTGCGGGCCATTCGTGTCAGGCCGAGGTGGTGCGGCAGCTGGTCGACCTGCAACGCAACGCCGCGGCCCATCGACAGGCCGGCGACGGCGAGGCCTCGTTCGACGCGCTGCGCAACGCGTGGACGGTCCGCAACGCCGAGGCCTATTACCGGGCGATGTTCGGCGATCGGGTGTCGTCGTGGAATCTGCGCGACGAGCATATGGCCGACACCCTCGACGCGCTGGCCGGCCACCTCGGGCGCGACGGCACTCCCGCGCGAGTGGTGGTCTGGGCGCACAATTCCCATATCGGTGACGCCCGCGCGACGGAAATGGGCGCCGAGGGCCAGCTGTCACTGGGACAGCTCGTCCGCGAACGCCACGGAAACGATTGCCGCACCATCGGTTTCACCACCAGCCACGGCACCGTGACCGCGGCGAGTGAATGGGACGGCGAGGCCGAGTGCAAGGACGTCCGCCCGGCCCTGCGCAGCAGCGTCGAGGAGCTGCTGCACGACACCGGACGCGACAGCTTCCTGATCCGCACCGATACCCCCGGCGCCGCCACCGAACTGCTGCGCGACCCGCGGCTCGAACGCGCCATCGGCGTGATCTATCAGCCGACCACCGAGCGGCACAGCCACTACTTCCACTCGCGGCCGGCCGACCGCTACGACGCGATCATCCACATCGACCGGACCACCGCCCTGCGGCCGCTGGAACCGTCACACCGATGGACCGCCGCGAGCACACCGGACACCTACCCCAGCGGTCTGTGATCCGGGGCGGTGGGCGTCCGGATCGAGGACCTTCGACCATGTTCCCGGCCGCCGCGACGCGCGAGTCTGGGCATCGAGACACTTTCAGCAGATCGGAGCCGTGATGGGCGACTATGTGGCAAGTCTGAACGATATTCGGCTCAGCGATGACGGCCAGGTGGGCGGGAAGGGGGCCAATCTCGGTGAGATGGTCGCCGCGAAACTCCCGGTGCCGCCGGGATTCGTGATCCTGCGATCGACCTACGAGACCGCCGTCGCCGACGGGCCGCACGGGTCCGAGCTCGACTCGCTGCATGCCGAGGCGCTGCGCAGCGCCGTCGCCACCGACGACGCGGGCCGCGGCGAGCTCGACCGGCTGTGTTCGCGCATGCGCGACCTGGTGCACGAGACCCGGATCGACGGGGTGATCGAGGAGGCGATCGTCGAGGCCTACCACCGGCTCGGCGACCGGGTGCGCGTGGCGGTCCGGTCCTCGGCGGTCGGCGAGGACAGTGCCGATTCCTCCTTCGCCGGAATGAACCTCTCGCGCACCAATATTCGCGGCGACGCCGAACTGCTCGAGGCGGTCCGGCAATGCTGGGCCTCCCTGTTCACCCCACGCGTTCTCACCTACCGCGCCCGCCGCGGCATGGACCGGCGGCCGGAGATGGCGGTGGTCGTGCAGCAGATGGTGACCGTCCGGTGCGCCGGCGTGGCGTTCACCGCCGACCCGACCACCGGCAGGCGCGACCGCGTCGTCATCGACGCCGCGCGCGGACAGGGCGAGGTGGTGGTATCCGGTGCGGTCGAGCCCGACACCTACGTGTTCGCGGCGGACGGCCCGACGTTGACGGAATCCCGCAGGGGCGCACAAAGTTTCGCGATCTTCGCCGGCGAGGACGGTGACCGCCGCGTCGACATCCCGGACGACGAAGCGCATCGGCCGGTACTGACCACCGACGAGGCCACCGCGGTCGCGCGCCTGGCGCTCGAGGTCCAGCAGCACTACGGCAGTCCGCAGGATGTCGAGTGGGCCTTCGACGACCAGCGGCTGTGGCTGGTGCAGTCGCGGCCGATCACCACCTTGCCCGACGAATTGCCCTCGGCCACAACGGAACCGACGCCCGCCGCCGTGCTGCTGCAGGGCCTGCCGGCGGCTCCCGGACGAGCTCGCGGCGCCGTGCGCATCCTGCACTCACCCGCCGAGGGATCGGCATTGCGCGACGGCGAGGTCCTGGTCGCGCCGATGACGAATCCGGACTGGCTGCCGACCATTTCGCGGGCGGCGGCCTTGGTCACCGACAGCGGCGGCATGACCTGTCACGCCGCGATCGTGGCTCGCGAACTGGGCATACCCTGCATCGTCGGCGCCCGGACCGCCACCACATCCCTGCACGACGGTCAGCGCATCGTTGTGGACGCCAAGGCCGGCCGGATTCGGGCGGACAGCCCGGACGAGCAGACCGCCGCGACAGCGGCCGTCTCCGCGCCCGCCGCGGCCACCACCGCGCCGGCGGCGGTTTCGGTGACCGAAACCACCGGAACGAAGATCTATGTCAATCTCGCCCTGCCCGAAATCGCCGAGCGCGTCGCCGATTCCGATGTCGACGGCGTCGGCCTGCTGCGCGCCGAAACCCTCTTGACGCGCGCGCTGGGCGGCCGCCATCCCCGCGCGGTGATCGCCGCCGGCGACGAGAACGAGTTCGTCTCCACCCTGGCCGAATCCCTGCGGCGCATCGCCGTGGCCTTCGCCCCGCGGCCGGTCGTCTACCGCGCGACGGATTTGCGCAGCAACGAATTTCGCACGCTCACCGGCGGCGAAGGTTTCGAGCCGAACGAACGCAACCCGATGATCGGCTACCGCGGCTGCTATCGCTACATCCACGAACCGGACGTGTTCCGGCTCGAACTGGCGGCGCTGGCACGCGTGCGCGAATACACCCCGAATCTGCATCTGATGATCCCGTTCGTGCGCACCCGCTGGGAGCTGGCCGCGTGCCTGGAACTGGTGGATGCCTCGCCGCTGGGCCACGACCGGAGCATGCACCGGTGGATCATGGCCGAGGTGCCGTCGGTCGTGCACTGGCTGCCCGAATACGTGCGGCTCGGGATCGACGGGGTGTCGATCGGGAGCAACGATCTCACCCAGCTGATCCTGGGTGTGGATCGCGATTCCGAGGAATGCGCCGAACTGTTCGACGAATCGGATCCGGCCGTCCTGCACGCCATCCGGCGCATCGTCACCTCCGCGCGTGAACTGGGCATCACGTCGTCGCTGTGCGGGCAGGCCCCGTCCACCCGGCCCGAGTTCGCCGAACATCTCGTCGCGGCGGGGATCACCTCGATTTCGGTCACCCCGGACGCGGTCCGCAGCGCCCGCCGCACGGTGGCCGCCGCCGAGCGCCGGCTGCTGCTCGAACAGTGCGTGCACGGTGGCGAGGGCCGGCAGCCGTGAGGCCGGCGGCGCGGACCATGGTCGCGGTACCTCGGGACCAACGGCCCCTCCGCCACGCGCGGCGCGAACCTACCGTCGACATATGAACACAGTGCCCACACGCGACGTCGTCGAGACAGCGGTCCGGATGGCCGGCCGTGCGCCGTCGCTGCACAACAGCCAGCCGTGGCGGTGGACGTTCGACGGTGCGCAGCTGCGGCTGTTCAGCGTGCACGAGCGCATGTTGCCGACCACCGACAGCACCGGCCGACAGCTCGTGATCAGCTGCGGCATCGTGCTCGACCATCTGCGCGCGGCGATGGCCGCCCAGGGGTGGCGCACGATCGTGGCGACCTTCCCGAACCCCAACGACCGCACCCACCTCGCCGACGTGCGTTTCGAGCCCTCGCCGTACATCACCGACGGTGACCGCGAACGCGTCGACGCCATGGCGCGCCGGTACACCGACCGGCTCCCGTTCGACGAACCGGAGGGCTGGGGGCCGTTCGAGACCGTCCTGCGCACGGTGTTCGACCCCGAGGACGCCATCGTCGACGTCCTGCCCGACGACAGCCGCGCCGAACTGGCCCGGGCCTCGGAGCTGACCGCTTCGGTGCGCCGCTACGACGCCGACTACCACGCCGAATTGCATTGGTGGACAGGGCATGTGGTGGCAGATACCGGCGTCCCCCGCGACGCGCTGGTGAGCGAGGAGGAACGCGGGCGCGTCGACGTCGGGCGGAGGTTGCCCACGGTCACCGGCGAACCACGCCGCACCGAGGTGCGCGCCGACCGGTCGAAGATCCTCGTGCTGTCGACCTACGGCGACAGCCCCGCCGAATGGCTGGCCTGCGGGCGGGTGCTGTCCACCGTCCTGCTCGAATGCACCCTCGCCGGCTACGCCACCTGTCCGCTCACCCATCTCACGGAGGTTCCGCGCAGTCGCAGCGTCGTCACGCGGCTGATCGGCCGGAACGCCTTCCCGCAGGTACTGATTCGCGTCGGGCGGGCTCCGGAGAACCAACCGCACCCGGAGCCGACGCCGCGGCTGCCGCTGCACGAGATCCTGCGCGTCACCGACGGCGCGGGCTGACCGGCGCTACCGCACGCGAGACCGGCGCGCGAGGTAGATCACCGCACCGATCGCCAGCACGACCGCACCCCAGATCACCGAGGTGAGCGGGAGGGTGCAGGCCAGCACCGCGCAGCCGGCGGCGCCGACCACCGGGACCACCCGCGGCGGTCTGCCTTCCGCCGGGGTCAGCGTCCAGGCCGACGCGTTCGCGACGGCGTAGTAGCCGAGCACCGCGAAGGACGAGAAACCGATCGCGCCGCGGATATCGGCGGTCGCGGCGATCACGGCCACGACCGTGCCGACCACCAGTTCGGCTCGGTGCGGAACGGCGAAACGCGGATGCACCGCGGCCAGCCGATGCGGCAGATGCCGATCCCGGGCCATCGCGAAGGTGGTGCGCGAGACCCCGAGGATCAATGCCAGCAGCGAGCCGAGCGCGGCGACGGCAGCCCCGGCGCGTACCACGGGCACCAGCTCGGGCCGGCCCGCCGCGCGCACCGTATCGGCCAGCGGCGCTGTGGCCGAGGCCAATCCGTGCGGGCCGAGCACCAGCAGCGCCGCGACGGCTACCACCGCGTATACGACCAGCGTGATGCCCAGAGCCAGCGGGATCGCACGCGGAATGACGCGGGCGGGGTCACGGACCTCCGCGCCGAGAGTGGCGATGCGGGCGTAGCCGGCGAAGGCGAAGAACAACAGTCCGGCGGCCTGCAGAATCCCCCGCACCGAGGTGTCGGATCCGATCGCCAACCGGCCGGCGTCGGCGGCGGAGCCGGCACCGGCCGCGACGACGACCGCGGCCAGCACGGCCAGCACCAGTGCGACGACGATCCGGGTCAGCAGCGCCGACTTCTGCACGCCCCGATAGTTCACCGCGGTGAGCGCGACCACCGACGCGACGGCCACCGCGTGCGCGTGACCGGGCCAGGCGTAGGCACCGACCGTGAGTGCCATCGCCGCGCACGAGGCGGTCTTACCGACGACGAAGCCCCAGCCGGCGAGATACCCCCAGAACTCCCCCAGGCGTTCCCGGCCGTAGACGTAGGTTCCGCCGGAGGCGGGATAGCGCGCGGCCAGCCGGGCCGAGGAGGTGGCGTTGCAGTAGGCGACGACGGCCGCGATCGCCAGGCCGATCAGCAATCCCGATCCGGCCGCGGCGGCGGCGGGGCCGAGGGCGGCGAAGATGCCCGCCCCGATCATCGAACCGAGCCCGATCACCACCGCGTCGCCGAGACCGAGTCGGCGGCGCAGGTCGGCGGGCGTCTCGAGATTCATGAGCTCGAAGATAACGGACTTCGGTCCCGGGCATCGGTCGTCGACAGGGAGCCATGGGTCATCGAAAGGGAATCGGCACCGGAGAACGGTCGCACGGCGGCGCCCGGTGACTATTCTCGAATGCACAGGCACGGTCGGCGTACGCCGAACCCGGAAACCTCGATTCGCCGGCACACGTCGATCCGCCGGCGTGAACAGTGTGATGGGGAAGCCAGGAAGTACCAGTGGACGAGCGTTCAGGGGGCCGGCTGGAGGCGGCGGTGGCCGCGATCGCTCGCCCGCGCTGCGCCGACGATTGGGGATACCGAGTCTGTGTGGCATGTCGCGACGTGTTGGCGGGGGTCGATTCGGTCGCGCTCGCGCTGCATTCGGCCGGGGCGATCGTCGAGGTGATCGGGTGCAGCGCTTCGGTCGCCGAACAGATCGAGGACGTCCAGATGGTTCTCGGAGAAGGCCCCGGCTTCACGGCGTTCGCCACCGGTGACACCGTGTGGGCGAGCGCCGGGACGAGAGATTTCGAGCGCTGGCCGATGTATGCGAACGAGGTGGCGCGACTGGGCTTGTGCGCGGTTGTCGCATTACCTCTGCGGGTCGGCGGCATCCGGATCGGTGCCCTGGATCTGTATCGATTCGAGCCCGGCGACGTGCCGACGCGCGCCGAGATCGACGCGACATTGCTCGCCGATCTGATCAGTTACACCCTGCTCGAGGGTCTCGTCGCGCCGGAGCCGGAAGCCGTGCCGGTCGCGACCACACATCCGGACGTGAATGTGGCGACAGGTATGGTCGCCGCGCGAATGGGCATTCCCCTGGACGAGGCATTTCTGCGCCTGCGGGCATTCGCCTTCGCCACGAACAGTCCTCTGCTCGACGTGGCGCGAAGTGTCCTGGAACGACGCGTCGACCTCGACGGAGCGAGCGAATGACCGGTGCCCCCCAACCTCCGGGACCTGAACCTACGGCTGCGACCGAGCAGACCACGGCGCCGGAACGGCTCATCCGCCCGCTGGCGCGGATCACCGCCGACCTCGTCCGCGATGCCCGGTTCTCGGACACGCTTCCGATGGTCACCCACCTGTGTTCCGAGGTTTTGAACGCGGCCGCCACCGCTGTGATCGGTGTGGATCCTCGCGGCGTCGTACGGGTCCTGACGGCACCCGGGGAGCACGGAGATCTGGTTCGGCTACTCGAGAATCACCCCCGTCACGGGCCGTGGAGGCGAAGCATGACGTCCATGGAGGTGGCCGGAGTCGAGAACATCGGCGACGACGAGACCTGGCCGGCCCTCACGCGTGACGCGCTCGCCCTCGGGTACCGCGCGATATGCGCGGCCCCGATGGTGCTGGGAACCCGTGCGGTCGGCAGCCTGGCGCTGTTCTACGACGCGCCGACCCAGTTCGGCGTCGACCACCGCGCCGTGGTGCAGACGGTGGCCGATCTGACGACGCTGGCGCTGTGCCAGGACAGCGACGAAGCCCGATCGGACATGCTGACCGGCCGCGTCCTCGCCGCCTTCGACGACCGTGTCCGGCATGAACACGCCGTCGGCATGACGGCCGGGCGGCTGGATACCGATACCGACCGTGCCGCCGCTCTGCTCCAGGCGCACGCCCGCGACAACGGGATGGTGCCGACCACGCTGTCTCGCAGCATCACGGACGGGACCTTCGATTGGTCCGCTCTGGACCGGTCACTCTGACATTCCTCGGATCCGGCCGCGGCCGCGGTAACCGAGCAGGCGCCGTCAGCTCTTTGTGAGAGCGTCGATGGCGTCGCGGAGTTTCGCGGCGGCCTCGGTCGCGATCGGTTCCAATTCCGAATCGCCGGTGACCTGCACCATGACCTCGGGATCCATCGCTTCGACGATGACGGCGCCCGCGTCGTCGGGGTCGCGCCGCACGATCACGTTGCAGGGCAACAGCAATCCGATGCGGCGGTCGACGCCGACCGCGCGATGCGCCAGCGGCGGATTGCACGCTCCGAGGATGCGGTAGTCCTCCATGTCTTCGCCGAGTTTGGCCTTGAGGGTCGCGGTCATATCGATCTCGGTCAGCACTCCGAAACCCTGCTCGGCCAGTGCGGCCCGCGTCCGTTCCACGGCCTCGTCGAACCGGTCGGTGCGCAGCGTGGTGGAAATCGCCAGATTCATGATCGTCCGCTTTCCTTTCGATGGGGGGGTGGTGAACCGGGTCAGGTCCGCGAGACGGCGCAACCGGCCGTGGCCGGCAGGCCCAGCCGCCGTAGCAGCAGGGTCGCCGGGCACCAGCCCGCAACGCCGTACAGCAGCAGATTCGCGCCGACGAACCCGGTGAGAACGAGCCACCAGCCCGACCATGCCGCGGCCGCGACCACACTGATCAGCACGATGGTACCGGCCAGCAGCGGGACGACGCGGGCGATGGACCAGCCCTGGTGGCGAGGTAGGTTCGGCATGCGTTCACTTCCGGATAGGTTGGGCGCCTTCGCTTTTCAGGCGAGGGCGAGAAACAGTTTCTCGAGTTCGGCTTCGCTCATCGGTTCGGCGCCGTCGGCGCTCTCGCCGGTGAGGCATTCGCGCAGGCCGGTCGCGACGATCTTGAATCCGGCCCGGTCCAGGGCCCGCGACACGGCCGCGAGCTGGGTGACGACGTCCTTGCAGTCGCGTCCCTGCTCGATCATGGCGATCACACCGCCCAGTTGCCCCTGGGCGCGGCGCAACCGGTTGAGTACCTGTGCGATCGTTTCCTCGTTGCCGACCATGGCTGTCCGTCCTCTCGTCGCCTACCCCTCCAGCATACCCCTGGGGGTATGCTGGAGGGTTGTGGCGTCAGTCATGCGCGAAGCTGATCGACGGCAGCATCCGGCGCAACCACCTCGGCGATGCCCAGGCACGATGCCCGGTCAGCCGCAGCAGGACCGGCAGCAGCACCAGTCGCACCGCGACGGCGTCCAGCAACACGGCCACACCGAGGATGATGCCCATCTCCTTGGGCGGCAGCGGATCGGCGAGCGAGAAGGTGAAGAACACCGCCACCATGACCGCCGCGGCCGCGAAGATCACCCGGCCGGAATGGGCCAGTCCGTCCACCAGGGCGTGACTCGGATCGCCGGAGCGCTCGTAATGCTCCTTCGCCGTCGCCAGCAGGAAGACCGTGTAGTCCATCGCGATGGCGAAGATCATCGCGAAGAAGAACACCGGACCCCAGCCGTCGAGGAATCCCTGCGGGGTGAAACCGAGCAGGCCGGCCCCGTGCCCGTCCTGGAAGATCAGTTTCGCCACTCCGAACGCCGCGGCCGTCGACAGCAGACTCACCACCGTGCCCAGCGCCGCGATCAGCGGAGCCTGCAACGCCACCAGCAGCAGGGCGAAGCCGAGCACCAGGATGATTCCCACGATGATCGGGAAGTAGTGGTTCAGAGCGTGCTGCAGATCCAGATTCTCGGCGGGCGCACCGCCCACCAGCGCTCCGGCCGGCAGCCGGTCTCGCAGGTGATCGAGGATCGTGGTCATCCGCGCGTCGGAGGGGTCGACGTTCGGCAGCGCCTGCATCATCGCCAGTCCGCTTCCGTCGCGGGACAGTTGCGGCGGGGTGACCATCGCGATGCCGTCGACCGCCGAGGCGGCGTTCGCCACCGCACCGGATTCCGTTGCGGGCGCGATGATCTGCAACATTCCGGGAGCGCCTTCGCCCATCTGTGCCTGCACCAGTTCGTAACCCTGACGAACCGGCGCGTCCGAGGGCACGACCTGGATCGACGGCATCGCGACCTTCAATCCGGTCACCGGGATCGCGAGCGCGATCAGGACCAGCAGTGCGGCGATCGCGAACGGCCACGGCCGGTCGTGCAGGATCCGGCCCCAGGCCGCGAACCGCGGTGAGCGGTGATGCTGGCGGCCGATGCGAGGCAGCGACCCGGCATTGATCCGGCCACCCAGCGCGCCCAAGGCGGCCGGCAACAGGGTCAACGTCGCCAGCAGCACGAACGCCACCGCGAACATGATCCCGACGGCCATCGTCCGCACCGCCGGAGCCGGCACGATCAGCACCGCCGACAGGCTCACCAGCACCGTCAGCCCGGACAGCACCACGGCCTTACCCGCCGTGCTCATGGTCTCGGCCACAGCCGCGCGTGGATCGGAACTCGCCGCGAGCGCGCCGCGGAAGCGGGCGACGATGAACAGGGCGTAGTCGATGCCCAGCGCCAGGGCGAACATCATCGCGAAGTTCATGGCCCATACCGAAATCGGCGTCACGTGGTTGAGCAGCACCAGCCCACCGGCCGAGGCGATCAAGCCGGCCAGAGTGAGCAGCAACGGCAGTCCGGCCGCCACCAGCGAGCCGAAGGCGACCACCATGATGGCGAGGGTCACCGGCCAGGAGAACATCTCGGCCTTCAGCATCGCATCGTGATTGGCCTTGTTGAAGTCGCTCCACAACGCCGACGCGCCGGTGGGATAGACCTCGATTCCGTTGCCCGACAACGCCGTCAGCGCGTCCTTGTGCGCATCGACCGCCTTCACCATGTCATCGGTCGAGGCCGCGGCGCCGGCGATGAGGATTCCGGTGTGCCCGTCGGGGCTGATCGACATCCCCGGCTGGGGCGCCACCACCTCGCCGAATCGGGAATCACCGGCGAAGATCGCGGTCATCCGGCCGAGCACCGACTGCACTTCCGGACTCTCGACGGTCCGGGTGTCGGAGTGCACCACGACCTGCACCGCGGCCGACGAATTGCCGCCGAAGTGCTGCTGCGCCAGCTCGCGCACCCGCACCGAATCCGACCCGTTGGCCTGCCAGCCGGCGCCCGCGAGGGAATTGAACACGCTCGGCGCCGCGGCTCCGAGCGCGACCAGCACGAGCAGCCAGACCCCGAACACTATGCGGGTGTGGCCGGCCATAGCGGCCCCCAGCCTGCCCAGCATCCCGCCGGAGCCACGCGTGGTGGCCGCCGGCGGTGACACGACCTGCGATTCGGTCATCACGCCTCCCTTCGATACCCCAGGGGGTATATTTCGTATAGCGGACAACATACCCCAGGGGGTATACAGGACGCAAAGGTGCGCTTGCCCACAGGCGGGTACACCGGCCATGGATGCGAAAGGAGACGACATGACGGATATCGCCCTGTACGTGGACCCGGTCTGCCCGTTCAGCTGGGTGACCGCCCGCTGGCTGCAGACGGCGGCCGCGGATGCCGGCGCTCGCGTAACCCTGCGGCAGATGAGCCTCGCCGTCCTCAACGAGGGGCACGAGGTGGACGCCGATCACCGCCCGATGCTCGAGCGATCCCGGCGGATCGGGCGGGTTTTCGCCGCCGCGACGCGACTGTACGGCGTCGAGGGATTCACCCGGCTGTATCACGAGTTCGGCACCGTGGCGCACACGCGCCGGGAACCGATCACCGACGAGACGATGCGAACCTTGCTCACCCGAGCCGGGATGGACCCCACCATGGCCGACGACGTGGAGGATACGACTCTGGACGAGCCCGTCGCCGACGCGCATCGACACAGCCAGCAGGCGCTCGGAGACCGGGGTGGGAGCCCCATCGTCGTGATCGACGGCCGTGGCTTCTCCGGTCCGGTACTGACGGAGATTCCCGGGCCCCGGGAGGGGAAACAGCTGTTCGACGCACTCGTCACCGTGGCCTCCACGCCCGGCTTCGCCGCGATGCAGCGCCCCTATTCCGGGCCGCCGGGCACCACGGAACCCGCCGTCGACGCCTGATGCGCCGCAGCACAACGCCCGGTGGCCGGTGACCTTCGGCCCTGTCCGGCAGCACCGGGAATGCGGTGGTATCGACGCGAAGGAGCGTGACCATGAACTTCGCGAGCACCGCGCCGGGCGCTCGGCGCGGCACCGTCCGCCGCGCCGAATCCGACGTCCAGGGCCCCGGGTACGACCTGCCCACCGTCGACATCCGGCTCGGTGACCGAGTCCCCAGCATGTTCGGTGAGTACGCGCGACGGCGCATCGGCGACGCCGCGCGCTGTGCACCGTCGCCGGTGGCGTCGATCCGGGTCCGCCTGGCCGACCATCGCGACTCGGCGCTGGCGAATCCGTTCGTGGCACAGGCGGACATCGTCGCCGAGCGGCCGCTGCGAGTGCAGGTGACGGGAGCCACGGCGCGCGACGCGGTGGATCTGCTGCAGACACGGACGCGTGCCCGGCTGCGCATGCCGATCGGCGGTGGGGCGACACGGCGACAGCGGTGTGAACCGCAGGCCGCCACATTGCTCTATCTCCGCCCGGTCACGCAGCGGAAGATCGTGCGCACCAAGTGTTTTCATCTGCTCGACCGCACGGCGGCGGAGGCTGCGGCCGATATGGCGCTGATGGATTACGACTTCTGGCTGTTCGCCGAGTCCGGCGCGGAGACCGAAAGCGTGCTCGCGCGCACGACCGGCGGGCACTATCGGTTGATTCGGCTCGACGAGCGAGCGGCGACCGCCGATTCGGCGAATCTGCCGCTCACCGTCGCCGATGCCCCGGCCCCGGTTCTCGACCGGGTGGAGGCCCTGGCCAGGCTGCAGTTGAGCGGTTCGCCCTTCCTCTTCTTCCGCGATCGCGAACTCGACCGCGGCTGCGTGTTCTATCACCGCTACGACGGTCACTATGGATTCATCACCTCGCGGCGATAACCGCCGAAGCCCCTCGTCACGGTGGACCTTCGCCCCTACCACCGCAATCGCCCCGGTGGTGGCATGGACAGACCGGACGCTCAGCTCCCGAGAGGTACCGCATCGTGATTCCCCCCGACCGCACCGACGACGGCGCACCCAACTCCACAGTCGCCCTCGACCGCGCCGAGGCGATGCGGCTCCTGGCTGGAATCGATTACGGCCGAGTCGTTTTCACTCGCGACGCACTGCCGGCCATTCGCCCGGTCAACCATTTCGTCGAAGACGACGGACGCGTCGTGGTACGCACTCGGCTCACGTCCCGGCTCACCTCGGCGATCCGGGCCGATCCCGGAGTGGTCGTCGCCTACGAGGCCGACGAGATCGACCCCGGCACCCGCACCGGCTGGTCGGTCGTGGTGACCGGCCTGGCGCGGCCGGTCGCCGATCCGTACCGCGTCGCGCGATACGAGCGGCTGCTGCGACCATGGATAGCGGCGACCATGGATACGGTCGTCGAGATCGAGCCCACCATCGTGACCGGTATCCGTCTCCTCGGCGCACCGGAACCATCCGGTACGCCGGCGCCACCGACCCTCTCGTCGAAAGCCGACACTCATGACCTACCACGATGATCCGTTCGCGCCGGCCCTGAACACCGCCCACACGTGGTTGCGAACCGTCGCCGACCGGCTGGCCACCGAAGACCGCACGTTCGCGCTGCGTGCGCTGCGCGCCTGGCTGCACACCGTGCGTGACCGCCTCGACGTTCCCGTCGCCGCGCATTTCAGCGCCCAGCTGCCCGAATTGCTCCGCGGCATCTTCTACGAGGGCTGGGTGCCCGCCCATGTTCCGGTGCACCACGACGTCACGACCTTCGTCGACGCGTTCGCCCATGAGGCGGGCGTCTCCGCAGACGAGGCGGTAGCGCTGATCGGTGCGGTGACGATCGCGCTGTCCGATGTGTTCTCCCCCGGGCATCTCGACCACGTACTCGCCGTGGTGCCCGAGCCGCTGCGCGCGGTGCTGCTCGGCAGCGAGCTCAACGGGACGGCCGCGACCGTGCCCGGCGACGCGTAGGTCGACGCTCAGGTCTCGGCAACGGCCTCGGGAACGGTCTCAGCAACCAGGAAAGGGACTTTCGTCCATGCTGAGGCAATGATCAGGCGATTATGGTGAGTACATTCATCGCTACTTCGATTGGACGCACTCGCCATGATCAAGGTGTTCCTGGTCGACGACCACGAAATCGTCCGTCGCGGGCTGAGTGACCTGCTCGACGGCGACCCGGAGTTGTCGGTCGTCGGCGAGGCGGGATCGGTGTCCCAGGCCCTCGCCCGCATTCCCGCGCTACGCCCCGATGTCGCGGTGCTCGATGTCCGCCTTCCCGACGGCAACGGCATCGAACTGTGCCGGGAGCTGCTGTCCAAGGTCGACGGGCTGCGCTGCCTGATCCTCACCTCCTTCACCGACGAGCACGCCATGCTCGACGCGATCCTGGCCGGTGCCAGCGGTTATGTGGTCAAGGACATCAAGGGGATGGAACTGGCCCGCGCGGTGAAGGACGTCGGCGCCGGTAAATCGCTGCTGGACAACCGCGCCGCCGCCGCACTGATGGAGCAGCTGCGCCACGGCACCGAGCCCGACGGTCCGTTGGCGACACTGACCGAGCAGGAACGCAAACTGCTCGATCTGCTCGGCGAGGGCCTCACCAATCGAGAGATCGCCGACCGCATGTTCCTCGCCGAGAAGACCGTCAAGAACTACGTCTCGCGGCTGCTGGCCAAACTGGGTATGCAGCGCCGCACCCAGGCGGCCGTCTACGCCACCAAACTGCATTCGAGGACTCCGGCGGAGTAGCCCGCACGCAGGTGACCATCGGCCCCACTTGCCGGGATCAACGCCCGTAGTCGAGTCGCCTCACGATTGTGAGACTGGACACCATGACCACGGCAAAGCACTCGACAATCGTCGACAGGCCCGACGACCGGACGGTCGCGGCAGTGGTCGAGCTGGCGCAGCGAGCACCCTCGGTCCACAACACGCAACCCTGGCGCTGGATATTCGACCGGCATCGGCTGCTCCTGTACACCGATCCCGATCGCGTCCTGCCCGGCGCCGACCCGCACGGCCGCGAGCAGGTGATCAGCTGCGGCACGGTGCTGCACCACGCTCGCACCGCGTTCGCCGCCCGCGACTGGCATACCGATATCGTGCGGATGCCCGATCCGCAGCGGCCCGGCCTGATGGCGGTCCTGGAATTCCGGCCCTGGGGTGACCCCCCGAACGGAATCCCGCATCGCGCGGCGGCCATCACCCACCGATACACCGATCGGCTGCCGATGGACGCGCCGAGGCACTGGGAGCAAGTGGCACCCACGCTGTCTGCTCTCGTCACGCCGCACGGGCTCGATTTCGACGAACTCGCCGGCGACGTCCGCGCCCGGGTGGCCGCGATCTCGCGCGCCGCCTCCGCGGCTCGGCGGGACGACTGGATGTATCAGGACGAATTGCTGTGGTGGGCAGGGAATTTCGAGGAAACCGAGGGGATTCCGGGCAGCGGTCTGATCTCCGCCGCCGAACTCGCGCGGGTCGATGTCGCCCGGCCGTTCCCCGCTGCCCCCCATTCGGAGCGCCGGCCCGGTCGCCTCGATCACGCCCGGCTCGTCGCGATCAGCTCTCCGGAGGATTCGCGCGAGTACTGGCTCCGCACCGGCGAGGCGCTGTCCGCGGTACTGCTGGAATGCACCGCGGCGGGACTGGGCACCTGCCCGGTCACCCACCTCACGGAGGTGCCGGCGGGTCGTCGCGCCTTGGCCGCGCTGCTCCCGCATCACGATTATCCGCAGGTCCTGGTCCGCATCGGCAGCTCGCCGCCGGACGAGCCGACTCCGCCGTCGACCCCGCGCCGCGATATCGACGAGGTGCTGACCTTCACCGAGCGGTGAGGCTACTCCGGCTCGAACCGACGCCGGCTTCACGCTCCGATCCCGGGTGCAGGAAACGATCCATCCGGACGGCGGCGTACCCGAATACCGAGAGGCCGCTCACCACCAGCAGGTCGGTGACGGTCAGTGCCTCGGTCTCCAGCAGCCGCTGCAGCAGTGGCAGATAGACCGCGGCGACCTGCAGCGCGAACGAGACCGCGATCGCCACCGGCAGCAGTGGATTGGCCGTCGACCACGGACGCGTGCGCGACCCCAGCGCCACGCCGAGCTGAGTGACCCCCAGGGTGAAGAACGCCATCGTCTGCCAGGGCCGATCGGTGTGGTGCGCCCACACCGCCACCGCGAGGGTGATCACCGTGAGCACGAAGGCGATGCGCGGAATCCGCTGCCACAGGCCCGCGCCGAGGATGCTCTGCGCGGGCGGGCGCGGCGAGCGCCGCATGATCGCCGGATCGGCCGGTTCACCGCCCAGCGCGACTCCGGTGAGACCGTGGGTGAGCAGGTTGACCCACAGGATCTGGGCGGCCAGCAGCGGCAGCGCGAGTCCGAACAGCGGACCGAACAGCATGACCGCGATTTCCGTCGCCCCACCGGAAAGGCCGTAGATCAGGAAACGCCGGATGTTCGCGTAGACGCGGCGGCCCTCCTCGACGGCGACCACCAGGGTGTCGAGATTGTCGTCGGCCAACACGAGGTCCGCGGCCTGCCGGGCCACCTCGGTGCCCCGCCGCCCCATCGCCACGCCGATATCGGCGCGCCGCAACGCGGGCCCGTCGTTGACCCCGTCCCCGGTCATGGCGACGATCTGGCCGCCGGCCTGCAGGGTATTGATGATGTCGAGTTTGCGGTCCGGTGTCGCCCGCGCGAAAACCGCGGCGCTGCCCAGTTCGGCGTCGCTCGCACTCCGCGCGTCGACGACGGCGTCGCCACCGGCCAGAATGCCCAGGTCGGTGGCCACGGCGGCGGCGGTGCCGGGATGATCGCCGGTGATCAGGATGGGCCGGATCCCGGCTCGGCGACAGGCCGCCACCGTCGCGGCCGCCTCCTCCCGTGGCGGATCCAGAATCGCGACCAGTCCCAGCAGGCGCAGGCCGTCCTCCGGATCCTCGCCGGGGGCCTCCGGACGATCCGCCGCGGCGACCGCCAGCACCCGGTACCCCTGGCCGGCGAAGGCGGCCGCGTGTTCCAGCGCCTCGGCGCGCAGCGACGGGACGGCATCGACCAGCCGCTCACGGACAACGGCCTCGGGCGCGCCTTTGCACACAGTGCGGTAGGTCCCGTCCGGTAGGCGGTGCACGGTCGTCATACGCTTGCGGTCGCTGTCGAACGGCAGTTCCGCCACGCGCGGCAGCCTGCTCCGCAACTCCCGTTCGTCGATGCCGGCATCCATTGCGGCACAGAGCAATGCGGCTTCGGTGGGATCACCCAGCACCGCCGTCTCGTCCGTATCGGAGGTGGGTGCGACGAACTGCGCGTCATTGCACAACACGGCGGCCGCCAGCAGTTCGACGACCGCCGGATCGTCCTCCGACGACCGCTGCGCCACCGTCCAGATATCTCCGACGACCATCCGGCCCTCGGTGAGCGTTCCCGTCTTGTCGGTCGCCAGTACGGTGACCGACCCCAGCGTCTCGACCGCGGGCAGCGTGCGGACCAGAGCACGGTGGGCCGCCATGCGGCGCGCGCCCAGCGCCAGCCCGAGGGTGACCACCGCCGGCAGCGATTCCGGAACCGCCGCGACGGCGAGGCTGATCGCGGTCACCAGCATCAGTTCCAGCGGTTGATGCCGGACCATTCCCAGCGCGAACACCACCACGCAGAGCACGACCGTGACCGCGGCCAGCAGGCGCCCGATGTCGACCAGACGTCGCTGCAGCGGCGTCGGACCGGTCCGGCGGTCCAGCAGTCCGGCGATGCGGCCGGTGGCGCTCGCAGCTCCGATCGCCGTCACCACCGCGGCACCTCGGCCCTTGACGACCACGGTTCCCGCTGACAGCGTCACGTCTCCGTTCACGGACTTGTCCACCGGCAGCGATTCCCCGGTCAGGGCCGACTCGTCGACCATCAGCGCCGCCGCGTCGACGACCGAGGCATCGGCCGCGACGATATCGCCCTCACCCAGCACCACGACGTCGCCGACGACCACCTCGGCGGCCGGAATCTGCTGTTGACTCCGGTCGCGGATCACCCGAGCAGTGGGTGCCGTCAACTGTTCCAACGCCGAAATGGCTTGCTGGGCACGGATTTCCTGTCCGACGCCGACTGCCGTGTTGACGACGATGACCAGTGCGATGACCGCCGTATCGGTCCAATCCCCGGTCGCGACGGTGAGTGCCGCGGCAACCAGGAGCACCAGGATCAACGGGTCGCGCAGCTGCCTCACCACCCGCCGCCACCACGGTGCCGGCGGCCGCCGCGGCACGACATTCGCGCCGTCGCGGGCCCACCGCTGGGCGGCCTCGGCCGACGACAGGCCTGTCGGCATTGTCCTGGTGCTGCTGAAGCCTGTCACCGGGCGATATCCTTCCGGCCGATGTGCTGAGTGGGTTCGTCCTACTCCGACGATCCATCCCAGGTCCCTCCGGCACCAGGGTCTTTCGACGCCCTTTCGGCGAGCTTCCGCGACAACCTCGCGGCGGCGAGGCCCGTCCAGCGTCCGACCGGGCGATCCGTCGCCCGGCCCGCTGTTCCCTGTCGCACTCCGGGATCGGAGCGGTAGGCTCTCTTCAGGCGTAAATACCGACGTTTCGCGCATTCGGACGGTGGAGAGCAGGACTGACGACATGCCCGACCACGAGCGACCCGGTTCCTACTCGGTGCGCGACACCCTCTCGCAGCTGCGGCTACGCGAGCTGCTCGCCGAGGTGCGCGACCGCGTCGACGAGATCATGGATTCGCGGGACCGGATGGATGGTCTGGTCGAGGCCATGTTGTCGGTCACCGCGGGACTCGACCTGGCCGAAACGCTGCGCACCATCGTGCACGCCGCGATCAGCCTGGTCGACGCCCAATACGGCGCCTTGGGCGTCCGCGGCCACGACGAACACCTGCTTCAGTTCATCTACGAGGGCATCGATGAACCGACCCGCAAGCTCATCGGGGATCTGCCGGAGGGCCACGGCGTGCTGGGCATGCTCTTCACCCAGCCCAAACCGATCCGGCTCGAGAACCTGGCACACCACCCGTCGTCGGTCGGATTCCCCGCCCACCACCCGCCGATGCGCACGTTCCTCGGTGTTCCGGTGCACATCCGCAACGAGATCTTCGGCAATCTGTATCTCACCGAGAAGGCCGGCGGGCAGCAGTTCACCGAGGACGACGAGCTGATCGTGCAGGCGCTCGCCGCCGCCGCGGGTATCGCCATCGAGAACGCCCGGCTGTACGAGGCCGCTCGCAACCGGCAGGCGTGGATCGAGGCCACCCGCGATCTGACCACGGAATTCCTCGCCGCCGACGAGCCCGGCCGGGTGCTGGCACATCTGGTCGACCACGTGCGGGTCCTCACCGGATCGGAGTGGGTGCTGCTCGCCACGGTGACCGACCCGGATGTGCCGGCCGAGGAGATCACCGAGCTGGTCGTCGACCAGGCCGCGGGCGAGGGGGCCGACGCCGGACACTCCCTCGATGTCACCGGCACCATCGGGACGGCCTTCGCGGACCGTAAGCCGCTGCGTTTCGAGGATGTGGGCGACCTCGACTTCGCCGCACTGTTCCCCACCGGCGGCCCGGCACTGCTGGTCCCGCTGCACACCCGCGACGCCCCGCAGGGAATCCTCATCGCGGTCCGGGCGAAGGACACCGCGCCCTACGACGACGAGATGCTGGAATTGACCGCCGCCTTCGCCGATCAAGCGGCGCTGGCCATGCAGTTGGCCGCCACGCAACAGCGATTGCGCGAACTCGACGTGCTCACCGACCGCGACCGGATCGCCCGGGATCTGCACGATCACGTCATCCAGCGGTTGTTCGCGATCGGGCTGTCGCTGCAGGGCGCGGTACCCCGCACCCGCGTTCCCGAGGTCAAGGCCCGCCTCACCGAAGCGATCGACGGTCTGCAGGATGTGGTCCAGGAGATCCGCACCTCCATCTTCGATCTGCACGGCGGCACCAGCACGCGCTTGCGCCAGCGCCTCGACGAGGCGATCCGCCAGCAGTGCGGCGACACCCCGATTCGCAACTCGCTGCGGGTGGCCGGACCGCTCTCGGTGGTGAGTTCGCAGCTGGCCGACCACGCGGAAGCCGTTGTGCGCGAAGCGGTCAGCAACACCGTCCGCTACGCCGGCGCCACGACGCTGGAGGTCGTGATCGGTGTCGGGGACGACCTGACGATCACCGTCACCGACGACGGTTGCGGTATCGGCGACAACATCACCCCCAGCGGGCTGACCAATCTCGCCGAGCGCGCGCGTTCGCTGGGCGGCGCCTTCCGCACGGTGCCCGGCGCGGCGGGCTCGCAGCGGCCGGGTACGCGGCTGGAGTGGTCTGCTCCGTTGAGCTGACCACCCCGCCGACTGCTACCGAACCTGCTGTTACGCGGTCTTTCCGGCCGGTTGGCGGACCACGGTGATGGGGCATTCCACCGATTGCGCCAATGCCGCGCTGGTGGAGCCGAGCAGCATTCCGGTGAATCCGCCGCGGCCGTGGCTGCCGACGACCACCAGCTGCGCGTTCTCCGACGCATCGAGCAGGGAGCGCACCGGCCGATCCAGCACCATTTCGCGACGCACCTTCACTTCCGGATACCGTTCGGAGTATCCGGCCAGCGTTTCGGCCAGCACCGCGTCCTCGGATTCCCGGATCGCGTCCCAGCCGACGATCGCCGGATCGAGGCCGCTGCTGCGGTCGCTCCACGCGTGCAGCACCACCAGCCCCACATTGCGACGCGACGCCTCCTCGAAGGCGAGCTCGAGCGCCGGCACGCTGTTCGCCGTGCCGTCGACGCCGACGAGAACCGGCTTCACCGCCGTGACGGCATCCGTCGCCGAGATCGAATGCACCACGGTCACCGGGCAATTCGCGTGCCGGATGATCGCGGAGGACACCGACCCCAGCAGGCCGCGCCGGATGGCGCCGAGGCCACGGCTGCCCACCACGATCCCCTGGGCCTGATCGGACTGTGCGATCAGATGGCCGATGATCGCGTCGGTGGTGATCTCGGTGGTGATCACCGGCGTACGGTCCGGTGTCGCGGCGCGGGCGATGCGGGCGGCCTCGACGAGGATGCGTTCGGCGTCCACGCGCAGCCAGCTCATATCGTCCTCGGTGAGGATCGGTGCGGGACCCAGCCCGCCCGCGACCGAGATCGACGTGACCAGATGCAGGCGGCAGTCGCGCAGTGCGGCGTCGGCGGCGGCCCAGGCGGCCGCGTGGTAGCCGACGGCCGAGCCGTCGACCGCGGCGACGATCGGCGAATCGGTGTGCCGCTGCGGTACCGCGTAGTGCTCGGTCATGATGTTCTCCTCGTGGATCGGGTGGTTGTGGATCGGGTGTTCACGGAGTTCCGATGGGGCGGCTGATGTTTCGCCATTCCCGGGCCCAGCCGGCACGATGCCGGATACCGAAGGCCCAGGCCGTCAGCCATACCAGTGCCGCTGTAGCGAAACAGATTTCGACGAATGTGGCCATTCCCAGCCCGACCCCACGCATCGCGGCGGTGTCGGCGGGCAGCGGTGCGGCGGTCGGGCGGCCGTCGGGCGCGAGCCACATGGTCAGTTGCTGCCCGGGATGCGCGGTCGCCGCCACGGGCGTCGTGGCTTCGGCGGAATGCCCGTCGCGGGTCCACCGAACCGTGGCCTCGTATCGATCGGCGGAGACGTCCATCGACGTCGCCGTCGTGCGAACCGGATCGGCGACGATCGTGGCGGCGACCGCCGTCTTCGCCGCGTTCTCGTCGCGAATCTGCACGGCGGCATCGGTGTAGCGGGCGGTGCCCATCGCCGCGCAGACCGGCACCGCGCCGAGAACCACCACCACGGCCAGGATCCGGATGACGGCCTCGATCCGGTCCGACGGCCGCATCAGCCGGTTCGCCGCGCACGGACCCGTGCGCCACGCGCGGATTGCCAACGACGGATACCGCGTCATGTCGGTCATCTCCTCACAGCCGGGTCACGACGTCGTCGAGCGGTCGTCGTGGTGTCGGTGACAGCGGGGAACCGGTTGCGGCCCAGCCGGTTCGGATGATCATCTGCGGATATCCGCTGTCGTCGAGGAGGTCGGTGCGCAGTTCCGCGCGCACCTCCGGGATTTCGAGCGGTTCGCTCAACGGGCAGGTTGCCAGCCCGAATGTGGTCGCGGCCAGCAGAATTGCACTGGTCGCCTCCCCGGCGCGCAGTCGGCTCACCGTGTCGTCGCCGGCGGTGTAGAGCATAAGCATGTGATCGGCGTCGGCGATATCGCGAACCACCCCCTCCGGCAGCCGGGGATCGGCGAACGGCCGGGCCGAGGCGTCGCTCGCGGCGACCGCACTGCGAGCCGGAACACCGTCGGGTGCCGCGTGATGGCCGCTCCAGCGCGCCAATTCGGCGCGGTAGGCGGCGTCGGCGTTGTGTGCGGCGGCGGCACGTTCGAAGGCGTGCAGCAGCCGCACCCGCTCGCCGTCGGCGACCACATCGCGGACCAGCACGCCGTTTGCCGCCGCGGCGGCCGTCAAGGAGCCGATGTGAATGTCGGGCACCTCCCAGGAGGTGTAGTGGCGGCGGTCGCTGTGGCGCAGCGGGATCGCGCGGGAAAGGCCGACCGCTTCGGCCGTCGCGGGGGCGGGCCGGAATTCCACGGCCGCCAGGTGCTCCGGCACCGCCGGGTTCGGCAATCGGTGCACCACCGTCGCCCAGCCCAGCGCCGCGGCCGCGACCCGCAGATGATGCAGTGCCGCACCGCAACTCACGATCAGATCGCGCTGGTCGGGGTCGGTCTGCCGCAGCTGCCGGCTGGTGTCGGCGTACAGCTGGACGGTGTCGTCCCCGATGCGCCACAGCCACGGCTGGCTGTTGTGCACCGACGGTGCGCGCACCGCCAGGTCCACCGCTGTCATGAGGGTGTCGTAGTCCGGATGTCTCGTCATGATCATCGGTCTCCTACCGCGGCAGGCAGATCCAGTACCTGGCCGGTCGTCGCGCCGCCGTCCACCACGAATTCCGATCCGGTGGAGAACGTCGCCTCGATGACGATGAACCGGACCATGGCGGCGACTTCTTCGGGTTCCCCGAAACGGGCCAACGGTTGTGCGGCCGTGACGGATTCGTCCATACCGGCGGTCATCGCGGTGCGGATCGGGCCGGGATGCACCGAGCAGACCCGGATATTCGACGGTCCCCATTCGAGCGCCGCCGCCTTGGTCAGTCCGCGTAATCCCCATTTGCTGGCGACGTAGGCGCCGATGCCCGCGTACCCCATCAGGCCGGCGGTCGAGGAAATGTTGACCACTACTCCGCCGCCGGCCGCGCGCAGGCGCGGACCGGCCAGGTGCATGCCGAGCCACGAGCCGTACAGGTTCACATCCAGGACGTGGCGGAACATCGTTGGTGGCTCGGCGTCCACGCCGCCGA
Source organism: Nocardia sp. NRRL WC-3656 (assembly GCF_000720265.1). Classification (NCBI taxonomy): domain Bacteria; kingdom Bacillati; phylum Actinomycetota; class Actinomycetes; order Mycobacteriales; family Nocardiaceae; genus Nocardia; species Nocardia sp. NRRL WC-3656. Next base: position 100,742 of record NZ_JOJF01000014.1, on the reverse strand, counting down.
AATCGACGATGCCGGCGTTGTTCACCAGGACGGCCAGCGGGCCGAACGTGGCTTCGGCGTCGGCGATCACCCGCTGCCAGGCATCCTCGTCGGCGACGTCGAGGCGGCGGAAGATCGCGCCGGCGCCCAAGGCCGTCGCTGTGGCGGTGCCGTCGCGTTCGAGGAGATCGGCGATCACCACGCCGAGCCCCTCCTTGGCGAGCTCGGCCGCCACGGCGGCACCGATGCCCCGTGCGCCCCCGGTGACGATCGCACTGCGACCACTGAACGTGCCCATTGTCTGTCGCCCCTTTCACTGGTGCGTTGTCGCACTCAGCATCGCGCCCCGGGCGGTGGGCGGGGCACGGCCGAAAGTCACCGGAACGCCGAGTCTTCGGACAGTCGTGACCGCCGGGCAGTCGTCGCCGATCGGATCCGGCGCCGTGAGCGGCGGGCGGTCGCCGCATCGGCCGGCTCCGGTGGACCCTCGGGGCGGCAGTGCGGGACCAAAGGCCCTGGCGGCCCTTCCCCGACGTCGGGAAAGGTCGGGGTATGGCAGGAATCACTCTCGGCGACGGCGTCGGACGCTGGCACATGTTGCTGGCCGCGTCCGCGGGTGCGGTCGCGGCGAGTGTCCTCGCGCTCGCGGTCGCGCTGGGCATCGGCCTGCATCTGAGCGCGCCGCTGGACAGCACTCCGGCCGGGCACGGCGTAGCCGCCGGAGCGGTGGCCTTCGCGCTCGTCGTCGGGATACCGATGGCGGTCACCGCGGGCGGCGCCCTCACCGGTGATCGGCGCGTCGCCACGGCCGCGGTGATCAGCGGGTTACTGCTGATCTGCTGGTTGCTCGCCGAGATGACCGTCCTCCGCGCGCTGGACTGGGCGCAGCCGCTGTATCTCGTCCTCGGCATCGTCGTCGCCGGGCTGGGACTGCATATCAAAACCGAGGAGATCGAATCATGACCGGCATATGCGCGCGGCGGATCGATCAGGGTGAAAGGAAATACCGATGAGCTCTCAGTATGCGGACGACGCGCACCACCTCGTCTCCGCGCCGATCGTGGTCGGTGTCGACGGGTCGGCCGGTGCCCGCACCGCGCTGCTGTGGGCGGCCGAGGTCGCCCGCGACCGAGGACGTGACCTGCGCATCGCCTACGGACTCGACCTGCCGAGCGCGAGCCGGGTTTTCAACAACTACGACATTTCCGAGCCGGCGGTGCTGGAACGCCTGCGCGCCCACGGCGCCGCCCTGGTCGCCCGCGAGGCGCTCGCCGTCCGCGACACCCTGCCCGAGGTCCAGGTGAGCACTGAGGTCTCCTCCGAGCATCCGGCGCGAATGCTGTTGCGCCACAGCGCCACCGGTTATCTGGTAGCCCTGGGCGCACAGGGCGCCGGCGGTTTCGGCACCCACATCGGTTCGATCCTGCTGTCGGTCACCAGCCACGCCGAAGGCCCGGTCGTGGTGGTACGCACCGAGTCCGAGCAGCAGTCACGACCGCGCGAGACCGGCCCGGTGGTGGTCGGCGTCGACGGCAGCCCGCTCAGCGAGGGCGCGGTGGCGGCCGCGTTCGAGGAGGCCGCCGAGCGCGGCGCCGAACTGGTCGCAGTACACGCGTGGAGCGATCTGACCTTCGGCTCGTTCGTCGGCGACCCGTACACCTGGTTCCCGATGTCGGATATCGAGGTCAACGAGGAAGCGATCCTGGCCGAACGACTGGCCGGCTGGCAGGAGAAGTATCCGGACGTCTCGGTGCGCCGGCACATCAGCATGGCCGAGCCCGCTGCCCATCTGCAGCGGTGGAGCGAATCCGCGCAGCTCATCGTGGTCGGCAGCCACGGCCGCGGCAGCTTCCGCGGGCTGCTGCTGGGGTCGGTGTCGAATTCTCTTGTCCAGCATGCGAAATGCCCCGTCATGGTGGTGCGTTCGCCCGAGGAGAAGCAGGCGCATGACAAGGACTGAGCATTCGGCGGCCCGTCGCGGCGCCGCGGCCGCGGTCGGCGTCGCATCGTTTCTGGGCGGGCTGGCCACCGGCTACCGGCTCTTCGCCCGCCGGTGGTGTCTGAGCTGGGGCGCGACCGAGGAGGAGGTGCGCCGCCGCATGCCCGGCGACGATCTGCTCCTGCTTCCCGACATGCTCTCGACCCGGGCGATCACGATCGAGGCCGATCCGTCCGCGGTCTGGCCCTGGCTCGTACAGTTCGGGCCGGGACGCGGCGGAATCTACAGCTACGACTGGATCGACCGGCTCGTGGGTGTCGACGTGCACAGCGCCCGGTCGATCCTGCCGCAGTTCCAGGAGCTCGCCGTCGGTGACGTCGTCACGGTGAATTCCGACAGCACCCCGTCCCGGGTGGCGGTGCTCGAGCCCGAGCGAACGCTCGTCTTCCGCACCGACGACGGGAACTGGATCTGGGAGTTCGGGCTGTATCCGTGCCCGGAGGGCACCCGCCTGGTCAGCCGCAATCGGATCGCGACTCCCGGCGCCTCGACCGCGCTGCGACTGTTCAACACGTTCTTCCTCGAACCGGGCAGTCTGGTCATGGAGCAGAAGATGTTGCGCGGCATCAAGGAACGCGCCGAAGGGCACCACGTCGCCGAACCCGTGCGGATCGGGAGCAAGACACCGTGACCACCACCGGCACACCGACACCACTGCCGATCGCGCCGGCCTTCCTCGCGGTCGGCCGGTGCATGATCACGACCGTCGGGCTGCTGGCACGCCACCGCATCCACTGCCCGGCCCGGAACGTCGGGACATGGCTGAGTTTCGGCGACGGAACGTCGGCCTACGTCTACCAGGAAACCGTGATCGATCGAATCCCCTCGCCCGAACCGTGTGTGCTGCTGGTGCGTTTCGAGCTGCGAGGCGTACGCGGACGCGGACATGCGTGGTTCCGTCGCGAGAGCATCCTCAATACCGTGCTCTTCGCCGGATTTCCGGGCATGATCAGCAAATTGTGGCTGGCGCACGATCAACGCGGCGTGTACCGGGGGCTGTACGAATGGGACGGGGTGGCGTCCGCCGACGCCTACGCCCGCGCGCTCTGGCGGGTGCTCGCCCTGGTCAGCGTCCCGGGCTCGATCGATTATCGAGTGCTGCCCGGCCTGCGCCGCCGCGACCTGCCGGTGGCAGCCACCGGTCACACCGCAAGCGGCAGGGAATGGTGGCGGGTCACCGAATTCCGTTCGACCGCAGCGTAATTCGAAGCACGACGCACCGAACCTCCACCCGGACGGTTCGGCGCTCCCATGCCGTCGGTGTTCGTGCTGTCGGTGTTCACGCTGTCAGTGTTCGTCCGTCGCCGACAGCGTGACACTCTCCCCGGTCGCCAGCACGACGGTGCGGCCGCGGCATTCGACCGTGATCGAACGCGCCCCGTCCGTATCGGAGCTGATCTCGATCCGCCGGGCGTCGATGCGCACCGTCAGGCGATGGCCGTGGTAGATGATCGCGAAGGTCAGCGTGCCCAGTTCCGGCGGCCACGACGGGGCGAAGATCAGGCGGTCGTCACGGGTCTCCAGTCCGGTGAAGCAGCGCTGCACCAGATCGATACTGCCCGCCATGGCGCCCAGATGAATGCCCTCGGCCGTGGTGCCGCCCTGAATATCGGCGATATCGGATTCCAGGACGCTGGCGAAGAATTCCATCGCGCGGTCGCGGTTCGCCCGAGCCAGCACCCAGGCGTGGACGACGGCACTCAGCGTCGAGCCGTGCGAGGTGCGGGCCAGGTAGTAGTCGACGGTGCGCGGGATGTCCGCACCGCCGAAATCGTAACCGAGCCCGGCGAACAACCGCCCCAGCTCGTCGGCGGAGAACAAATAGAACAGCATCAGGACGTCGGCCTGTTTCGCCACCCGATACCGGTCGACATCGTCACCTTCGGCCTCGAGGATGCGGTCGAGCCGGCTCGTATCGCCGTAGCGGCGGCGGTAGTCGTCCCAGTCCAGTTCCGCCAGCCGGTCGTATCCGGCGAACTGGCTGATCACCCCGTCGTGGAACGGCACGAACATCCGATCGGCGACCTCGGCCCAGCGCTCCGATTCGACGGCCGGCACCGCGAGGCGGTCCAGCAGTTCCGACCGCACGCGCGGCGGCAGCAGTTCGACCGCGTCCAGCGCGCGCCGGATGACCCACACCGCCATGACATTGGTGTAGGCGTTGTCGTCGATCCCCTGATAGGGCCGCCCGGGATAGCCGGAATGAAATTCGTCGGGTCCGATGACGCCACGGATGTGATACCGGTCGTCGGCGGGATCGTAGGTGGCGCGGTCGGACCAGAATCGGGCGATCTCCACCAGCAGTTCGGCGCCGAACTCGGCGAGGAACGCCCGGTCTCCGGTCGCCTGATAGTAGTGCCACACGTTGTAGGCCACCGCCGGACCGGCATGCTGCGCGCGCGCACTGGCATCCGTATTCCAATGTCCCGAACGAGGATTCAGGTGCAGGCGCTGACTCTCCTCCCGGCCGTCACTGCCGGATTGCCACGGAAAGAGGGCGCCGCGACAGCCCTGGGCGCGGGCCGCGGCACGCGCCTGCGGCAGCCGGCGATAGCGGTACCGCAACAGTTCTCGCGTCAGCGCCGGGTCGCGCAGGCTCACCACCGGCAGGACGAACAGCTCGTCCCAGAACACGTGACCGCGGTAGGCCTCGCCGTGCAGGCCCCGCGCCGGCACCCCGGCATCGAGGTCGGCGGTGTGGCGCGACAGCGTCTGCGCCACCTGCAGGACATGCAGTCGCAGCGCTCGCACCGATTCCTCACTGGCATCCAGATCGATGCGCAGGCGCCGCCACACATGCTCCCAGGCGTCGGCGTGCGCGGCGCAGAGCGCGTCGTAGCCCGGCGCCTCGTCGAGCAGGCGCACGGCGGCCTCGTCGGGTGCGGAGATGGCGCGGTCGCGGCCGGTGAACACCGCTGCCGTCTTGTCGACGACGATGTCGCGACCGGATTCGGCGGGCACGACGAAATCGTGGCCGGCCGCGCCGTCGGCGAGTGCGGAGCCGGCCGTCTCCTGCGCCTCCGAGGTCACGGTGGTCCGGGTGGCCACCGCTACGGTGACCAGTGACTGCGTGGTCCGCATCAGCGCGCACACGGTGTGGGCGTCCGGGATGTCGAGGCGCAGTTCGCTCAGATGCGTTCCGGACAGCTCGCGGTACCGGTCGACTCCGGTGTTGCGAACCGAGGTGTCGATCGACGAGCGGACCGTGAGCGGCCCACTCCAGTTCTCCGGCGTCAGGGTGGTTCGCATCGCACACGTGTGCGGGGAGTCCATCGACGCGAAACGCTGCTGAACCACCGCGGTGATCCGGCCCGCGGTGTCGCGACAGCGCAGCCGGCGGGTGAGCAGCCCCTGGCGCATATCGAATTGCTGTGTGTAGTCCAGCAATTCGACACCATCGACATCGAACCATTCCTCGTCGGCGACGCGCCAGGTCAACGGAAGCCAGTTCGGCAGATTCACCAGGCTCTCGTTCTCGACGTGCCGCCCGGCGATATCGTCGCCGAGCCGGTTGTAGATCCCCGCGACATAGGTGCCGGGATAGTGGTGGGCTCCGGCACGCGTCTCCGGTGCGGCCGCGCGGGTGACGAGGTAGCCGTTGCCCACCGCGCACAGCGCTTCGCGCAGCCGCTCGGCATCGGGGTCGTAGCCGTCGTAGGTGAGCAGCCACGACCGTCCCACCGCCCAGTCGCTCTCCCCGGTGAGCAATTCGGCGATCCGCTCCAGGAATTCGCCGGCGCGCGCGGGACTGTCGAGGGCGAACCGCGCCGCGGTGCGCCGGTCGCCGGTATCGCCGTGGCGAACCACCAGCGGCATGCCGGTGACCTGGATCGCGTCGAACGCGTCCTCGTCGGTCAGATCGTCACCGAGGTACACCGGCATCACCGCGCGACCCACCAGATCCAGCACCCAGTGCAGGGCTCGGCCCTTGTCCCAGTCCACATCCGGACGCAATTCGGTGACCTTGCGGCCCGCGGTCACACGCAATCCCTGCCCGCGGGCGATGTCGTGCACGGTGGCCACCACCGTCGCCACGGCATCGGCGGCGACCTTGCGGTGATGGACGGCGACCGCGAATCGCTTCGGCTCGATCAGCACTCCGGGAATCCGGCTCAGCCGCTCGGCGAGTTCGGCCGCCGCCTGCACCAGCGCCCGCTCCGCCTTCGGGCCGCCTTCGTGCACGTGTTCGGTGCCGTCGGGCGCCATCAGTTCGAAGCCGTGGCTACCGGCGTACCAGATTCCCTCGACGCCCACGCGCGTGCGCAGATCCTCGAGTCCGCGACCGCTGATCACGGCGACGGGACACCGCGCGGCCAGTGCGGTCAAGATGGCGCGCACCCCCTCGATCGGGATCGCCGCATCGGGATCGGGCACGATCTCCGAGATCGTGCCGTCGAAATCCAGCAGTACCGCGACGTGCTCGTCCTCCACAGCGTCGGCGATCGACGGCCAGCACGCCAGCGCGTCCGCGATCTCCGACAGGCGGCGGAAACCACTGCGCACCCGGATCTCGTCGGCATCGGCGACCACCGCATCGGCTCCGGTGCACAGCAGCCGGTCCGGATCTCCGCCGCGTTCGATGCCGATCACCAGTCCGAAGCCGCCGCGCCGCCCGGCGCTCACCCCGGCCTCGGCATCCTCGACGACGACCGTCCGCTCGGGTTCGGCGCCCAGCCGCTGCGCGGCCAGCACCATGGTGGCCGGGTCCGGTTTGCCCGGCAGCGCGAGTTCTTCGGCCACGACACCGTCCACCCGCACGGCGAACAGATCCCCCAGCCCCGCGGCGTCGAGCACCTGGGCCGCGTTGCGGCTGGCCGAGAACACCGCGGTCCGCACCCCGGCGGCGCGCAGGCGGCGCACCAGGGCCACCGTGGTGGCGAACACCGGTACGCCGGATTCGGCGATCCGCGCGAGGAACACCTCGTCCTTGCCGTTTCCGAGCCCGCAGATCGTGGCGTCGGCCGCCGTATCCGACGACTCGCCTCGCGGCAGTGAGATCGCCCGGGAGGCAAGGAAATCCGCGACACCGTCGTACCGCGGCTTGCCGTCGACGTAGTCCTGGTAGTCCGAGGCGGTGAACGGGGCGCAGTTCTCGCCGGGCCCGGGCTTGCGGGCGGCGAGGAATCCGTCGAACACCTGGGTCCACGCCGCGGCGTGAACGGATGCCGTGTCGGTGACCACGCCGTCCATATCGAAGATCACCGCGTCGTAGCGACGCGCGTCGATCACCGGCCCGGCCACCGGTTTGTCAGGGTGCACTCCTCCAGCCTCCGCCCGTGCGCGGGCCCCGGCAAGGTACACAAGTCCTCATCCGCACGGCCACCGGTCCCCGGCCGCCGATCGGCAGCGGCGGTGACCGCCGTAGCAATCCGGCAGAGTCTTTGGTCCCTGGCGAATCCCGGGGGCTCCGGCAACCATCGAGGTATGAACCGTGCTGCCGTGCGAGCGGTCGTCTCGACGGCCACGTCCCGGACCGATGCCGCCCCGTCGATCGGCCCGCTGCCGGCGACATCGGCCGCCACCTCGACGCCGGCACAGGTGCTGGCCGCGGTGACCACTACCGACACCGGCCTGACGAGCACGGAAGCCGCGCGCCGACGTCACCTGCTCGGCCCCAACGCTGTTCGCACGCATCGTGCCCGGCTGCTCGCCGTGGTCGCGCGGCAGTTGCGTTCGCCGCTTCTGCTGCTGCTCGGGGTCGCGGCGGTGGTGTCGTTCTTCGTCGGCGAACGTTCCGACGCGGTCGTCATCGGGATCATCCTGCTGGTGTCGGTCGGGCTGGGGGCGGTGAACGAGTTTCGCGCCGAACGCGCCGCCGACGCGCTGCACGAGCGGATCCGCCACGGCGCCACGGTGATTCGCGACGGCCGGCCCGCATCGGTCGACGTGGTCGATCTGGTCCCCGGCGATGTGGTGGAGATGCGGGCCGGGCAGCTGGTCCCGGCGGATGTGCGGCTGCTGTCGGCGACCGGGCTGCAGTGCGACGAATCGGTGCTGACCGGCGAATCGGACAGCGTCGAGAAATCGACCGACCCGGTGCCACCGGAGTCGGGCGTCGCCGAGCTGTCGTGCTGCGCCCTGATGGGCACGGTCGTCGCCGCGGGCCACGGGCGCGGGGTCGTCGTCGCCACCGGAGGCGCGACGGAGTTCGGCCGGATCGCCCTCGGGCTGGGAAAACGACAGCCCGACACCGAATTTCAGATCGGGCTTCGGCAGTTCTCGATGCTACTGGTGTGGGTGGCCGCCGCCCTCACCGCCGGCATCTTCGCGGTCAACCTGGCCCTGCATCGCCCGATCCTCGATGCCCTGCTGTTCTCGCTGGCGATCGCGGTCGGCATCTCACCCCAATTACTGCCCGCCGTGGTGTCCACCAGCCTCGCTGCCGGATCACGGCAGCTCGCGCGGTGCAAGGTACTGGTCAAGCGGATGGTCTGCATCGAGGACCTCGGCGATATCGAGGTTCTGTTCACAGACAAGACCGGCACCCTCACCGAAGGGCGCATCGAATATCTGCACGCGCTGGCGGCCGACGGTTCTCCCGGCGACGAGCCGGTCGTCTACGGTCTGGCTTGCACCGACGCGACCGTCCACGACGGACGCCAGGCCGGCGCCGATGCGCTGGACACGGCACTGTGGAGCGCGTGTGCGGCCGAACACGCTGCCGCGGCGGGTTTCGTCCGCCGCGCGGTCCTGCCCTTCGACCACAACCGCCGCATGGTGTCGGTCCTCGTCGCCGGCCCGGACCGCACCCCCACGATCATCGCCAAGGGCGCCCCGGAGGCCGTGCTCGCGCGCTGCCGCGACGTCCCGCAGGCCGCTCGCACCGCCCTCGACGCCGAGTTCGCGGCCGGTCACCGCATCGTCGCCGTCGCGACTCGGACAGCGGTCCGCGCCGATCGCCTCACCACCGACGACGAGCGCGAGCTGACACTGCGCGGCTTCCTCGTCTTCCTCGATCCTCCGAAAGCGAGTGCGCGCGACGCGTTGCGGCGTCTGGCCGGCCTGGGCATCACCGTGAAGGTGGTCACCGGCGACAATCCCGCGGTCGCGGTCCGGGTGTGCGCCGACCTCGGCCTGGACCCCGGCCGGCCGCTCACCGGCGCGGACCTCGATCGCCTCGACGACGCCTCGCTGACCGAGTTACTGCCCACCACAACGATATTCGCCCGCGTCGACCCCGAACAGAAGGCGCGGATCGTCCGCCTGCAACGGCATGCCGGACGCGATGTCGCCTTCCTCGGCGACGGGGTCAACGATGCGCTCGCCCTGCACGTCGCCGACGTCGGCGTCTCCGTCGACTCGGCGACCGATATCGCCAAGGATGCCGCGGATATCGTGCTGCTGGAAAAGGATCTGCAGGTCCTCGCCGAGGGAGTCATGGCCGGGCGCCGGATCTTCGCCAACACCATGAAATATGTGCTTATGGGCACGTCCAGCAATTTCGGCAATATGTTCAGCGCTGCCGGTGCCTCGGCGTTCCTGCCGTTCCTGCCGATGCTGCCGGGACAGATCCTGCTCAACAATCTGCTGTACGACACCAGCCAGCTCGCCATCCCGACCGATACGGTCGACCCGGAACAACTCGCCCGCCCGGCACGCTGGGATATCGGCCTGATCCGGCGTTTCATGCTCGTCTTCGGCCCGATCAGTTCGGTGTTCGACTTCGCGACCTTCGCGCTGATGCTCGGTGTGTTCCACGCCGGTGCGGAGCTGTTCCACACCGGCTGGTTCGTCGAATCGCTGTGCACGCAGACGCTGGTGTTGTTCGTGATTCGCACCCGCCGCAGTCCCAGCTACCGCAGCCGGCCGAGTATTCCGCTGGTTCTCGCCGTGCTAGCCGCGGTCGGTGTGGGTGTGGTTCTGCCGTACACGCCGGTGGCGCCCGATCTCGGCCTCACCCCGCTGCCCGCCGCGTTCTTCGGCACGTTGGGCGCGACGGTGCTGGTCTATCTGGTTCTCGCCGAAGCCGCCAAGCGGTGGTTCTTCCGCACTCCGGCACCGACGCCGGCCCATCCGCCGCGGACCGATCGCCGGGTACAGCGTCGCGCGTCGCGCTTCAGCGTCCGTGGGGTGCGCACGCCGATCGGCACGACACCGGCTCGGACGGAGCGTCCGAACCGGCGCCACCGGATCCGTATGTTGCTGTCCCACAGCTGATTCGACGCCCAGATGCGCGTCGACCGATCTACTCCGGCTCCACGTGCTCGGGCACCACGAGCGTCGGGCAGTGGGCGCGATGCAGCACCGCCGCGCGCGTGGACCGCATCGCGGTTCCGACCAGGCCGGTCCAGCGGTGCCGGCCCACCACCAGCAGTTGCGCGTCACGCGCTCGTTCCAGCAGGACCTGCGCGGGCCCGCCGAACATCACCTCGGTTTCCAACGGGACCTCCGGATACTTGCGGTGCCATGGATCCAACTGCCGGTTCAGCGCCCGCGTCTCGTCCGCGCGGAACTGCTGAAGTTCTCCGTCCAGGACGAATCCCCCTACCTCGTCGTCGCAGCACCGGACGGCCTCCAGACCGACCCCACGCAGCGCCGCCTCCTCGAACGCGCAGCCGACCGCGGTCCCCTCCTCGTCGACGCCGACCACCACCGGTCGCGCGTCCTCGCCCACGGTGAACAGGCTTTCGCGGTGGACGACCGCGACCGGGCACCGAGCCTGTCGCGTCACCGCCGAACTGACCGAACCCAGCAGCGCGCGCCGGACCGCGCCGCGGCCGTGGCTGCCGACCACGATCATCGGCGTGCTCGCCGAGCGCTCCACGAGCGTGTCGATCACCGGATCCGCGGTCAGTTCGGTCGTGACGTCCACGCCGTCGGCCACATGCCGGGCCATGGCCGCGGCCTCCGACAGCACGCCTTCGCCGTTCCAGTACAACCACTCCCGGCCGCCGACGATCTCCATCGCGCTGAGTCCGGTCCGCGGCGCCGAGGCCGAGGAGAGCAGGATCCGCAAGCCCCAGCGGCGCACGGCCGCTTCGGCCGCCGCCCACCGCACCGCCTGCAGCGCCGTACCGGATCCGTCGACCGCCGCGACGATCGTCCGCTCGGTCCCGTTGTCACTGCTCATCGCCGCCTCCTGCTGCCGGACCTGCTCCGATCGTCCGGCCGCGCCGACCGTCGATCTAGGGCCGAAAGTCGCCACCGCAGGCCGACTTCGTCCGCGGTCGGCAACCTGGGCGAAATCGGCGCGGATGTCCCGCCAGGACAGGTCCTTGGTCCCTCGCGCACGCGCGTGGCCGCGGGCATTGTCGAGGCAGATACCGAGAAAGAGGACGCCATGGACTACCGGGTAGACGTATGCGAAGTGCCGCCACACGCGCTGTTGCGACTACCTCGCGCGATCCGGGCCGATCGGCCCGGCGAGGACATCACCGCGGGTATGCGCGAATTGTTCGCGACCGTCGCAAGATCCGGCCTCACCGCCAGCGGCCCGACCGCGATCACCTACACCGACACCGACACCGAACGATCGGCGATCGCGACGAGCGTCGACTTTCGCGTACCGATCGAGCCCGCCGCCGCACTGAGTCCGGCCTCGGGTGCGGAAGTCGTCGTCACGCCGGGCACGACGGTGGCCCGCGCCTGCCATCGCGGCAGCTATCACGATCTCGGCGCTGCCTACCGAAGTCTGGCCGAATGGGTGGATCGCAACGCCTATCGGATCACCGGCCCGCCGACCGAGGTCTATCTCATCGGTCCCGACGAGGTCAGCGACCCGCGTCAGCTCGTCACCGAGATCCGGCTGCCCGTGGCCCCCTCACCGACGATCGTCACCCGCGTGCTCTCCGACTTCGACACCGCACTGGACCGGACCAGGAACGCGTTGCGGTCCAACGGCTTCACCATCCTCGCCGAGGTGGACCTGAACACGGCGCGTTACGACGGCCGCACCCGGCGCCTGGCCCACCACACCATCCTGGAGATCTGCCGCCGCAACCTGCTCGCGGCCGAACTCGCCGGCGACGACCGGGCCGACATGATCGTGCCGCATCCGGTGGTCGTCCGGGAGCGTCACGACACCGTCGTCGTCGAGGCCCTCGACCCGGCGATCTGGGCCCGCGCACTCGGCGACGAGGAACTCCTGACCCTCGCCGCCGACAGCCGCCGCCACCTGATCACCGCCATCGACGCCCTCGCCGCGACGGCGACCGCGACCGACGGTTAAGCCCGCACACCAGCGGTGAGAGTGGACGGCCCACCTACTGCGACGACGCCACCACCGCTGCCTCGGCAGCTGATTCTCATCGCGAAAGATGTTGCCGGGCAGGGGATTCGGTCACATCGAATAGCGGAGGATGGCGGCGGCCGACGCCTCGTCCGGGATATCGGCTTTGCGCACCGCCAGCACCCGAGCGCCCGAAAGCAGTGCGCGGCGGGCAATCTCGTCGAGGATCCCCGGTATCTCGGTCTCGGAGGGGGGACCGAATTCGATCGCGCCGGTGTCCGGGGCGACCGTGCCGGGCACTGCGGTGTCGATATCGACCAGCAGCGTCTGCACGATGCCGAAGGTGGCCGCGCGGGCGATGTCGGCGAGGTCGGCGGTGGCCCGGGCCTCGCTCCGGCGCTTCTCGAACAGCTGACGCAGATCGGCGAGCTGCGCCGCGTAGTGGCCGTCGAGGATGTGGCGGGCCTTATCGGCCAGGTCCTGATCCGACAGGTGTTCCGGGTTGCCGGGAATTCCGTCGTCGAGCAGTTCCGCGTAGGTGGCGACCGAGCGGTAGATCGCGTCGATCGGCTCCGCCGCCGCCAGGATGAGCGGGGTGTCGCGTCCGGAGAGAATGTCACGCAGCGCCCGGTCGACGGCACGCGCGTACTGCCGGGCCAGCACCTTCTTCCTCTCGCTGTCGGTCAACCGCCGCTTAGGCGCGCGATCGTCCATGGGCTCGCCCGCGAAATCGACGGCGCCGGTGGGCATTTCGGGAACCCGGACATCCTCGGCCGGTCGGTCCGGAGTCACCTCGACCAGCCGCGCCGACCCCTCGGCCAGCGCCAGGACGAATGCGGACTGCGGGAATGTGACGGCTCGTAGCAACGGCTTGAGCAGGAACCGGTCCGAGACGGTGACCGCCGCACCCAGACGGTTCGGGATCCGGAAGGTCCACATGCGCTGCGGGGATACGTGCACGACCAGGGTGTGCGATTGGAAGCGCCAGAAATCTCCGTCCTCGGCCAGATCGTCGAGCTGTTCGGCGATGGCCGCGCGGCTGTCCGCATCGGTGACGAGCTCGACCGCCTCCCGGACCTGATTGCCGAACGCGATCCGGTTCGCCTCCGGATTCGCGGTGGCGGCTTCGGTCGGCAGGTAGATCGACACCGACCAGGGGCCGGTCCATTCGGCGAGGGTTTCGATCTCGCGGCGGGTCGGGATGTCGGTGTGCAGCACTTCGATCCTCCTTCGTTGCCCGAACTGTGCGACGGGTGCACGGGCCGTGCCGGATACCGGCCGTATCGTTAGCCAATTCGTAACCACGTCGACGCTACTGGACATCGGCACGGGCCGGTACGCATCCGAGTATCGGATGCCGAAACGTTGCTGCATTCGTTTCGACGACTCACCGGCTGGGTGCGGGCGTGGCGGTCGGCGACAGCGGGGCCGGCCTGCCCGGGGCCGTGGCGGCCGTCGTGGCGGTGGCCGGGGTCGTGGTGGCGGCTGCGGTGGTGGTCGTCGCGGCGCCCGTTCCGTAGAGGTGCTCGATGATGTGCTTGGCGATCTCGGTGGCGGCCGCGCTGCCGGCGGCCGTGGGTTCCAGGTTCGCCCACACCACCACGGTCACCTTGTGCGCCGGATCGGATCCGGCGAAGGTGTTGAAGCCGGGCAGCTCACCCGTATGTCCGTACAGCGCTCCGAATTTCGCGATGGCGAGACCGTACTGCGGCGCCTCCGGCGGGTTGGCCGGATCGGTCGCCTGCAGGCTGCTCATGCGCCGGCCCTGCATGTCGGCGTCGAGGACCTTGCCGTCGGTGAGCGCCTCGGCCCAGGTCGCCAGGTCCCCGACCGTGGAGATCCCGGCACCCGCGGCCCAGCCCCAGGAGGGATTGTCCGCGGTCCGATCACCGGGCAGCAGCCGGCCCGCCTTGGCCTCGGCCTGCATCTCGGGCGGCAACGCCGGTGGAGATCCCATGGTCAAGACGTTGGTGCCGTACATGTAGCCCTGCGGATGCGGGTCGGGTATGGCCGCCGACGTGCGCGCCGGGAACGAGCTCTGAGTCAGCCCGAGCGGTCCGAACAGCCGATCCCGCATGATCTGTTCGAGCGGTTTGCCGTCCAGCTGCTCGGCGATCAGCCCCAGCAGGATCGTGTTGGTATTCGAGTAGTGATAGCCCTGTCCCGGCGGGAAATACGGCGGGTGCGCGAATGCCATGGCGAGCAGTTCGTCGGGTTGCCACACCCGGCCCGGATCGGCGTCCATGGCCTCGGCGAGTTCCCGGGTCTCGCTGTAGTTGTAGAGGCCGCTGCGCATGTCGAGCAGCTGGGCGATGGTGATGGCCGCGCCGCCGGGCACATCGGTGCGGTACTTCGAGACCGGATCGTCGAGGGCCAGCTTGCGTTCCTGCACCTGTTGCAGGATTACCGTGCCGGTCCAGGTCTTGGTGAGCGATCCGATGCGCACATGGTCGGCCGCGGTGACCGCCGGGCCGCCGCCGAAGGTGCGGGTGCCGTAGGAGGTGCCGACGTCGCCGGCGGCGGTGCGGACGAACGCCACGGCGCCCGGCACCGACGCCGGACGCGCCACCGACTCGACGATGCCGCGCAACGTGGGCTCGTCGAGCGGATGGATTGCCGGGGCCGGCGAGGTGGTCGCCGCGGCGGACGTGGTGCTCGCGGGCGCGGGTTTCGACGACGATCCGCACCCGCAGGCGACGAACAGAACTGCGACGCCGGTCAATGCCCCGGCGATCAGCCGGGGCCGGATCGGCACGGAAACCACGGGCACTGCACGACCTCCCTCATCGGGAACGGTGGAGCCGGGATTGAAACTCTACTGCGCCAGCGCCTCTCGCGGACGCGGTTGGCGAATGCTCAGCGACATCACCGCCGCCACCGCGCACAGACCTCCGGCGATGAACCAGGCCGGCTGGTAGCTGCCCTGCACGTCGCGGATGAAGCCGGCCCCGGATGCGGCGATCGCGGCGCCGATCTGATGTGAGGCGAACACCCAGCCGAAGGCGATCGCCCCGTCGGCGCCGAAGTGTTCGCGGCACAGCGCGACCGTCGGCGGCACCGTCGCGATCCAGTCCAGACCGTAGAAGATGACGAACACCCACATGCTCGGCCGCACATCGGGAGCGAACAGCATCGGCAGAATCAGCAACGACAGGCCGCGCAGCGCGTAGTACATCGTCAGCAGGTACCGCGAGCCGATGCGGTCGGTGAGCCAGCCCGAGGCGATCGTTCCCGCGACGTCGAAGATGCCCACGGTGGCCAGCAGTCCGGCCGCGGTGGTGGGCGGCATGCCGTGATCGTGTGCGGCACTGACGAAATGAGTGCCGATCAATCCGTTGGTGGAGGCGCCACAGATCGCGAAACCCCCTGCCAGCAGCCAGAATACGGGCCGGCGCACGATCGCGGCCAGGACGGTCAGCGCCCGCGCGGCCCCGCCGGCCGCCGCGGTGCGCAGGCCCGCGTCGCTGCCGGGGCCGGCGCCGTAGGCGGTATGTCCGATATCGCCGGGGAAGTCACGGATGAACAGCACCACCAGCGGCACCACGGCCAGGGCGGTCGCGGCGACGACCAGTGCCGGGGCCCGCCAGCCGTGGTCGCGGGCCAGCATCGAGACGAGCGGCAGGAACACCTGCTGTCCGGTGGCGCCGGCCGCGGTGAGCACACCGGTGACCAGTCCGCGGTGCCGGACGAACCAGCGTCCGGTGATGGTGGCCACGAACGGCATCGACATCGATCCCACGCCGACGCCGACCAGCAGCCCCCACGTCGCCATCAACTGCCACGGCTGTGTCATGAAGACCGTGAGCCCGCTGCCCGCGGTGACGAGGAGCAACGCGCACGCCACCACCAGCCGAATGCCGAACCGGTCCATCAGCGCGGCCGCGAACGGCGAAATCACCCCGTACAGCAGCATATTCACCGAGACCGCGGCGCCGATGGTGCCGTGCGACCAGCCGAATTCCTCGTGCAGCGGATCCATCAGCACGCTGGGCACCGAGCGGAACGCGGCCGCGCCCAGCAGGGCGACGAAGCCGACGGCGGCGACAATCCACGCAGGATGCGGACGACGCGCGAATCGGGGCGTGGGCCGCTCCGGTGACGGCGAAGGTATGTGGTCGGTGAGGCGAATTTCGGTCACCGAGTGAGCGTGCCGAATCGCGCGGTCGCCGACGAGTGGCCTGAATGCCATAATGCGTAAAGATTCAGCCATACCTGCGCCGCGACGAGGAGACGACCGTGCCCGATCCGCATCTGGTGGCAGTCCTGGCCCTGGCCCCCATCGTCGGCTTCGATATGACGATTCCGCCGACCGTGCTGGGCGCGGCCACCGCCGACGACGGCACCTCGCTCTACGACGTGCGGATCTGCGGGCTGGACCGGTCCCCGATCCCGTCCACCAACGGCTACGCCGTCACGCCGGAGTACGGCGCCGACCTGCTGGCCCACGCCGACACCGTGATCGTGCCGGGTACGACCATGCCGGGCCCGCGCCGCGACGGCGTCCTGCCGCGCGCGGTGACGGATGCGCTGGCATCGATCCGGTCCGATGCGCGCATCGTCTCGATCTGCACCGGCGCGTTCGTGCTGGGCGCGGCGGGCATCCTCGACGGCCGCCGTGCCACCACCCACTGGAAATACGCGGCGGACTTTCGCACCCTGTTTCCCGCCGTACTGCTCGATGAGGATCTGCTGTTCGTCGAGGACGGAAATGTCTGCACCGCAGCGGGTCTGGCGGCCGGGGTGGATCTGTGCCTGCATCTGGTGCGCTCCGACGACGGCAGCGCGGCCGCGAACCGGGCCGCCCGCCACTGTGTGGTGCCGCCGTGGCGTGAAGGCGGGCAGTCCCAGTTCATCGAACAGCAGGTCCCCGATCCGGGCGCGGAAAGCACCGCCGCCACCCGGGAATGGGCGCTCGCGCGACTGAGCGACGATCTGGATCTCACCACCCTCGCCGCACACGCCCGGATGAGCGTGCGCACGTTCACCCGCCGCTTCAAGGCCGAGACCGGCACGGCACCCGGCGCCTGGATCCTGCACCAGCGGATGCGCCACGCGCGCCATCTCCTGGAAACCACGGCACTCACCGTCGACGAGGTCGCGCGGGCCGCCGGTATGGGCACCGCCGCCTCGCTGCGCCACCACCTGCGCACTCAACTCGGCGTCTCGCCGATCGCCTATCGAAGGACCTTCCGCCAGCCGAGGGCGCAGCGAGAGCAGCCGGTGACGCGGTGAGCACGTCGCCGGCCCGGAGCATGTCCGCGACGCGCGCGCCGCCCCATTGACAACCCCCGCCACCCGGGTGCTACCTTAGGCAAGGGTTACCTGTTTAGGCGAGGCTTACCTCTCGAAAAGACCCTGCAATTGTCGTCAGAGCATCCGAGGCCGACCGTGTACATCTGCATCTGCAATGCCGTCTCCGAAGCGGACGTGCACACCTGCGTCGCCGCCGGCGCCTGTTCGACCAGACAAGTCAAGAAGGCCTGTGGCTGGAAGCCGGGTTGCGGCTCGTGCACCGCCCGATTGGCCGAGGCGATAGGCCGGGCGCGCACCGACGAACCGGCCGAGTCGACCGCTGCCTGACACCGACACGCACCCCGCTCATTCCCCTGATCTGTGATCTGTGCCACGATCACACATCATGGAAGGCGACAAGGAAATCATCGCGCTACTCAACGAGCAGTTGACGGCCGAACTCACGGCGATCAATCAGTACTTCCTGCACGCCAAGATGCAGGAGAACTGGGGCTACCCCAAGCTGGCCAAGCACACGCGCCACGAATCCTTCGATGAGATGAAGCACGCCGAAGTCCTCACCGATCGGATCCTGTTCCTCGAAGGTCTGCCGAACTACCAGAAGCTCAACCCGCTGCGGATCGGCCAGACCGTCCCGGAACAGCTGCGCGCCGACCTCGAGATCGAGATGGAGGCCGTGACCCGGCTGCGCGGTGGTATCGAGCTGATGCGCTCGCGCGGTGACGTCACCTCCGCCCGCATCTTCGAGTCGATCCTCGAGGACGAGGAAAGTCACGTCGACTACCTCGAAACCGAGCTCGAACTGCTGAGCACGCTGGGCGAACAGCTCTATCTGCAGCGCTACACCGATACCCCCGAAGGGGACTGACGCCGTCACAGCACCCGGCCGCCGAGGCATCGCGGCCGGGTGTTCGTGCGCCGAAAGCGCCTACAACGCCAGTGATTTGGCGATGATCGTCTTCATCACCTCACTGGTTCCGGCGTAGATGCGCGCCACCCGGGCATCGGTGTAGAGCCGCGCGATCGGATATTCCATCATGTAGCCGTAGCCACCGAACAGCTGCAGGCAGCGATCGACCACCCGCGCCTGCACCTCGGTGCAGAACAGCTTCACGCGCGCGGCGTCGGCCCCGGACAGTTCCCCGTCGACCAGGTCGGCCACCGCCCGGTCCAGCATGGTCTGAGCCGCCTCGATCTCGGCGGACATGGCCGCCAGTTCGAACTTCGTATTCTGGAACGCGGCGACCGGCGTGCCGAATGCCTTGCGCTGCTTCACATAGTCGATGGTGGCGGTGAGCGCGGCGCGCGATTGCGCCACCGATCCGACGGCGACGGTCAGCCGCTCCTGAGGCAGATTGTGGCCGAGGTAGCCGAATGCCGCGCCCTCCGCACCGAGACGGTTCGCCACCGGCACCCGCACCTCGTCGAACGACAGCTCGACGGTGTCCTGCACCTTGCAGCCCATCTTCTCCAGCACCCGGCCACGCGAGAAGCCGGGCATGCCGTCCTCCACGACCAGCAGCGTCAGCCCGTGCCGGCGGTTGTCCGGATCGGTCGAGGTCCGGCACACCACGATCACCAGATCGGCCAGCAGCCCACCGGTGATGAACGTCTTGGCTCCGCTGAGAACGTAGTGGTCACCGTCGCGGACGGCGGTGGTCCGCACCCCGGCCAGATCGGATCCGGTGCCGGGTTCGGTCATGGCGATGGCGGTCAGCAGCCGGCCCGACGCCAGGCCGGGAAACCAGCGCTCGCGCTGGGCCGCGTCGGCGTAGTCGAGGAAGTACGGCAGGATCACGTCCAACTGGGTGCGCACGGTCGACAGCGTGACCAGCGCCCGCGCCGCCTCCTCCTGCAGCACCACGTTGTAGCGGTAGTCGCGCAGCCCCGCTCCCCCGTACTCCTCGGGAATCGCGATGCCGAGCAGGCCCAATTCGCCCAGCCGCGTGAAGATTTCACGCGGCATCCGGCCGGCGCGTTCCCAGTCCGGGTAGTTCTCGACCACATGCTTGTCGATGAATTCGCGGGCCAGTGCCCGGAACGATTCGTGGTCGGCGGTGAACAGTTCTCGGCGCACGCCGGTCCTCCGATCAGTTCAGCAGTTCGACGACGGTGGCGTTGGCGGTGCCGCCGCCCTCGCACATGGTTTGCAGGCCGTAGCGAATGCCGTTGTCGCGCATGTGATGAATCATGCGGGTCAGCAATACCGCGCCCGAGGCGCCGAGTGGATGGCCGAGCGCGATGGCCCCGCCCAGCGGATTCATCCGGCCGAGGTCGGCGCCGGTTTCGGCCAGCCAGGCCAGCGGCACCGGCGCGAACGCCTCGTTCACTTCGAACACACCGATCTCGGCGAGCGACAGCCCGCACCGGCGCAGCACCTTCTCCGTCGCCGGGATCGGGCCGGTGAGCATCAGCATCGGATCCGCGCCGGTCACCGCGCCACCGCGATAGCGGACCAGCGGTGTCAGCCCCAGGTCTCGTGCCTTGTCCGGGGTGGTGATCAGCACCGCGGCCGCGCCGTCGGAGATCTGCGACGAGTTGCCGGCGTGGATCACCCCGTCCGCGCGAAAGGCCGGTTTCAGCCGGGCCAGCGTGTCGGCGGAGGTGCCGCGGCGAATGCCCTCGTCGGCGCCGACCGTGGCCGAACCGGCGGGCACGTCGACGATCTGGTCGTCGAAGGCCCCGCGGTCGACGGCCGCGGCCGCCAGTTCGTGCGAGCGCGCGGCGTAGTCGTCGAGGCGGGTGCGGGAAAAGCCCCACTTCTCGGCGATGAGTTCGGCCGAGATCCCCTGGTCGAAGGAGAAATCGTGATAGCGCGCACGGGCTTTCGGCCCGTACGGCATGCCGGTGGCGCGGGCCGAGCCCAGCGGCACCCGGCTCATCACTTCCACACCGCCGGCGACCACCAGGTCCTGCTGTCCCGAGCCGACCACGGCGGCGGCGAAATCGACCGCCTGCTGGCTGGATCCGCATGCGCGGTTGATCGTGGTGCCGGGAACCGCTTCCGGCCAGCCCGCGGCCAGGACCGCATAGCGGCCGATATTCGACGACTGGTCGCCGACCTGCGAGACGCATCCCCACATCACGTCGTCGACGAGCGCCGGATCCAGACCGGTGCGCTCGGCCAATGCGGTCAGCACCAGCGCAGACAGGTCCACGGGGTGGATATCGGCCAAAGCGCCGTTGCGTTTGCCGATCGGGGTGCGGACCGCCGCGGCGATGACTACCTCACGCATCTGTTCGACCTTCGTCGTCGGGCCGATCCGCACGGCGGATCGGCGGTCTGGTGACCGTCCACCGGCCGGTGAACCGGGGCGGGCGTTTCTCGGCGAAGGCCGCGAACGCCTCCGGTGCGTCGGCGGTGGCGAAATTGATCCCCTGCGCCCGCGCCTCCCCGGCCAGCGCCTCCCGCAGACTGCGGTCGGCGCCCTCGTTGAGCAAGGCCTTGGTCTGGGCCAGCGCCACCGGCGGTCCCGCCGCCAGCCGCGCCGCCAGGTCGTCGACGAAACCGTCGAGTTCGGCGTCCTCGCACAGCCACGTCACGAGGTTCAGTTCGCGCGCCTGTTCGCCGTCGATCGTCTCCCCCAGCAGCGCAAGCCTTTTCGCCTGTTGCAGTCCGGCGATCTTGGGCAGCAGCCAGGTGCCGCCCAGATCCGGGGACAGCCCGCGCCGGGCGAAGATCTGGGAGAACCGGGCTCGCGGGGTCGCCACGACGAAATCGCAGCCGAGCGCGAGATTCCACCCGGCACCGACGGCCACGCCGCGGACCTTCGCCACGGTCGGCATCGGCAGCTCGTGCAGTGCCAGCGCCACCTCGGTCAGCGCCCGCATCCGATAGGTCGGATGGGTGTTGTCGGGCGTGGAAATATCGGCGCCGGAACAGAATTCACCACCCGCGCCGGTGAGAACCACCACGCGCACATCCAGGTCTGTCGCGGTGGCGCGCAGCACGTCCTGCAGCGCCGCCCACAGTTCGGCGTCGATCGCGTTCTTGCGATGCGGCCGATTCAAGGTCAGCGTCCGCACACCCGCTTGATCGGCGCAGTGCAGGACCGGGTCATGCGAGACCATGACGGTGCTCCCGTTCCGGGCGGCCACGCGCCCTGCCACCGGCATGACACGGGCACGACGAGGTACGCGGCGTCGAACGTGCGGGCCCGGTGTTTCGGCCGGCCGCCACGGCCGCGGCGGTATTCCACCGGCCGAATCCCTCACTCCGGCCCGAGATCACGGGCGACGCGGCGCGGTCGACGATCGAGTCAGCGCACATGAGCGGCAGCCACCCCTGCGTGGCGGGAGCCGATCACGCCCGCCGCTCGCCATCGAGCGATCTCGTCTGCGCTGCAGCCGATTTCGGCCAGCACCGCATCGGTGTGCTCCCCCAGGCCCGGCACCGCGCCCATCGGCGGCTGGTAGCCCTCGATCACGGCGGGGGGCAGCAGGGACGGGATCGGCCCGTTCGGGGTGTCGATACCGCGCCAGCGGTCGCGCTCGGACAGTTGCGGGTGGGCCAGGACCTCGCTGGGCCGGTTGTAGCGCGCGTTGCCGATTCCGGCGGCGTCTGCGGACGCTTGGATGTCGGCCAGATCGTGTCGCGCACACCAGCTTCCGATCGCCTCGTCGAGCTCGGCGCGATGGGCGACCCGGCTGGGATTGGTGCGGAAGCGGTCGTCGGCGGCGAGATCCGGGCGTTCGAGGATGTCGCGGACCAGCCGCTGCCATTCCCGGTCGTTCGTCGTGCCCAGCACCACGGTCTGCCCGTCGGCCGTCGCGTAGGCGCCGTACGGCGCCACCGCCGGTGAGCTCATGCCGAGCGGCTGCTGGTCGATTCCGCTGTGCCGGGCGTAGGTGAGGTGATAGCCCATCATCTCGGCCATGGTGTCGAACAGGCTCACCGATATCGCGGTGCCCGGGCCCGGCCCGCGCCGCAGCCGCCCGCACAGCGAGGACACGATCGACAGGGCCGCGTACAGGCCCGTGGTCACATCCGCCACCGGCGGGCCTGGTTTGGCGGGCGCGCCGGCCGTGCCGGTCACCGCGCACACCCCGGCCTCGGCCTGGACCAGCAGGTCGTATGCGCGTTTGTGCGACAGCGGCCCGCCCGCGCCGAATCCGTCGATGGTCAGCGAGATCAGATCCGGGTGCCGGCTCTCCACCTCGGCCGGAGACAATCCCAGCCGGTCCAGGGCTCCGGGGGCCAGATTGGCGACCAGCACGTCGGCGCGCTCCAGCAGGCGATGCAGGAGTTCCACGCCCGCTGGCGATTTCAGGTCGAGGGTCACCGATTCCTTGCCGCGGTTGACCCACACGAAATGCGCGGCCTGGCCCTCGACCACGTCGTCGTAGTAGCGGGCGAAGTCACCGCCGTCCGGGTTCTCCACCTTGATCACCCGGGCCCCGAAATCGGCGAGGGTGCGCGTGCACATCGGCGCGGACACCGCCTGTTCCAGCGCCACCACCGTGACCCCGGCGAGCGGGCCCGCCGCCTGCGGATCGATGATCATCACATCACCATGCCGCCGTCCACCGGCAGCACCTGCCCGGTGACGAAGGAGGCGGCGTCGGAGGCCAGGAAGACGAACGCTCCGGCCACCTCGTCCGGTTCGGCCCAGCGCCGCAACGGAATTCGGTTCAGCATCTGCGCGGCGAATTTCTCGTCGGTGCGGATGGTGGTCGTCATCGGTGTGGCCGCCAGCGGGGCCAGCGCGTTCACCAGGATGTTCTTGCGGGCCAGCTCGCGGGCCAGCGATTTGGTGATGCCCACGATCGCGGCCTTGGCGGCCGAATAGTTCACCTGCCCCAGGGTTCCGGTCAACCCGGCCGAGGAGGTGACGTTGATGATGCGCCCGGTGCCGTCGGTGGGCAGATACGGCAGCGCCGCCTGCGCGCAGTTGAAGGTGCCCAGCGCGTGGATGTCGTAGAGGCGGCGCATCGAATCGACGGTGGTGGCGCCGAACATCGCGGGCGCCGTGACACCGGCGTTGTTGACCACGATGTGCAGTGTGCCGCCGGCCAGCGCCGCGCCCTGCTCGGCCGCGGAATCGGCGGCGCCGCGGTCGGATACGTCCAGCGCGCAACTCGCCGCCCGCCCCCCGGCGCCGGCGATCTTGTCGGCGACCGCCGCCGCGGCCGCGGCGTCGATATCGGTGACCAGTACCGCGGCGCCGGCGGTGGCCAGCGCCTGCGCCACCGCCGATCCGATGCCGCCCGCGGCGCCGGTGACCATGGCCGCGCGGCCGGTCAGATCGAAAAGTCCTCGTGCCGGCATCAGTAGCTCCTCGGCAATCCCAATGTGTGCGAACCCAGGTAGTTCAAGATCATTTCCTGGCTGACGGGGGCGATGCGCATGACGCGCGCCTCGCGGAAATAGCGGGCCACGTGGTACTCCTCGGCATATCCCATCCCGCCGTGGGTCTGCATGGCACGGTCGGCGGCGGTGAAGCCGGCGTCGGCACACAGATATTTGGCCGTATTCGCCTCGCGGCCACAGGGTTTACCGTTGTCGTAGAGCCAGGTCGCCTTGCGCAGCACCAGTTCCGCGGCATCCAGATGGGCCAGCGAATCGGCGAGCGGGAACTGGATGCCCTGATTCATGCCGATCGGCCGGTCGAAGACCACACGCTCGCCGGCGTATTTGACCGCCCGGTCCAGCGCGACGCGGCCGATGCCGAGCGCCTCGGCGGCGATGAGCATTCGCTCCGGATTCAGCCCGTCGAGCAGATACCGAAAACCCTCGCCCTCCTCGCCCACGCGGTCCTCGACCGGAATCCGCAGATCGTCGATGAACACCTCGTTGGAGGAGACGGCGTTGCGACCCATCTTGGCGATCGGGCGGATATCGATGTGGGCGCGGTCGATATCGGTGAGGAACAGGGTCATCCCATCGGTTTTGCGCCTCACCTCGTCGTAGCCGGTGGTTCGGGTCAGCAGCAGGATCTTCTCCGATTCCAGCGCCTTGGAGATCCACACCTTGCGTCCGTTGACGATGTAATGGTCGCCGTCGCGGCGGGCGAAGGTCGTGATCCGGCTGGTGTCCAGGCCCGCCCCCGGCTCGGTGACCCCGAAACAGACGTGCAGGTCTCCGGCCGCCACCCGGGGCAGCGTCCGCCGCTTGAGCTCCTCGGAGCCGTGGCGGACCACCGGCTGCATGCCGAAGATCGACAGATGAATCGCGGTGGCGGCGTTCATTCCGCCGCCCGAGCGGGCGACCTCCTCGGCGAGGATGGTCGCCTCGGTCAGGCCCAGGCCGTGGCCGCCGTACTCCTCGGGGATGGTGATGCCGAGCCAGCCACCGGCGGCGATCGCCTGGTAGAACTCCGTGGGGAATTCGTGGTCCTGGTCCTTGCGCATCCAGTAGCGGTCGTCGAATTTTCGGCACAGTTCCGCTACCGCCGAGCGGATCAGCTGCTGATCCTCGGTCGGTTCGAATGTCATTCCGGCGGACATGCGCACTCCTGCTCTCCGGTCACCGCACCCCTCAGTCCGAGGCCGGCAGCGCCTTGGCCGCCTTGATCGTCATCGGGGTTCCGTCGCAGCGCAGTTCACCGGAACCCGAACTGGTACACAGCAATTCGACGGAATCGGCCGCGTCGACGTAGCGCTTGCCGATCAGTGTCACCGGTTCTCCCGCCGCGGGTGCGGCCGGTGGCGCGCTCGCGGCCGGAACCAGAGGGCTTCCGCCACAGGTCAATACGGGACTGGCATCGGCGGGCGCGCGCACCACCACCACCTTGGTGCCGCAGACGGTGCTGGCGAGCTGTTCACCGGGACGCAGGGCTGCCATGCTCTCGACTCCTCTTCCTGGACTGTGCGACTAGAAAACTATCTTCTCATATTTGGAGAATCAACCTTCTACTTCTGCGTCGGGATCGGCTCCCGCTCGCAGTCGGCAGTCCTACCGGACCGACGCCGTCGCCGACAGCGGCAACCGTCCGACGTTCCGCACACCTCGCGCGGACCACTTCTGAGCAGGGAATTTCCCGCACTTCGTACCGAACGTTGACGAGTCGACCCCTCACGTGAAAATCTATTGGTCCGTTGAGGAGAATGTCATTCTCCTGAATGAGAGGAGGAGAGGATGCGCCTGCCGCCCCTGCCGGCCGACCAATGGGACGATCGGACCCGCGGTGCCCTGGCCGCTCTGCTGCCACGTGCTCGGCGCAATCCCGACGGCGCCGGACCCGCGATGTCGGCTCTGGCCAGACATCCGGACCTGGCCGAGGCATATCTCGGCTTCGGCGTCTACCTGCTGTTCCGATCCACCTTGCCGCCGCGCGTGCGCGAGATCGCGATCCTGCGCATCGCGCACCGCCGTCAGTGCGCCTACGAATGGGCCCACCATGTCGCGATGGCCGATTCCACCGGCCTGTCCGACGCCGACATCGACGGGATCCGCGACGGACGGCTCACCGGCGAGTTCGATCGGCTGCTGCTCGCGGCGGTCGACGAACTCGACGAGAAGTCGCAGCTGTCGGACACCACCTGGGCCGCGTTGAGCGACTACCTCGACGAACGCCAGCGCATGGATCTGGTCTTCACCGTCGGCGGCTACGCCATGGTCGCGATGGCCTTCAACACCTTCGGCATCCAGCCCGATCACGAGAGGTAATCCCTTGCCGCACTTCAGCAAACCAGCCGCCGGAAGCTGGACCGAGAACTATCCCGAACTGGGGACCGGCACCGTCGACTACACCGATTCGATCGACCCGCAGTTCTACGAGGACGAGCGCAACGCCATCTTCCGCAAGAGCTGGCTGTGCGTCGGCCGCGATGTGCTGCTGCCGCGCAAGGGCAGCTACTTCACCAAGGAACTGGCCTGCATCGGCACCTCGCTGATCATCGTCCGCGGCACCGACGACGTGATCCGGGCCTTCCACAACATCTGCCGCCACCGCGGCAACAAACTCGTCTGGGACGACTTCCCGAACGAGGAGACCTCCGGCACCTGCCGGCAGTTCACCTGCAAGTACCACGCCTGGCGCTACAACCTCGACGGCACGTGCACCTTCGTTCAGCAGGAGAAGGAATTCTTCGGCATGGACAAGGCCGACTACGGCCTCGCCGACGTGCGCTGCGAGGTGTGGGAGGGGTTCATCTTCGTCAATGTCGACCCCGACGCCCCGCCGCTGCAGGATTACCTCGGCCCGATGGTGAAGGGGCTGGAGGGATTTCCCTTCCACGAATTCACCGAGGTCTACAGCTACAAGGCCGAGGTGGGCAGCAACTGGAAACTGTTCATCGACGCGTTCGCCGAGTTCTATCACGCGCCGATCCTGCATATGAAGCAGGCGGTGAAGGACGAGGCCGACAAACTGGCCGACGTCGGCTTCGAGGCCCTGCACTACCAGATCGACACCCCCCATTCCATGGTGTCCTCGTGGGGCGGCATGGCCCCGCCGAAGGACCTCGACATGGTCAAGCCGATCGAGCGAGTGCTCCGCTCGGGCCTGTTCGGACCGTGGGACCGGCCCGATATCGAGGGGCTGGATCCCATGCCCCCCGGGATCAATCCGTCCGGCCATCGCGCCTGGGGCGTGGACGAATTCGATGTGTTCCCCAATTTCGCGATCCTGGTGTGGGCGCCGGGCTGGTTCCTCACCTACAACTGGTGGCCGACCTCGGTGCGCACGCACATCTTCGAGGCGAACCTGTATTTCACACCCCCCAAGAACGCCCGCGAACGGCTGCGGCAGGAATTGACCGGCGTGACGTTCAAGGAATACGCGTTGCAGGACGCCAACACCTTGGAGGCCACCCAGACGATGCTGGAAACCAGTGTCGTCAAGGAATTCCCGCTCAACGACCAGGAAGTCCTGCTGCGGCATCTGCATCATGTCGCACAGCGCAAAGTTCAGGAGTACCGCGATGCCAACGTCTGAGACGAAGAAACTGCCCGGGGAATTCGCCGAACTGGAGAAGTTCTCCGACTGGATCATCGACACCGAGCCCGAACGCTATCGCAAACGGCTCGCCTCCGATATGGCGCAGATGCAGGCGTTCTACGACGCCGCGTTCCCCCGGCTCGAGGAGGCGCTCGACTATCTGGACCAGTTCCCGCTCGACGAAATGCCCGACGACGCACGGTATCTGACACACCTGATGCAGTCGCTGATCATGGTGTCGTTCCCGGTCGAGGTGTGGAAGCAGCCGCGGGTGCCCGATTCGGGTGCGGCCTATCTGGATCTCGCGCGCGAGCCGGTGGTGTAGGCCGATGCTGACGCTGAAGGCCGCCGGTGTCCTCGACATCGATTCCGGTGAGATCATCCGCCCCGGCGTGGTCCGGGTGGCAGACGACCGCATCGTCGGCGTGGGCGGCGAACCCGAGGGCGAGGTCGTCGATCTCGGCGATATGGTGCTGCTGCCCGGCCTGATGGATATGGAAGTCAACCTGCTCATGGGCGGGCGCGGGGAATCCGGGCTGGCCTCCAGCGTCACCGACGATCCGGCCACCCGAGTGCTGCGGGCGGTGGGTAACGCCCGCCGCACCCTGCGCGCGGGGTTCACCACCGTGCGCAACCTGGGCCTGTTCGTCAAAACCGGTGGCTATCTGCTGGATGTGGCGCTGGGCAAGGCGATCGACAAGGGGTGGGTGGACGGTCCGCGGATCGTGCCGGCCGGGCACGCCATCACCCCCACCGGCGGCCATCTGGATCCGACCATGTTCTCGGCGTTCATGCCCGACGTCCTGCATCTCACCATCGAGGAGGGCATCGCCAACGGCGTGGACGAGGTGCGCAAGGCCGTGCGCTACCAGATCAAGTACGGCGCCCAGCTGATCAAGATCTGCGTCTCCGGTGGCGTCATGTCGCTCACCGGAGCCCCTGGCGCACAACACTATTCGGACGAGGAACTGCGCGCGATCGTCGACGAGGCGCATCGGCGTGGCCTCAAGGTGGCCGCGCACACGCACGGCGCGGAGGCGGTCCGGCACGCCATCGCCGCCGGAATCGACTGCATCGAACACGGTTTCCTGATCGACGACGAAACCATCGCGCAGATGGTCGCCGCCCGCACCTGGCTGGTGCCGACCACCCGCCTGGCCGACGCCATGGACGTCTCCAAGGCCGATCCGGCGCTGCAGGCCAAGGCCGCGGAGATGTTCCCGAAGGCGCGCCTCTCGGTCAAGGCCGCCTACGACGCCGGGGTCCGCATCGCGGTCGGCACCGACGCTCCCGCCATCCCGCACGGCCGCAACGCCGACGAGCTCGTGGCACTGGTCGAACGCGGACTGGCACCGATCGACGTGTTGCGCGCCGGCACGATCAACGCCGCCGAACTCATCGACGCAGACGACCGCGGCCGGATCGCCCCCGGCCTGCTCGCCGACATCATCGGTGTGCCGGGCAATCCCGTCGACGACATCACCGTGACCCAGGACGTGCGATTCGTGATGAAAGGCGGAAAAGTGTATGTCCAGAAATGACGATCTGCTCGATATCCAGCAGCTGCTGGCGCGTTACGCGGTCACCATCACGAAGGGCGATATCGAGGGGCTGTTGAGCGTTTTCGCCCCCGACGGCACCTACAGCGCCTTCGGCGACACCTATAACCTCGACGTGTTCCCCGAACTCGTCGCGGCCGCGCCCAAGGGCCTGTTCCTGACCGGCACACCGGTGCTCGAACTCGACGGCGACAACGCCTCCGGCACGCAGACGTTGTGTTTCGTCGAGCACTCCACCCACGACATGCGGATCGGCTACTACAGCGACACCTATGTCCGCACCGACGACGGCTGGCGGATCAAAACCCGCAGAATGACCTTCATCCGGCGCAGCGGCGACCACGATTCCGGTATCCCGCACGCATTCGACCGCCCTGCCGTCTGAGCGGCCCCGGCCCGAAAGTGACGTTCGCACACAGTGATCGAGGGAATCGCAGAGATGGGTACCACGGATATCGCGACGTTTCGGGACAATCTGCGGCGATGGCTGGCGGACCACGACCTCACACCGGGCCCGGATCGCAGCCTCGACGGCCAGGTGGCCCAGCTGGCCCGGGTGCGGCGCGCCCTCTTCGACGCCGGCTGGATGCGCCACGGCTGGCCCGAACGGGTCGGCGGGCTCGGCGGGCCCGCGGTGCTACGAGCGGTACTCGGTGAGGAAGTCGCCACCCACGGCCTGGCCGAACCCGGCATCTACTCGATGGTGGAAGTGCTGGCGCCCACGATGATCTCCTACGCCCGGCCGGAACTGGCCGCCGCGATGGCGCCGGCGCTGCTGTCGGGGCGCGAACAGTGGTGCCAGGGGTTCTCCGAACCGGGTTCCGGTAGCGATCTGGCGTCTCTGAGCACCAAAGCCGTTGCCGACGGCGACAAGTGGATCATCAGTGGCCAGAAGGTCTGGACCAGCTTGGCACAGTACTCCGCCCGCTGTGTCCTGCTGACCCGCACCGCGCCGGGGCACGAGGGCATCACCGCGTTCTTCGTCGATATGGACTCCCCCGGGATCGCCGTGCGCCCACTGCGGACCATGCACGGCGTCGACGAATTCGCCGAAGTGTATTTCGACGACGTCGTCGTGCCCGGCGATCGCATGCTGGGCAAGCCCGGGGACGGCTGGCGGGTGGCGATGGATCTGCTGCCGCACGAGCGGTCCACCTGCTTCTGGCACCGGATCGCCTACCTGTTCACCCGATTGGACGCGCTGATCGCGGATACGGATCTGCGTGACGACGCCGCCCTGGGCGCTGCCTTTCTAGCACTGCACACCGTGCGGTGCCGCTCGCACGCCACCCAGCGGCGGCTGGCGGACGGACAGCGGCTCGGTCCGGAGACCTCGATCGACAAGGTGCTGCTGGCCACCGCCGAACAGCAGCTGTTCGACACCGCGCGCGACATGCTTCCGGGCGCAGTCGAATTCGACGACGAGGAATGGCGTACCGAATATCTGTATTCGCGGGCAGCCACGATTTACGGCGGGACGGCCGAGATCCAGCGCAACATCATCGCGCGCCGCCTGCTCGATTTGGGGCGGGAATGAGACGCGGGTGTTCATCTGCCGCGCGTTGTTGCCGCGTGTGGGCCGAGACCTCGGCTCCCTTTAAGGCGCGCAGCATGGCCCGGTCGGTCCGGCCGCCACAGGGCCGGGGCCCCGGTTGCACTGCACCGCACCGAGTTTCGAACGGATGACCATGGATGCCGATGAGATCACGCTGCTGACCGACAGCCTGCGCGCCACCATGACCGGCAGCACGGGTGACACACTGGATCGCGCACTCCTCGACTTCGGCTGGCTCGACCTGCTGACCGAAACTCCGGAAGTGGCGATACCTCTGGTATTCCGGCTGCTCGGTGAAACCGGCGCCCATGCTCCCGTGCTCAACGACGTCATCGCGCACGCCGCCGGCCGCGACCTGCCTGCCGGCGTCGCGCTTCCCTTTACCGGTGGCCACTGGATCGTGTGGGAGCGAACCGGCGTAGCTCCATCCGCTCCGGCTGCGCCCAGCGGGACCGCTGTCGATCCGGGGGCCGATCCGATCGTCGGCTGCACGCCGGGCGGTTCCCGGCCCGATGCGACGGACCCGACAGGCCGGTCGGCCACTGGTGCCGACCGCGACTCCGGCGCCGTGCGCGGCGGTCCCGATTCGGTAGCTGCACAACACTTTTCCGCACCACCGGTGCTCGACCCCGAGCTACCGCTGCGCCGAGTTTCCGCCGGCGAGACGCTTCCGTTGGCCGAGGGCCGCCGCGCGCTCTCCTGGTGGCTGGCAGGAACGAGCCGCGCGATGCTGAATCTCGCGCGCCGCCACGCCCTCGACCGGGTCCAGTTCGGCCGTCCGCTGGCCGCCCACCAGGCCGTCCGGCACCGCCTGGCCGAAACCCTGGTAGCCATCGAGGGCGCCGAGGCCACCCTCGCCACCGCCGACACCGATCTCGGCGCGCTGCTGGCCAAGGCCGCCGCCGGCCATGCCGCCCGGATCGCCGCCCGCCACTGCCAGCAGGTCCTGGGCGGTATCGGGTTCACCGCCGAACACGACTTTCACCGGCACGCTCGCCGGGCTCTGGTCCTCGACGGATTGCTCGGCAGCGCAGCGGAACTGACACGCGAAGCGGGCGCCTGGGTGCGCACGCGCGGCACCGCCCCGCGGCTCGCGCAGCTGTGAGATGTCTTCGGCCGGCTCCGTTCGCCCGGCGCTTGCAGTGCCCGGGGGCCGAACAGATCGTGCAAACCTCGACAAAGAATGCGGAAAACCGCGCAATGCCCCGAGGTTTGCACGCCTGGTTCGGCATGAGCCGACCCGAGGCGGTGGCAGTGTTCATCGGCTGCGGATAGCTTGCAGTGGTGCACGACCACCTCGACGACGATCTCCGTTTCGCCCATGTCCTCGCCGATTCCGCCGACGCGGTGAATATGGACCGGTTCAAGGGCCTCGACCTCGCGGTCCGGGCGAGACCGGATATGGCCACGGTGAGCGACGCCGAGAACGCCGTGGAGAAACTCGTCCGCGGCCAGCTGCGCCGATCCCGCCCGCGCGATGCGGTCCTGGGCGCGGGTGACGGACTGGAGGGTGGCGGTCCGCGCTGCTGGGTGGTCGACGCCATTACCGGACTCGAGAACTATGTGCGCGGAGTGCCGGTGTGGGCCACGCAGATCTCCCTGCTGGAGGTCTCCGAGGGCGGATATCGCCCCATCGTCGGCGTTGTCTCCGCGCCCGCACTCGCCCGCCGCTGGTGGGCCGCGAAGGACCACGGCGCCTTCACCGGCCGCAGCCTGACCTCGGCGTCGCGGCTGCGAGTCTCGGGCGTTTCGAACCTGACCGACGCATCGTTCGCCTACTCCACCGTCAGCGCCTGGGCGGACGACGGCCGCCTGAACAGCTTCCTCACCCTGTCCCGCGACGCGTGGCGCACCCGAGCCTACGGCGAATTCTGGTCCTACATGATGCTCGCCGAGGGCGCGATCGACATCTGCGCCGATCCCCGCCTGTCGCCGGGCGATATGGCCGCCAACGCGATCATCGTCACCGAGGCCGGCGGCACCTTCACCGGCTTCGACGGCGACCCGAACCCGCTCAGCGGGAATGCGGCGGCGTCGAACGGGTTGCTGCACAACGAGTTACTGGAGTACGTAAGCCGGCGCGACTGACGCCCCTCGGCATCGCCGACCACACAGAATCTCCACAACTGATACCGGTTCTCTCCACACGAGCTCGCTAGGCTCCCCGAGCATGGAACAGAACCCACCGGTGGAGGCCACGACAGCGCGGCGGATCCTGGTCGTGGACGACGAGTCCACGATCGCGGAATCGGTGGCGGCTCGGCTGCGGGCCGAAGGGTTCACGGTCACCACGGCTCCGGACGGTCCCGCGGCGGTGGCGGCCGCCGAGACGTTCGAGCCGGATCTGGTCGTCCTCGACGTCATGTTGCCCGGCTACGACGGGCTGGAGGTGTGCCGGCGGATCCAGGCCGAGCGCTCGATACCGGTGCTGATGCTCACCGCGCGGACCGACGAGACCGACCAGCTGATCGGACTCGGGGTGGGCGCGGACGACTATCTGACCAAACCGTTCTCGCTGCGGGTGCTCACCGCGCGCGTGCATGCTCTGCTGCGGCGGGTCGAGCGCGCCGGTGATCGGCGCGGGGCGGTCACCGTGGTCGGCGATCTGCGCATCGACAGCGATCAGCGCAGGGTCTGGCGCGGCGGGGTCGAAGCCCAGCTCACGCCGCTGGAATTCGATCTGCTGGCCCGTCTCGCCCGGCGTCCCCGCGCGGTGCTCGCCCGGGAGCGGCTTCTCGAAGAGGTCTGGGACTGGGCGGATGCGGCCGGTACCCGGGCCGTCGACAGTCACATCAAGGCGTTGCGACGCAAACTCGGCGCCGACCTGATCCGCACCGTCCACGGCGTCGGCTATGCCCTGGAGAGCCGATGAGCGCGCGGGCCGACCTCGACGCCGGCGACCGTGCCGATCTCCGGGCCGCGAGGCTGGTGACGCAGCTGTCGGATCGGCTACCGCGGCCGCTGGATCGAATCCGATCCATCAAACTCAAACTGGCCGTTCTGATGACCTTCTCGGGTGGGCTCGCCTTCGCCTGGTTCAGTCAACGGATCGGCTGGCTGCCGCCGATGACCACACTGACCGCGATGCTC
This sequence comes from Nocardia sp. NRRL WC-3656, assembly GCF_000720265.1. Lineage (NCBI taxonomy): Bacteria > Bacillati > Actinomycetota > Actinomycetes > Mycobacteriales > Nocardiaceae > Nocardia > Nocardia sp. NRRL WC-3656. Next base: position 67,258 of record NZ_JOJF01000014.1, on the reverse strand, counting down.
ATCGCCCTGGTGTCGTCCCAGTTCCTGGCGCACGGCATCACCACGCCGCTCCGGGAGATGACCGCCGCCGCGCAACGCATGGCACACGGCGACTACACGAGCCGGGTGCGCGCATCCTCCCGCGACGAGGTGGGACAACTGGCCGACGCGTTCAATCGGATGGCGACCGACCTCGCCGCCGCCGACCGGCAGCGCCGCGAACTGATCGCCAATGTCTCGCACGAGCTGCGCACCCCGATCACCGCCTTGCACGCCGTCCTGGAGAACCTGGTGGACGGCGTATCCGAGCCCGATCCGAAAACACTGGAAACCGCACTGGCACAGACCGAACGGCTCGGCCGGCTCGTCTCCGAGCTCCTCGATCTGTCCAGCATCGAGGCCGGAGCGATCCCGCTCGACCGCGAACAATTCGATATCGCACCGACTTTCGCGACAGTGACCGCCGAGGCGGAGGTCATGACCGCGGCGCTGGGCCGCGGTATCCACTTCCGCAGCACGATCGATCCCGCCACCGCCACCGTGTACGCCGACCGCGCCCGCCTGCACCAGGTGTTGCTGAACCTGCTGGACAACGCCGCCCGGCACGGCCCCGCCGGCGGCGAAGTCCGCCTGCTCGCCCACATCGCGGGCGAGCGCCTGGTCATCGATGTCGAGGACGATGGGCCCGGCATTCCTCCCGCGCAACGCGAGCGCATCTTCGACCGCTTCACCCGTGGCGGCAGCACCGACGACGGCGGCACCGGACTCGGTCTCGCCATCGCCCGCTGGGTGGTCGACCTGCACCACGGCTCCATCGCGGTGGCCGAACCCGGCTCACGGATTCGCGTGATACTCCCGGCCACCGCGCCGCACCACCACTGACAGCCCGAAACTCACAGCCCGGCAGACCGATTCGGTCCCGGGCCGATACCTCACACCCTCAGGAGGACCGGCCGTGCCCGAAGAACCCACCCCCGACCCCACGCGATCACCGGAACCGGCATCTCCTCCGGCCCCAGCGAAACCGGCTGCCCCGGAGACGAGTTCAGCCGCGGACGCCTCGGTCCCGAACGACCCCGGCGAAACTCCGGGCGGCGCGTCGCACGACGTCTCCACCGCCGGCGGCTCGGCACCAGCCGGGCACGACGAGGCGCCGGTGTGGTCACGGAATGCCGGTACCGCCACAGCTGTGGTCGCCGACCCGCCTCGCTGGGGCTCCCGGTCCGCACCACCCGTTGCGCCCCGCGCGCGATGGGTCGCCTACCCGGCGGGCGTGCTGCCCGCCGCGGGAGTGGCAGGTCTGTTCGCGGCAGCCGCCGTGCCGGTGGATCGGCCCGGAATCGGCTGGCTGCTAGCGGGTTTCGCCATCGCCGTCGCGATCGGTACCGTCCATCGTCGCGCCGCGGACCGCGCGGAAATACCCACCGAGCGCCGGCACCGCCCGAGCCGCTGGTGGGCGGCCGCCGCACTCGCACTGCTCGCGGTGGGCACCTTCCGGGCCGCGGGGTGGTTGTTCGTCCTCTGCCTGATCGCGGCGGCCGTCTGCGGATCGCTCGCCGTGGTCGGCCGGCCGTCGGCGCGCGGGGTGTTCCACGATGCGATCGCGGTCCCGCTGGCATCGGCCGGCGCCCTCGCCTGGGTGTACGCGGCGCAGGGAAGGTTGCGCGGCAGCACCGGAGCCCGGCACTGGCGACTCGGTGCGTCCGTGGCCGCGACGGTGGCGTTGCTGGCGGTGTTCGTGCCGCTGCTCGCCGGTGCCGACGCCACGTTCGCCGCCATCGTCACGGGCCTGGTGCCGCGCATGGACGCCCCCACCACCACTCGATGGATCGTGCTGTTCCTGCTCACCGCTACGACAACTCTCGGCGCGCTGTACGTGCTCGCCGGGCCCCCGGCTCCTGCCGACGCAGGGAGCACACCCGCGAAACGCACACTGGCACGACTGGAATGGGCGTTGCCGGTCGGGGCGCTGACGGTGTTGTTCGCATCGTTCCTCGGCGCGCAGCTGGTGGCCCTGTTCGGTGGCGACGATTACGTGCAGCGCACCGCCGGGCTGACCTACGCCGACTACGCGCGCAGTGGATTCTGGCAACTGGCCGCGGTCACCCTGCTCACCCTCGCCGTCATCCTGCCCGTCCTGCACCGCGCCACCAGGGATTCGGCGACCGACCGCCGCTGGCTGCGCGGCCTGCTCTGCACGATCAGCGGGCTCACCCTGGTGATCATCGCCTCCGCGTTCGGTCGCATGTGGACCTATCAGCAGGCATACGGATTCACCGTGCTGCGTCTGCTGGTCGGAACCTGCGAACTCTGGCTCGGCGTCGTGTACCTGCTGGTGGTCGTCGCGGTCCTGCGCCTGGAAACGGCGTGGCTGCCACGCACCACCCTCGCGACCGCGGTGGCCGCGCTGCTGATGCTCGCCGTCGCAAATCCCGAGGCGCTGGTCGCCTCGGAGAACATCGATCGCTGGCAGCGCGGTGAAGACCTCGACGCGGACTATCTGTCCGGGCTGTCGGCCGATATCGTCCCCGTCCTCGACCGCCTCCCGGCACCGACCCGCCTCGACCTGAGGCAGCGGCTCACACACCGAGAAGACGACGAGACCTGGAACAGCTGGAACCTGGCCCGGATGCGCGCGGGCGAATGACCGCGAGCATCACGCAGTGACGGCGGCCCCGGCCGGACGGCCCGTAGCGCCGGGCCGCCACCACTCAGATCCCGAAGTCCCGCAAGGCTTCCAGGACTTCGTCCGCCAGTTCCGGACGGCAGATGAGCAGATCCGGGAGGTAGGGGTCGGGCTGGTTGTAGATCAGCGGCGATCCGTCCAGGCGCGAGGTGTGCAGGCCCGCGGCGGCGGCCACCGCGACGGGGGCGCAGGAGTCCCATTCGTACTGCCCGCCGGAGTGGGCGTAGATGTCGGCTTCGCCGCGCACGACCGCCATGGCTTTGGCGCCGGCCGAACCCATCGGAATGGTGTCGGCGCCGAGCGCGGCGGTGAGATGGTGCACGCAGGCGGGTGGGCGGCTGCGGGAGACGACGATGCGCGGCGGGCCGTCGTGGGCGGGCGGGAGTACCGGCGGCGCACCGGTTTCCAGCACCAGCCCGGGCACCGGAAGCGCGACGGCGCCGATCTCGGCGCGGCCGTCCACCGCCAGCGCCACGTGTACGGCCCAATCCGCCCGCGGGGGCTGCCCGTATTCGCGGGTGCCGTCGAGCGGGTCGACGATCCACACCCGGCTGCGGGACAGGCGAATCGGATCGTCGGTGCTCTCCTCCGACAGGACCGCGTCGTCGGGGCGCAGCTCCGCGAGCCGCTTCAGCAGCAGTTCGTCGGAACGCCGGTCCCCGACCGCACCACCCTGGTCACGAATCTCGAGCAGGAGCTCACCGGCTTCCCGGGCGAGCTCGGCGGCCACCGCGTGGTCGTCCATATTCGGTTCTCACTCTCCCGCCGGACGGCGAACCGACGCCGACCGGGCGCACGTGGCGCGCCGGCGTTCGGCCGGCGCTCGCATCGCCCCGCGGTGATCGGCGGGACCCTTGCAGTGTGCCAGCCGGTGCGGCCGCGGCGGCGTGCCCCCTGTCGCTGCGGGTCGATCAGGGGGCCGGAGCAGGCGCTCAGCAGGCGGGTGCGGTGCCGCCCTGCAACTTCAGCAGAGCGCAGAAGGTGGAGGCGGCGACCTTCCACTGCCCGTTCTCCTGCACGGCCTGCCCGGACTGATCCGGCAGCACCGGATTGCCGCCCATGAGCAGCGTGTAGGTGACATCGGCGTGGCCGGCGTCGACCGTGGCGACCTTCGAGACGGTGGCGGAGGTGCCCTGCGCCTGCGGGTTGTTCGCCTGGGCGGCCAGCACCGGCGCGAACACGTCGCCCTTCTCCACCGCGGCCGCGCGTTTGTCGGCGGGCTGCTTGGCGTCGAAGAACAGCACGTAGGCGTCGGTGACGGCCTTGGTGGTCGCCGGGTCGGCCGCCGACGTCCCGGCGGCGGGCGCCGCCGCCGAGGTGGTCGCCGCCGCGGCCGTGGTGGTCGAGGCGCTGCTGTCGGACTTGTCGTCGCTACAGCCGGTGACGGTCGCCGCTGCGATCACCGCGATGCCGCACAGACTCGCCGCGCCGCGAATCATCTTGTTGCGCATGGATTTACCCTTCACTCGATCTTCTGTTTCATCTCGTCCAGGTTGACCAGAATCGGATAACCGTTGACGCTCAGCGCATTACCGTGCCCGGTCTGGTGCACGTCGAACACCGACTGGATGGCCGCGTAGAAGCCCTGCACATCGAGGGTCTGGTTGACCGCGCGCTTGGCCTGGCGCAGACCGAACGGCGGCATCGCGGCGATGCGTTCGGCCAGTGCCCGGGTGCGGGCGTCGAGGTCGGCACGCGGCACCACACTGTTGACCATGCCGATCTGTTCGGCCTCCCGCGCGGTGACGGCCCGCCCGGTGAACAGGATCTCCTTGGCCTTGCGCGGGCCCAGTTCCCACGTGTGCCCGTGGTATTCGACGCCGCCGATCCCCATCATCACCACCGGATCGGAGAACTGTGCGTCCTCGGCGGCGACGATCAGATCGCACGGCCAGCACAGCAGCAGCCCACCCGCGATGCAGCGGCCCTGCACCGCGGCGATGGACGGCTTCGGGATGTTGCGCCAGCGCAGGGAGAATTCGAGGTACTTCCTCGATTCGATGGCGTAGATGCGTTCGAGGGTGATCGTCGACGGGTCCGGCCACGACCGGTCCTTGAGATCGTGTCCGGCGGAGAAGTGTTTCCCGTTGGCGCGCAACACGATCACCGCGACATCGTCGTCGGCGCCGGCCTTCTGCCAGGCGCCATCCAGTTCTTCCAGTAGTTCGCCGTTCTGGGCGTTGGCTGCCTCCGGGCGGTTGAGCGAGATGGTCGCGATCTTGTCGGCGACCTCGTATTCGATGTACGACATGGCGACTCCTCAGCCTCGGGGCAGGCCGAGCACGCGCTCGGCGATGATGTTGCGCTGGATTTCGGAAGTGCCGCCGGCGATCGTCCCGGCGAAACTGCGGGTATAGCGTTCGAACCAGCTGGCGCCGAAGGCATCCAGATTCAACGGGTTGAACGCCGAGGTCCGCGCCGGGTGGATCAGGCCATCGGCTCCCTGCGCGCGCAGCGCGTGTCCGGAGGCGGTCTGCACCGCCTCGGAACCGAAGACCTTCAGCACCGACAGCGCCGCCACATCCTGTTCGCCGCGCGCGGCCCGGGCCAGCGCCGCCGAACCCAGTAACCGCAGGGCGTAGCTGTCCATGATCAGGGTGGCGTAGTGATCGCGATCGAGCACCGTCTGCGGAGCGAAATCGGCGGCGAGTTCCTCGAGCCGGTCCGCGTAGGACAACCACAGCAGTGTGCGTTCGTGGCCGAGTGAACCGTTGGCGACACCCCATCCGCCGTGCAGCGGGCCGACCAGATTCTCCGCCGGCACCCGCACGCCTTCGAAGAACACCTCGTTGAAATCCAGATCGTGCGGACCGCACACCGAGGCGAACGGCCGGCGCGTCACGCCGGGGGTATCGGTGGGGATCAGCAGCACGCTGATGCCCTTGTGTTTCGGCGCGTCCGGGTCGGTGCGCACGAAGGTCAGCAGCACGTCGGCGTCGTGGGCGCCGGAGGTCCACACCTTCTGCCCGTCGACCACGAATTCGTCGCCGTCGCGCACCGCCCGGGTTCGCAGACCGGCCAGATCCGACCCCGCGCCCGGCTCGCTCATGCCGAGTGCGGCGGTGATCTCCGCACGCAAAATCCTTCTCGCCCACCGGTTTTTCTGTTCCTCGGTGCCGAACGACAGCAGCGAGGCGGCGACGATTCCGACGCCCTGCGGATTGAAGCTGTGATAGATGCGCCGATCCGACAGCTCCTGCAGATGCACGTACTGCTGCAGGATGGTGGCATTGCGCCCGCCGAATTCGGGCGGATTGCCGGGCAGCAGCCAGCCGTGATCGAACTGCAGCCGCTGCCAGTCGCGCGCCCATTCGGGCACGTCGGCACTGGAATGCGACCGCCGCCGGCTCGCGGTGGCCGCATCGGGCAGATGGGCGTCGAGGAAGGCCACGAATTCGGCCCGGAACTCCTCGACGTCGTCGTCAAATCTCAGTTGCACGGCACTCCTCGGCGATCAGCGCCCGGTGTTCGGCCGCACCGCCGAGCATCAGCTCGCCGGCCTGGGCTCGTTTGAGCGCGAATTGCAAGTCGTTCTCCCAGGTGAATCCCATGGCTCCGAACAGCTGTAATCCGTTGCGGAACACCACGTTCTGACACTCCCCCGCGGCGGCCTTCGCCATCGAGGCCGCCAGCGCCCGGCGCGGATCGTCCTCGGCGATGGTCAGCGCGGCGAAATAGGCCAGCGCCCGGGCCCGCTCGATCGCCACGTGCATATCGGCGGCCTTGTGTTTGACCGCCTGTAGCGAGCCGATCGGCACGCCGAACTGGTGGCGGGTGCGCACATGGTCGAGCACCAGGTCCAGAATGCGCTGGCAGGCGCCGACAACGGTCAGAGCCATTCCGGTGGCGGCGAACCGACGCGCCCGCGCCACATCCACGGTGCTGCGCCGATCGTGTCCGGCGCGCACGCCGTCGAAGCGCACCTCGGCGATATGCAGCACGGGATCGAAGACCGCACTGCGGCGCACCTGCACCTCGGCGGCCGGCACCACGAACACACCGGCCCTGGTCACCACCGCGAACTGTTCGGCGCGGTCACCGTCCAGGACGTGGTGCGCGGTGCCGCCGAGCACCCAGCCGTCGGCGTCGAGGACCGCGTTCACACCGTCGTACACGGCCGTACCGGACAGTGCGGGGTCCGCGAACTCCGGTGCCAGCGGCGCGAATTGGGTCATCGTGGCCAGATACGGCGTCGGATCGGTGGCCCGGCCCAGTTCCTCGAGGACGATCGCCAGCTCGACAGCGGCCGCGTCCCCGGTCAATTCGGTCCAGCCCAGCCCGATGTAGCTGCGCCACAAGGGCATCGGGTCGCCGTCCTTGTCGGCGATCTCCCGGATCAGCGTCGCCGGGCATTGTTTGCCGACCGCCTCGCGCACGGTGTCGCGCCAGAGTCTTTGTTCGGAGTCGAACTCCAAAAGCATCCCGGACCGCCTCTCTGGCCACTAGACTGCCTACCGAGGCGAGAATATCATTCTCCACAACAGAAAGTAACAGTCTCTCGTGCCGTTCCCGAACACGCGCCCTCGGTGCCCGGGAACATGACATTCTCCGGTACAGTGCATTCATGTTCTGCACACATAACCAAGGACCGAGCCGACCGTGAGCAGCCCCAGCGAAGAGCCCGCCTGGAAGCAACGCGCCGTCGAGCGCTCGATCCGGACCGCGAAATTGCGTGCCGAACAGCGAGTACAGCGCTTCCTCGACGCGGCGCAGGCCATCATCACCGAGAAGGGCACCACCGACTTCACCGTGCAGGAAGTAGTGGACCGCTCCAAACAATCGCTGCGCAGCTTCTACCTGCAGTTCGACGGTAAACACGAACTGCTGCTGGCCCTGTTCGAGGATGCGCTCAGCCGCACCTCGGACCAGCTGCGCGCGGCCGCCGACGGGCAGGACGATCCGATCGACCAGCTCCGGGTGACCATCGAGCTGTTGTTCGAACTGAGCCGCCCGGATCCGACCGCGCAGCGGCCGCTGTTCACCGATTTCGCGCCGCAGCTGCTGGTTTCGCATCCCGCGCAGGTGAAGGTGGCGCACGCGCCGCTGCTGAGCCTGATCACGGAGTTGATGGAGAAGGCCCAGGCACAGGGCCGGTTGCGCAAGGATCTCAACGCGCGCCGGACCGCGGCGATGGTCATGCAGACGGTGATGTTCACCGCGCAGTCCACCGGCGGCACCGACGAGGAGACCACCCACCCCATCACCGCCGAAGAGGTGTGGAACTTCTGCGCCCACGGCTTTGCGCAAGACTGAGAATTTCATTCTCGTAATCGAGAAGGTCGCTTACACTCGGATTCATGCCCGATCTGTGGAGCGACCTTCTCGCTTGTCTCGACCTGCGTTCGGTTCCGGCCGAGGACGACCGCGATACCGCGGTGTTCTCCGGCCCCAATCAGAGCCTGGGGTACTACCGGATCTTCGGCGGCCAGCTGCTGGCGCAATTCGTGCGCGCCGCCCAGCTGGCCTGTCCGGACAAGTCCGTCAAATCGCTGCATGCGCTGTTTCCCCGCGAGGGTAAACCGGACGAGGCCCTGCGGTACCGGGTGCGGGTCCAGCATCAGGGACGGACCTTCGCCTCGGCGACGATACTGGCCGAGCAGGCATCGGGAATCGTTGCCACCGCGGCCATTTCCCTGCACGCCGCCGACGACGGACCCGAACAGCAGGCGACCGCACCGATCGGCCCGCTGCTGTCGGCCGAGCACAAGGCCGGATTCGACATCATCCCGTGGGAGACCCGCACGAACGTCGACCTCGACGACACCGGTTCGGCCGCACCGGAATTCGAGTTCTGGATGCGCACACCGGCCGCGGACGCCGCGCTCGCACCGGCCTTGACCGGCTACGCCACCGACCTCACCCTGATCGGCACCGCACTGCGCCCGATCGAGGGGGTGTGCCAGCGCGGCAACGGCACCGCGTTCCGCTCCGCGGTCACCAGCCACACCCTCTGGTTCCATCGGCCGTTCCGCACCGACGACTGGCTGTTGCTGCGCCAGGACAGCCCGGTGATGGCGCAGGGCCGCTGCTTCGGCCGCGGGGACGTCTTCACCGAGAATGGTTCGCTGGTCGCGTCTTTCGCCCAGGAAGCCATGGTGCGGTTTCCCTAGCCGATCCCTTTCCCGGTCGGCCCATCCGGCATCGGGCCGGTTCTCCGCGTCGCGTAAGCCGATGGCCGGCTGTTTCCCGGCCGCCGCGGAATGATAGAACCTGTTCTAGAACCCTCTTTCCGCTCGATGGGTTTCGAGCGCGGTGCGCGGAGGGGCGGAAGGAGTTCGTCCGGTGCAGGTCGCTGGCAAGGTATTCGTCGTCACCGGCGCGGGTAACGGCATCGGGCGTTGCGTCGCCCTCGAATTGGTGCGACGAGGAGCGATCGTCGCCGGCGCCGACCTCGACGAACAGGCACTGGCCGCGACCGCGGACATGGTCACCGACCGATCCAGGTTCTCGGCTCACCGCCTCGACATCGGAGATCGCGACGCGGTGCGGGCCTTCCCCGATGCGGTGATCGCCGCGCACGGCCATGTCGACGGCCTGTTCAACATCGCCGGAATCGCCCAGCAGATGCAGACCGTCGCCGAGGTCGACGACGATCGCATCGACACCTTGATGCGGGTGAACTTCTTCGGCTCCGTATGGATGTGCCGGGCATTCCTCCCGCACCTGTCGCAGCGCCCGCAGGCCACGATCATGAACACCTCGAGCCTCTCGGCGATCGTGCCCGTTCCGGGTTCGACGTTCTACGGGGCCTCCAAAGCCGCGCTCGCGATGTTCGGATACGGATTGTCCCAGGATCTGCGCGGGCGGCGCTCCGCCGTCACGGTGACCACGGCTCTCCCGGGGACGGTGTGGACCGATCTCGTGCGCGCGAGCGCGGCGCAACTGGGAGCACCCGAACCCGTGGCCAGAGCATTCGCGGCACGGCCGGAACGGGTCGCGAAACGAATGATCGACGCGACGATGCGCGGGCGAGGCCGGGTGGTCATCGGTAAGGACGCCCACGTCTACAACGTCACCCGCCGGCTCAGTTCGCGGCTGGCGGACCGGCTCGCGTATCTGCAGGTCGGCAAGATCTTCTACGCTCGCCGCGGCGGACAGTGAGCCGGCCGGATCTACCTCACCACCGGATGGCCGGTGCCGGGACCGCGGGCGAACGCGGCACCAGCCGCTCCGCGGCGGTGTAGGCATCCAGGCTCCCGCTGGCCACTTCCTCGGCCAGCCGTGCCAGGTCGGGGTGGGCTCGCACGCGGGTGTGCACCAGCGACAGGATCTGCACCCGGGCGCGGGCGGCGCGACGTTCGGGGTTGTCGCTGCGCTGGTGCGCGTCGATGGCCTCGGCCAGTTCGGGCACCCCGGTGCCGTTCTCCGCGACAAGAGTCAGGATGGGGGCCGACGATTCGCCGCGCAGTTCCCGCACCGTCCGGTCGGCGCCGGGCCGGTCGGCCTTGTTCACCACGAGGATGTCGGCGACCTCCAGCAGTCCCGCCTTGGCGGCTTGAATCGCATCTCCCGCACCGGGATTCAGGATGACCACGGTCGGATCGGCGACCGCCGCGACCTCGATCTCCGATTGCCCGACCCCGACCGTCTCGACCACGATCCGGTCGTAGCCGAGATCGGCGAGCAGCCGGATCGCGGCCGGCACCACCGCGGCCAGGCCGCCGATATGCCCGCGGGTGGCCACCGAGCGGATCAGCACACCGGGGTCGCCGACATGGGCCGACATGCGGATGCGGTCTCCGAGCAGGGCGCCGCCGCTGTAGGGCGAGGACGGATCGACCGCGAGGACGGCGACCCTCGCACCCTGCGCTCGATACGTGCCGACCAGCGCCGCGACCGTGGTCGATTTTCCGGCGCCCGGCGGGCCGGTGACGCCCAGCACCCGAGGCGTGGCGACCGAGCCGAGCAGCGCGAGAACCTCGTCGCGGCTGCCGTTTTCGACCATGCTCAGCAGCCGCCCGGTGGCTCGCAGGGAACCCTCCCGGGCGGCGGCGAGCAGCCGTTTGGCCTCACGCCCGGCGGTGGTCACGGAGCGGGCACCTCGATCACGGTCGCCGATCCCATACCTCCCCCGGCACACAGCGCCGCGATACCGAATCCGCCGCCGCGACGGCGCAATTCGTGGACCAGGGTGACGATCATGCGGGCGCCGGTGGCTGCCACGGGATGCCCCAGCGAGCAGCCGCTGCCGCTGTAGTTCACCCGCTCGGGATCCAGATCCAGCGCCTTGACCGCGGCCAGCGGCACCGAGGCGAACGCCTCGTTGATCTCGATCAGCTTCACCTCGGACAGTGAGATACCCGCCCGCGCAACCGCTTTGGTGATCGCCTCGATCGGCGCCAGGCCGGTGTCGGCGGGATCCACGCCCACCGAGGCCCACGAACGGATGACACCCAGCGCGGGCAGGCCCAGCCGGTCCGAGGCGATGGCCAGCGCGGCGGCGCCGTCGTTGGATCCCGAGGCGTTACCCGCGGTGATCGAGAATCCCTCGATCTCCGGATGCAGCACCTTCAATCCGGCGAGCCGCTCCGGACTGGTGTCGCGGCGCGGATGTTCGTCGACGGAGAATTCGCCGTGCGGCGTCTCGATCGCGACGATCTCCTCCTTGAACCGGCCCTCGTCGATAGCGGCGATCGCGTTGCGATGCGAACGCAGGGCCCAGGCGTCCATCTCCTCGCGCGAGATCCCCGCCTTGACCGCGGTATTCCAGCCGACGGTGATCGACATATCCAGATTGGGCGCGTCCGGGCGGTCCGGATGCGACGGCGATACCCACGGGTCGATCCATTCGTCCGCACCGACCCGGAACCGCACCCGGGGCCCGGTGGAATCGGAATTCACGCCACCGGCGAGGACGAGTTCGTCCATCCCCGAACGGATTCCGGCCGCCGCGGTCTGCACCGCGGCCATTCCCGCCGCGCAGTGCCGGTTGGCGGCCAGTCCCGGTACCGTGGTGAGCCCGGCCGTCACCGCCGCGTGGCGGGCCAGCACCCCGCCGCCGTAGCGGCCCTCGCCGAGGATGACGTCGTCCACCCGGCTCGGGTCGATATCGCGGGCGACCGCCGCGACCACATGGTGGGCGAGGTCGAAGGCGTTGGTGTCGCGCAGCGTGCCCTTGCGCGCGGTTCCGATGGGGGTCCGCACGGCGGAGACGATGACGGCTTCAGGCATGGGAGCTCTCCAATTCGGCGACGAGGTTGCGGCGCAACAATTTTCCGGTTTCGGTCTTGGGCAGTTCGGCGCGGAACACGATCGCGTCGGGAGTTTTCGAGGACCGCATCCGCTCCCGCACCCACCGCTTGATCTCTTCGGGATCACCGGCACCCACCACGACCGCGACCAGGCGCTGCCCCCATTCCGGATCGGGCACCCCGATCACCGCGGCCTCGCTGATCCCGGGATGAGCGAGCAGCACGTCCTCGATTTCGGCCGGTGAGATGTTCTCCCCGCCGCGGATGATGGTGTCGTCGGCGCGGCCCTCGATGAACAGATAGCCGTCCTCGTCCAGTCTGCCCAGGTCACGGGTGCCGAACCAGCCGTCGACATCCAGCGCGGTGCGCGCACCGTACTCTCCCGAGATCTGCTCGCCCCGCACGTACACGAGTCCGGTCTGCCCGGTCGGCAGCGATTCCCCCGCGGCACTGCGAATGTCGAATTCGACGCCCGGCAGCGCCCGGCCGACGGAGCTCAGCCGCTCGCGGATCGCGGGATCGGTCGCGGCCTGCGCTGCGCGATGGTCCTCCGGTCCGAGCACCGCCACCGAGGAGGCGGTTTCGGTGAGGCCGTAGGCATTGACGAACCCGGTCTCGGGGAACATCGCCAGCGCCCGTTCCAGCACCGGCCGCGGCATGCGTGAACCGCCGTAGGCCAGGCTCGCGAGCGTCGGCGTGGCCGCGTCGGCGCCGTCGACCGCGGTGACGATGCGGGCCAGCATGGTCGGCACCAGCATGGCGTGCGTGATCCGCTCGGCCCGAACCGTTTCCAGCCATCGCTGCGGTTCGAATGCCGGCAGATACACCACACGGCGGCCGGTGTAGAGATTGGAGAGCAGATTGGTGAGTCCCGCGATGTGGTACGGCGGGACCGACACCAGCGATGCGTCGGATTCGGCGGCCGTGCCGAACTCCATCGTGTTCAGCAGGTAGGCCATCAGATGCCGGTGCCGCAGCAGCGCCGCCTTGGGTTCGGAGGTGGTGCCGCTGGTGTAGATGATCGCGGCCACCGCCTCGCCGTCCCACGGGGCCGGTCCCGGTCCCGGATCGTGCTGTGCCGCATCGGTTTCCACCAGGGCATCGAGATCCCCGGAGCGCAGCACCCGCGCACCCGGATGCCGCGCCAGCAGTGCCGAGAGTTGCTGTTCGCCGAGCCGATAGTTCAGCGGCACGAACGGCACCGCGGCCAGCACGGCGCCGAACAGCGCCACCGGATAGGCCAGGTGGTTCGTGCCCAGATACAGCACAGCCGAACTGTCGGCGAATTCCGCGGCCGCGCGGCGCGCCAGTCGCAGCAATTGCGACGCCGTGAGCGAACGGCCGTCGACGGTGATCACCGGCCGGTTTCCGGCCGAGGCCGCCATCTCGAGGATCATGCTAATGTTCATGAGAACATTATTCTCTCAGTAAGAGAGTGTTAATTTCAAGAGAGGGCAGCGTCATGGAGATCAGCGGTAGCGCCGCGATCGTGGTGGGCGGCACCGGGGGGCTGGGCGAGGCGACGGTGCGGCGGCTGCACGCCGCGGGAGCCAAGGTGGTGGTGGCCGATGTCGCCGACGACAAGGGCAAGGAGCTGGCCGCCGAGCTCGGCATCCGCTATGTGCACACCGACGCCACCAGCGAGGAGTCGGTACAGGCGGCGATCGCCGAGGCACAATCACTGGGCCCGCTGCGCATCTCGGTGGACGCGCACGGCGGGCCCGCCAGCGGTGGCCGCTTGGTCGGCAAGGACGGCAGCCCGCTCGCGCTCGACGGGTTCCGCACCACGATCGAGTTCTATCTCACCGCCGTGTTCAACGTGCTGCGACTCTCGGCCGCGGCAATCGCCCAGTCCGAACCGGGCGACGAGGGCCGGCGCGGTGTCATCGTGAACACGGCGTCGATCGCCGCCTACGAGGGCCAGATCGGGCAGTTGCCGTATTCGGCGGCCAAGGGCGGGGTGGTCGGCATGACGCTGGTCGCCGCGCGTGACCTGTCACCGCTGGGCATCCGCGTGGTCACCATCGCACCCGGCACGTTCAACACCCCCGCCTACGGTAAGGCCGCCGATCAGCTGGAAGCCTATTGGGGCAAACAGGTTCCGCATCCCAAGCGGATGGGCCGCTCCCCGGAATACGCGCAACTGGTGCAGTCCATCGTGGAGAACGACTACCTCAACGGTGAGGTGATCCGCCTCGACGGCGCCCTGCGCTTCCCGCCCAAATGACCTCTCTGACAGGCAAAGTCGCGTTCGTAGCGGGTGCCAGCCGCGGCATCGGCGCCGCGATCGCGCACGGTCTGGCGGCGGCGCGGGCCGAGGTGGCCGTCGCCGCCCGCTCGCGGGAACCGGGGCGGTTGCCCGGAACCATCCATTCGGTGGCGCAGCGGATCACCGAATCCGGCGGCCGGGCCCTGCCGGTGGCCTGCGATGTCACCAGCGCGGAATCCGTCGAGACGGCCTTGGCGGCAACGGTTTCCGAATTCGGCGGGGTCGACATCGTCGTGGCGAATGCCGGGGTACTGGCACTGAGCCCGATCGAATCGACCCCGGACGCACGCTGGCAGCGCTGTCTGGATGTCAACCTCACCGGCGTCTTCCACGTCACCCGGGCGGCGATTCCGCTGCTGCGTGCTCGCGGCGGCGGTTCGATGATCGCCATCACGACCACCGGCGTCGGCATGCTCGACCGCGGCGCCAACGCCTATTGGATCACCAAGGCCGCGGTGGAGCGCATGTATCTGGGACTGGCGGCCGATCTGCGCGCGGACAATATCGCCGTCAACTGTCTGTGCCCGTCGCGGGTGGTTCTCACCGAGGGCTGGCGGGCCGGTGGCGGCGGACAGCGGATTCCGGCGGAGATGGTCGAACCGCCGGAAACCATGGCGGAGGCCGCGGTACTGCTCGCGCGGCAGGACGCGAGCGGCATCACGGGATCGGTCCAACAGTCGGAAGTGCTGCTGGCGCAATGATAGTCGTCGTCGGCAGAGCACGGTAGCTCGAGCGGGCGTTACGACCGGGCGCGGCGCATGCCACCGATGACCGCGTCACCGAATTCGGCGAGAGTTTCCGGGTGCGCGAAATCGGTGAACCAGATGTAGAACCGTTCGACACCCTGCTCCGCGGCAGCGGCGAAGTGGGCGATCAGCTCCTCGGCATTTCCGCACACCAAACCGCTTGCCAGATAACCGAATCGGCGCCGGCTCACCGCACGCACCCGGTCGGGATCGGCGCGGCGTCCCACGAAACCCACCAACTGCTGGGTCGACACCCGCGCCCGCCCGGCGCTCGACCGCAACCGTGGCAACCGGTCGAGCTGGTTGGCCGGCAGATTCCACCAGTCCGCGTAGCGACGCACCAGCGCCATCGTCGCGGGACCGGACCCGCCGATCACGATCGGAATCCGCGATGTCGGGGCGGGTGCCAGGCCGAGGTCCCCCTCACCCGACCAATACCGCGGCAGCAGTGCCAGCGTGCGTTCCAACCGGGCCCGGCGGGCCGGGCCGTTCTCGTGGCCGATGTCGAAGTCGGCCAGTTCCTTCGGCACCGACCCCGACCCGAGCCCCAGCTCGAACCGGCCACCGCTGGCCTCCTGCAACGCCACCGCTTGTTTCGCCAGCATCGCGGGATGGCGCAGCGCGTCGCAGAGCACCAGGTGGCCGATGCGCAACCGTTCTGTGCGCGCGGCCACCCAGGCGGCGACCGTCATCGCCTCCCACAGCGGCTGCTGCTCGGCGCCGGGCGCCCGCAGATGATCGATGAAGGCGATGCCGTCGAATCCGCGGGCCTCCGCCGCCCGGGCCCGCGCCACGATCTCGGCCATATCGAACCGGATCTGCGGCAGGAACAGATACCACTGCGCCCCGCCCGCCACTACCCGGCCTGACTCCACCCCACCTACCGCTGCCACGGCTACTTCTTCGCGCCGTTCTTCGGCGCCGACAACCGGGCCAGATTGGCGCGCAGATCCTCCGATTGGAAGGTCAGATCCTCGGCGGTGAGCGCGAAGTCGAGAGTGGCCAGCACCGCGCGCTCCAGCTGCAGGTTCAGGATCCGCTTGGTGGATTCGACTGCCTGCCTGGGCAACCGGAGGATCCGCTCGGCGCAGGCGTGTGCCTCGGCAACCGGATCGGCGACCACGTGATTGACCAAACCCATCTCCCGCGCCCGCTCGGCCGGGATCCGGTCACCGGTCAGCGCGTACTCCTTGGCCAGCAGCAGGCTGGTGTGCAGCGGCCAGGTCAGCGGGCCGCCGTCGGCGGCCACCAGTCCCACCTGCACGTGCGGATCGGCGAGATAGGCCTGTTCGGCGATGTAGACGATATCGCTGAGGGCGACCAGGCTGCAGCCCAAGCCGACCGCGGGCCCGTTCACGGCGGCCACGATCGGCACCCGGCACCGCGCCATCCCGAGCACGATATCGCGGCCGTGCGCAATGGTTTTCGCGCGCAACTCGGCATCGCGGCTCAATTCGCCGAGGTAGGCGAAGTCGCCCCCGGCGGAGAAGGCGCGCCCGGCGCCGGTGAGTACCGCGACGCGGGCCTCCCGGTCCTCGCCGAGTCGCGGCCACAGCCGGGCGAGCCCGGTGTGCAGCGCGTCGTCGACGGCGTTGAGCGCGTCGGGGCGGTTCAAGGTGATGATGCGAATCGGGCCCTCGGCCCGGACGTCGACTTCGGCGGGCAGGTCGTACATGTCAGGCTCCCAATCCGAGTATGCGGGCGGCGATGATGTTCTTCTGGATCTGCGAGGTGCCGCCCATGACGCTCTGCGCGCGGCTGTAGAGGTAGGTGCCGAACATATCGGCGTCGTCGGTGCCGGCGACGGTCAGCGCGGCATGGCCGACGGCCTGGTCCACCCACGTCATGAGCAGTTTGTCGAGTGAGCCGTCGGGGCCGTGCGAGACGCCGTCCAATTGTTCGGACAACCGTCGCCGCACGTGCAGCCGCAACATCTCCGATTGCACCGCCGCCCAGGTCAATTCGTCGGGCAGCGGCCCGTCGACGCGGTCGGCCAGCGCGCGCACCGTCTTGGCGTAGCGGGCCGAATAGCCGAGAGTCGACGGCTCCCGCTCGTGACCGACGACGGTCATCGCCAGCTTCCAGCCCTCACCGGGCGCGCCCACCATCCGATCGGCCGGCACGGTGGCGCCGTCGAAACTCACCTGCCCGAATTCGGTGGTGATACCGCTGATCATGCGCAGCGGCCGCTGCTGCACACCCGGCTGCTTCATCGACACGATGAACGCCGAAATCCCCTTGTGCCGAGGCGCTTGCGGATCGGTGCGGGCCAGCAGCAGGCACCAGTCCGCGACATCGGAGTAGCTGGTCCAGATCTTGTGGCCGTGGATCACATAGCGGTCGCCTTCGAGGGTGGCGGTGGTGGTCAGGGCGGCGAGATCCGAACCGGCTCCCGGTTCGCTGAAGCCCTGGCACCAGCGTTCGGTGCCGTCGATCATGCCGGGCAGGAATCGCTGTTGCAGTTCCTTGCTGCCGTGGCGGCCCAAGCCCTGGATCAGATAGCCCAGACTCGGCCGCGGCGGGGCGCCCGCGCGGGCCAGTTCCTCGTCGACGATCACGTCGTAGACCGGCGCCAGATCGTGTCCGCCGAACTCCTTCGGCCACGACGATCCGAAGAAGCCGGCCCGGTACAGGGCGCGATGCCACTCGCCCTGACGGGCCCAGTATTCGTCACCCGAGGTCGGGAAGTCGCCGGCGACCTCGGACAGCCAGCGCCGCAACCGATCCCGGAATTCGGCCTCGGCCGGTGAGTCACGATAGTCCACGGGCGATCTCCTCCAGACGGACGGGAAACAGTTCGGTCGAGACCAGGGCGCGGCGAAGGTAGATGTGCGCCAGGCATTCCCAGGTGTTGCCGATGCCGCCGTGCACCTGGATGGCGGTTTCGCAGACGGTGCGCGCGGCGCGGGCACAGTAGATCTTGGCGATGCGGGCGGCGCGCACCGCCTCGTCGGGCGACAGTTCGTCCACTCCCCAGGCGGCGTAGCGCAGCACGCTGACCGATCCCTCGATCAAGGCCTGCGATTCGGCGAGCAGATGCGCCACGGCTTGGTAGGAGCCGATCGTCTTGCCGTACTGGGCACGGACTTTCGCGTAGTCGACGGCCAGCCGCTGCGCGCCCCGGGCGGCGCCCAGGAGGTCCGCGGTGGTGCCAACCAGGGCGAGGGCGAGCCATTGCGACGCCTGATCCGGCGAAAGTTCCCCGATATGCTCGAGCCGCCCGTCGAGCTCGGCCGCCGCTCTGGTCGGATCCGCCGACGGCGCGGCGGGACCCAGCCGGCCGGCCAGCACCTGACCGTCGGCGAGTACCACCGCCCGATCACATCCGGCCGCGTCGGCGGCCCGTCCACGCACCCCCAGCGTCCAGCGACCCTCGTCCCCGGCGGGATGGCCGCGCAGATCGTCGGCCAGCACCGGACCCAGAAATGCCACGTCGACCAGTCCACGCGCGAATTCCTCGGCCACCAGCGCCAGTTCCACGCCCGACGCGCCGTCGGAGCGCAGGGCTCGCCATCCGGTCAGCTCGACGGTCTTGTCCAGCCGCGTGATCCGCTCCCGGTCGGCCAGTTCCGCTACCGAGCCGGGCCCCAGATCGTCGGCCAACTTGGCTGCGGCATCACGCAATTGGCGCTGTTCACTGGTCAGACGGACGTCCATAGCGCTCCTCGAGGACTCGGCGCAGCACCTTGCCGGACGGCAGGCGCGGAATGTCGGGGACGAAGACCACCCGGCGCAGCCGCTTGTATCCGGCCAGGCGATCGGCGACCAGAGCGGACAACTCCTCCGCGGTCACCGGCGCGGCGGCCGACACCGCGGCGACGATCGCCTCGCCGTCGGCGCCGTCGGTCACACCGAAGACCGCGCAATCGGCGACGGCGGGATGCCCGTGCAGGACGGACTCGATCTCGGCGGGCGCGACCTGGAAGCCGCGGACCTTGATCATCTCCTTCACCCGATCGGTGATGCGGACCCTGCCGGCGGCGTCGATCCAGCCGACATCGCCGGTGCGGTACCAGCCGTCCACGACGGCCCCCGCGTCCGCGCCGTCGGGCAGATAACCCGCCATCAGCGACGGCGACCGCGCCTGGATCTCCCCGATCTCCCCGGGCGGCAACGGTTTTCCGTCGTCGAGCGACGCCGTTCGCAGGCATACCCCGGGCGCGGCACGTCCCACCGTGTCCAGCCGGGCGCCCTCGATCGGATTGCAGGCCAGCACCGGCAGTTCGGTGGCGCCGTAGGCGGGCAGCCAGCGCACGCCCGTACGGCGGGTCACGGTTTCGGCGACGCTCACCGTCACCGGCGTCGCGCCCCACATGATGTAGCGCAGCGAGGACAGGTCGAACGATTCCAGTTGCGGATGCGAGGCGATGGCCAGCGCGATCGGCGCCACCGCCATCTCCACGGTGATGCGGTCGCGTTCGATGCTGCGCAGCATCGACTCCAGGTCGAAGCGGCGATGCAGCCGCATCCAAGCGCCCACCCGCAGCGCGGTGACGATGTTGAGCAGGCCGAGGATATGCGACGGCGGGGTCAGGATCTGGATCCGGTCGTCGCTGCCCAGCTCCAGCACCTGCTGCCAGTCCCGCACCGCGGCCGCGAACGAGGCGTGCGTGTGGCGCACCGCCTTGGGCAGGCCGGTGGTGCCGGAGCTGAACACCAGCACCGCATCCGATTCCGGGTCCGGCGGGTCGAATTCCGCGCGGCTGGGCGTGATCGGGTCGTCGAGATCGAGCATGGGCATCAGTTCCGCCAGCACCGGATGGTCGCCGACCGCGAATCCGGGTGTGGTGATCGCGAGCGCGTGCTCGACCTCGGCTCGCCGCCACGCCGGGCTCAGCAGGACCACCGCCGCGCCGAGCTTCCACGCCGCCAGCACCGCGAGCACGAATTCCGGGCGATTCGACGACATCACGGCGATCCGGCTGCGCGCGCGAACGCCGCGCGCGTGCAGGGTCTCGGCCAGTCCGCCGGCCAGCTCGTCGAGCTGCGACAGGCTGTAGTGCCGATCGTCGAACACGATCGCCGTCGGCTCGGTCATGAGAAAATCCCATCTCGTTCGGGAGAACGCTATTCTCTTTGTATAAGAATCTTAATACCAGGAGAGGCGTTCCATGGCGAGTCCCCCGATGTTCCGGCCCGCGACCGTGACCCGGATCGTGAAGGAGTGCGCCGATGCGCGGACTTTCGTGCTGGCCCCGCACGACGGCCCGCTCACCTATCGCGCCGGACAGTTCTGCACCTTCCGGGTCCGGGTCGACGGCACCGATCTGTATCGGTCCTATTCGATGTCCAGCGCACCGGAAACCGACTCCGAACTGATGACCACGGTCAAGCGGGTGCCGGGAGGCAAGGTCTCGAACTGGTTGCTGGACAACGTGTCCGAGGGCGACGTGATCGATATGGGCCGGCCCGCCGGCCGATTCTGCCTGCGCGACACCGAGGTTCCGCTCCTGGGCTTCAGCGGTGGCAGCGGGATCACGCCGGTGCTGTCGCTGGCAAAGAGCGCCCTGGCGACCACCGAGCGCCGCGTGCGGCTGTTGTGCGCGGACCGCGACGCGGAATCGGTGATCTTCGGGGCGGCACTGCTCGAGCTGGCGGAGCGCTTTCCGGGCCGGCTCCAGGTGATCCGGCATCTGGACAGTGCCGCCGGGCTGCTCGCCCCGAGGGCGGTGCGCGACTTCGTCGGCGCGGACGGTCACGGTGACAGCTACGTGTGCGGGCCGGAGAAATTCATGGAGATGGTGGAGGCGGCCCTGCCCGGCCCGGGGGTGATCTTCAGCGAACGGTTCGGCGCACCGGTCCCCGAACTCGCCGATTCGGCGACCGAGCCGGCACCCGCAACCACCTCCGATACCCCCACGCCCGCAACCGAATCCGGCGCTGCCGGTGGCACGATCACGATCTTCCTCAACCGCAAAAAGGCCACGGTGCCGCGCCACGCCGGCGAGACGCTGCTGGAAAGCGCCCGCCGCGCGGGCCTGACTCCGCCGTTCTCCTGCGAATCCGGCAACTGCGCCACCTGTATGGCCCGGCTCAGCGAGGGCAGCGCCACGATGCGGGTGAACGACGCCCTCGCCGACGACGAGGTCGAGGACGGCTACGTCCTCACCTGCCAAGCGGTGCCGGACACCGAGTCGGTGACGGTGCATTACGAATGAGCGGAGACCGCGGGCGGTCGTCCCCGGTCGGCCGCCTCGGTTCCCGCAGGGATGTGTCCGGATCGGTGTGTAGCGGACGATGCCGTCCGCCTGCTGAACTGCGTGTCGCGACAATTTCCGTTGGCCCCGGCGCAAGTGAGCAGCGCCGAGGCCGACGCTGGTCGGCGCCTATCGACTCAACGCACCGACTCCTGGTTGTCGTGTTCGCCCAGCCGGGGCGGTGGGCCGTATTCCGGTGTGTAGCCGTCGATTCGGATGGGCGATGCCACCAAACGGTACGTCCCCGCCGCGGCCACGGCGTCGGGCGTGGCGTCGAGCGCTTCGGGCAATGTGCGGACCGCGGCGGCGGGAATGCCCAGGGGGCGCAGCCGCGCCTCCCAGCCCCGGGCGTCGTCGCGGGCCAGTGCGGCGGTCACCGCGGCGAGCACCTCGGCTCGCCGGCCCACGCGTTCGGCCATGGTGTCGAAGCCCGTCACCCCGGCCTCGGCGGCAAAGGTCTTCCAGAAGCGGTCGTGCGTGACGAACAACGCCAGGTAACCGTTCGCGGTCGGAAACAGCTGCGCCGGAACGTAATACGAATGCGCGCCGAACGGGCGCCGCTGCGGAAGTGTGCCCTCGTTGAGATACGCCGCCGCGTGATAGTTCAACTGCGACAACATCACATCGCGCAGCGAGACGTCCACCTGACCACCGCGGCCGGACACGATCTGCGCGAGCAGACCCAGCGCCGCGGTCAGGCCGGTGGAGTTGTCGGCGGAGGAATAGCCCGGCAGGGTCGGCGGTCCGGCCGGATCGCCGGTGAGCGCGGCAACCCCCGTGGCGGCCTGCACGATGTAGTCGAAGGCCGGATCGTCGCCGCCGTAGAGGCCGAATCCGGTGATCGCGACGCAGACGATCGCCGGGTTGAATTCCCGCAGCGAGGCGTACGTCAGGCCGAGCCGGTGAATCGCCGAGGGTTTCAAATTCACCAGCAGCGCATGCGAATGCGCGACGAGCTCACCCAGGCGTGCCCGGCCGGCCGCACTGCCGGGGTCGAGGCGGATGCTGCGCTTGCCGCGGTTCAGGCTCGCGAAATAGCTGTCGCCGACCTGCCGGGAGATGTCGCCGCCGGCCGGTTCCAGCTTGGTGACCTCGGCACCCAGATCCGCCAGCATCATCGTCGCGTACGGACCGGCGAGCATGGTGCCGACCTCGAGAATGCGAATCCCCGCCAGCGGACCGGCACTGGTGCGCTCCGGCAACGCTCCGGTTCGCCGGTCCGGACCCGTACCGGGCGCCGCAGATGAATCGGTGCTCATCGTAATTCCCGCGCGATGTCTGCGATCATCTCGCGGGTGCGGCGCTTGGAGGCGATCAGTTCGTCCCGAGTGTCGCCGATCGGCAGCAGCCGGATCGAGACATCGGTCGCACCCGCCTCGGCGAAACGGCGCAATCCGGCCGCGATGGCGGCCTCGTCGCCGGCCACGCAGATGTCGCCGACGTCGCGAGCATCGCCCTGTTCGAGCAGGCGCTGATAGTTGGGCGAGATTTCCGCCTCGCCGAGAATGCGATTGGCTCGCGCCTTCGCCTCCTCCACCTCCGAGTCCCGGCACAGGCAGACCGGAAGTCCCGCCACGATGCGCGGCGGTGTCCGGCCCGCGTCGGCGGCGGCCTTGGTGATCTTGGGCGTCACATGATCGGCGATCGCGCGCTCGTCGGCCATCCACAGGATGGTCCCGTCGGCCCGCTCCCCCGCGATGCGCAACATCACCGGCCCGAGCGCGGCCACCAGCACCGGCACCGGGGCGACCGGGCCCAGATCGAGCGGATTGTGCACGGAGAACGTGTCGTTCTCGACGTCGACGGTCCCCGGGCCGGTCAGTCCCGCCGCCAGCACATCCAGGTAGTCACGGGTGTAGGCCGCCGGGCGCTCGTACGGCAGGCCGAGCATGTCGCGCACGATCCAGTGATGCGAGGGGCCCACCCCCAGCGCCAATCGCCCACCCGCGGCGGCCTGCGCCGAGAGCGCCTGGCGTGCCAGGGCGATCGGATGCTGCGCCTGCAACGGCACCACGGCGGTCCCCAATTCGATGCGGCGAGTCCGCAATCCCATCGCCGCGACCGTGATCAGCGCGTCGAAATCGCTGGGAATCTGCGGAATCCACGCGGTGTCGAGCCCGGCCTCCTCGGCCCAGGCGATGTCGTCGAGCATCCGGCTCAGCTTGCGCGCGGAATCCCCCTTCTCCGGTCCGATCATCACTCCGACACGCACGAAGACCTCCAACCCGCCGCTACGCCGGGCGACCGCGTCACCCACTGATGAATACGGTACTTGCGAAAAAAGAGAATGCCAATACCGTTAGCGCGGTCATACGTTATCGAACCGGTGATGCACCGGCGACCGGCGCCTTCGCAACCGCTGCGCACACCTGCCCGCACCCCGCGCGCTCGACCGGGCGGCCATCCGACTCGGGATGCGCTGAAAGCCGTTGCCACAAACAGGGATCGATTGTCCGATTCGCGAACGGTGACCTACCCGCCGGCAACTCACCGGCCGGTGTCGTCGGCGACCTCGGGACGCGACCTCGCCCCGGCCGTCGATTCCTGAGTGCAGACTGAGAACAAGAGACGAAATCGCGGATAACAGAAGCGTCACGCTAGCATCGGCGACCGTGGTCGACACGATGGTGAGGGCGGACGGTGCGCCTACTGCAGGCGCGACACCCAGGACCTCGGGTAGACAGCGCGGCGACTGGGCCGGACCGATCGCCTTCCTCGCCGGGCTGCTGGGCGCGCTGTGCGCCCTCGCGGTGCCGTTGCTGCCGGTGAAGGTGGACCACACCACCCTGTCGTGGCCGCAGGCCGATTCGGCCCGCAGTGTCGACGCCCCATTGGTCACCTACGCACCGCTGACCTTCGATGCCACGATCCCCGGCCGGTCGATGGCGCAACTGAGCGCACACGGCGGCGTGCTGGCATCGACGCTGCCCGCCGGTGCGCCGCAACTGGAGAAGTACGGGTTCGTCGCGCGGATGCGACCGGTGCAGGACGGAAAGCCCGCGCAACTCGAGGTCGTGTTGCGCAATCAATCGCTGCTGAATGTGCCGATCGATGCGGTCGCCGACGGCACCTTGACCGTGCACGCCGATATGTCGTCGACCAAGGTCGGTGTCACCGGAACCGATATCGAAGGCGCCACCTTGCCGCCGGGTGACTGGCGGCCACAGGTGGTCGGCATCTTCAGCGATCTCCCCACGGCGGACGGCGCCAAGGTCGTCGCGCAGGTCGACAGCCGGTTCTCGGTGACGCCGACCTTCCTCAAGCGCGCGGCCGAAGTACTGGCGGTCGTCTTCACACTGGTAGCGCTGCTCGCGCTGTACCGGCTGGACCGCACCGACGGCCGGCGTTTGCGGCGGCTGTTGCCGCAGCGGTGGTGGACGTTCACCGGCGTGGACGTCGTAGTCTTCGGCACGCTGCTGCTGTGGCATTTCATCGGGGCCACCACCTCCGACGATGGCTACCAGTTCGGGATGGCACGCACCTCGCTGGCGTCCGGTTATATGGCCAACTACTTCCGGTTCTTCGGCGTGCCGGAGAATCCGGTCGGCACGCCGCCGTACGACATCATCGCGCACATGTCGGAGATCAGCGTCGCGAGCCCGTGGATGCGACTGCCGACGCTGCTGGCCGCCGTGGTCACCTGGCTGGCGCTGAGCCGTGAGGTCATCCCGCGGCTCGGTGTGGCGGTGCGCCACGACAAGGTGGCGGTGTGGACGGGCGCGCTGGCCTTCCTGGCCGTGTGGCTGCCCTACAACAACGGGCTGCGGCCCGAGCCCGTGGTCGCCGTCTGCGTACTGCTCACCTGGTGCCTCGTGGAGCGCGCCATCGCGACGCACCGGCTGCTGCCGTATGCCCTCGCGATCCTGGTCGCCGCGTTCAGTTTCACCGCCGCGCCCTCGGGCATCATCTGCCTGGCGCCGCTGCTCGCGGGCCTGCGTTCGGCCGTGGGATTCGGTGTCCCGAGAGCACGCGAACTCGCCGGCGCGCAGGACGGAAATTCGGTGCCGACCGGCGCGTGGATCCGGGCGTACGGGGCGCTGCTGGCACCGCTGGCCGCGGCCGGAATGCTGGTGCTGGCCTTCGCCTTCGCCGTCGAACCGCTCTCGGCGATGTTCGAGATGCAGCGCGTGCACAACATCGTCGGCCCCTCGGACCCCTGGTACAACGACTACCTGAACTACCAGTGGCTGTTCATGCCGTCGGCCGACGGCTCCATCGCCCGTCGCTTCGGCATGGTCGCGATGTGGCTGAGCCTGCTGGTCTGCGTCTTCGTCCTGCTGCGCAAGGGCGGGCGCATTCCGTTCACCGCCCCGGGGCCGGCGCGGCGGCTGCTCGGCGTCACATTCGGGGCCATGGTGCTGATGGCGACCTGCCCGACGAAATTCACCCACCACAACGGTGTGTACGCCGGCCTGGCCGGAGCGGTCGCGGTGCTGACCGCGGTCGCGGTGGGGCCCCGGGTGATGCGCTCACCGCGCAATCGCGCCCTGTTCGCGGCGGTCGTGGCGCTGGCGATGGCGCAGATCTTCACCAGTGTCAACCAGTGGTGGTGGGTCTCGAGTTTCGGTGTCCCGTGGTGGAACGAGCCACCTTCGGTGCTCGGCGTCGGGTTCAGCCGGATATTCCTGATCATCGCCGCGCTGTGCCTGCTGCTGGCGATCTGGTGGCATGTGCGGGCGCCGAAACCCGGTACGCCGCATCGGGTTTCCCCGCGCGCCTGGCGCCTGGCGAAGTTCCCGCCGTTGATGGCGGCCGCGGCGATCCTGGTGGTGTTCGAGGTGTTCTCGTTCACCGCGGGCGCGGTAACGCAATACCCGGGATTCTCGCTGGCTTCCTCGAATATCCATGCGGTAGTGGGCAATCCGTGCGGCCTGGCGAACAAGGTCCTGGTCGAAACCGACCCCAACGCCTCGCTGATGCAGCCGCTCGTCGGCGACCAGTTCTCCACCTTCTCCAACGGCGCTCGCGGATTCGTGCCGAACGGCGTCGGTGACGTGATGTCACCCGACGAGAAGGAGGAGACCAGTAGCATCGCCAAGTCCTTCGGCAACAAACCCGGCACCGGCGAGTCGGCCACCCAGACCGGCGGTGCTCCACTGCCTTACGGTCTCGACGCGGCGACCACACCGGAACTCGGCACCTACGGCGAGGAGCAGCCCGCCGATCTCGTCACCGGCTGGTACCGCCTGCCCGCGCAGCACGATCGCAGCGATATCGTCTCGATCGCGGCGGCGGGGCGCATCCAGGCGGTGGGTCCGAACAATGGATACGTCGGCGGTGAACCGGTGGAGATCGAATACGGCAGCACCGACTCCGCGACGAGCGCACACGCACTCGGACGGGTGACCCCGATCGACATCGGCCCGGCGCCGTCGTGGCGGAACCTGCGCGTCCCCCTGGATCGAATTCCCGCCGCGGCCAACGTGATCCGCATCGTGGCCAAGGATCACAACCTCGATCCGCAGCGCTGGGTGGCGCTGACTCCCCCGCGCATCCCGAAGACGCACACCCTGAACGATCTGGTCGGCTCGAAGCAGCCGGTTCTGCTGGACTGGGCCGTGGGCCTGCAGTTCCCCTGCCAGCGCCCCTTCGACCACAAGGACGGCATCGCCCAGGTACCGGACTGGCGGATCCTGCCCAACCGCCTGGGCGCCGCCGACACCACGATGTGGGAAAGCCACGCCGGCGGCGGACCGCTGGGCTGGAGTCAGCAATTGCTGCGCTCGCAAACCCTGGCCACCTACCTCGCCTACGACTGGGACCAGGATTGGGGCGAACTGCAACGCCTCAGCAAGATCGACCCCTCGGCCGTCCCGGCAACCCCGGCGGTCACCCAGGAGACCCACGGCGGTATGTGGTCACCCGGGCATATCTACACCTGGTGACCGCTTCCGCGGAGCCCGGCCGTGATCGGACTTCGCGCGTTTCGCACCGCCGCCGCACAGCGCGTCGCGTCCCGGAGCAGGACGACAATGGTCTCCATGACCGCAAGTGTCGAACTGCGGGTGTATGCCGAGCTGAACGACTTCGTGCCCCCGGCCGCACGGTACGCGGCGCAGCGGCGGCCGATCCGTCCGCATCAGACCGTGAAAGATATCGTCGAGGCCGCGGGCATCCCGCATACCGAGGTCGACCTCATGCTGGTGAACGGTGAATCCGTCGACTTCGGTCATCACCCGCGGCCGGGCGATCGGCTCGCCGCCTACCCGGTCTTCGAGACCCTGGACATCGGGGCGGCGACACGGGTCCGTCCCCGCCCGTTGCGCGATCCGCGTTTCATCGTGGACGTCAATCTCGGTGGGCTCGCCCGGCTCATGCGGTTGATGGGCCTCGACGCCCGGAGCCCGGCGGACACCGACGATGCCGCCCTGGCAACGGCCGCCGCGGAACAACACCGGATCATCCTCACCCGCGACCGCGGACTCCTGAAGCGACGCAACGTGACCCACGGAGTCTTCGTGCGTTCGAATCGGCCCGTCGACCAGCTCGTCGAGGTGATCCGCCGGCTCGATCTGACCGATCGGCTGAGGCCGTTCAGCCGCTGCCTGCCCTGCGGGGGCCTGCTGACCGACGTGGCCGAACAGGATATCGCCGACCGGCTCGAGCCACTCACCCGCAAGTACTACGACACCTTCAGACAATGCCGGGAATGCCGCCGGATCTATTGGGAGGGTTCGCACCAGCGGCGGCTCGACGACCTCGTCACCAGAATTCGAGCCGCGGTCGGACCGGACAGATAGGGGCAACCGCACCGCCCCGGCGTAGATGCGACGCAATTCCTGAACCGGGACGGAAGCAGGCTTCTCCAGCACCGGTGCCGCCGGTGCCGGGCATACTTCTCACGCTAGATGCAGAAGCTGACGCTCGCCGAGCCGACCGGAAGGTTGAGGCAAACGGAGAGCCACTGAATCTGCGTCGCCTGGGCTGTGTCGCTGGTCCCCGGCGTTCCGGCCGCCGGGGCGGCGGCCGAAGCGATCGCGGGGGCGGCGACCCCCAGGGTCAACGTAGTGACAGCCGTCGCGACGGCAAGACCAATCCTTCGAGACATAACAGTTCTTTCGCAGGAGTCGGGATTACCACTCCACCTATTCTCCGCCCGGCGCCGCATCGATCACAAGTGACCGTCGGTGCTCGGCATGCCGAGGAATGCTCCCTGCCGGGCCGTCATCGGGCGGCGCCGGGTTAGATTGCCGGGCGAGAGCTGTAGTGAGGTGACTCGTGGGTGATCCCCCGGATACGGATGATTCGAGCGGTGCGCAGTTGCGGCTGCGGGTACTGGGTGGGCTGGCGGCCACCGTCGGCGGCCGGCCGGTCGATCTCGGGGGCTTGCGGCAACGGACACTGCTGGCGGCGTTGATCGTCGCGTTCCCGCACGAGGTGTCCGCCGACCGACTGCTCGAGCAGGTGTGGCACGACGCCAGGGACCCCTCGGTGAACTCGCTGCATTTCGGAATCTCGACGCTGCGTAACCGGCTCGAGCCCGACCGCCGCCGCGGCGGCGGGAGCGTGATCGCCCGCTGCGGCACCCGCTACCTGCTGGATCTGCCCGCGGACCGGATCGATGCGCATCGATTCGCACAATACGTTATCGACGCCGAATCCGCTTGTTCCACAGGCGATCTCGATGCCGGTCTCAGGTCATACGAGGCGGCGCTGGCGGATTGGCGGGGTGCGCCCTACGCGGATGTGGCCGATGTGGAATTCGTGCGCCCTGAGATCGTCAGACTGACCACGCTGGAACTGCGCGCCCGCAAGGCACTCGTGCAGTTGCGACTCGACGCCGGTCGCGCCGATGCCGCGCTGGCCGACGCCGAGGACCTGGTGTCGGCGCACCCCCTCGACGAGCGGGTATGGGAGCTGCTGGCGCTGGCCCGTTACCGGGCCGGGCGGCAGTCCGAGGCCCTCGCCGCCCTGCGGGATATCCGCCGCCTGCTCGACAGCGAGCTCGGCATCGAGCCCGGTGTCCGGCTGCGGGAACTGGAGACTGCGATCCTGCGTCACGACGAGGATCTGCTCTCCGGCTCCGCGAGGCGCACGACGGCCGCCCAAGGCTCGGTCGCGTCGGCTCCACAGATGCCGGTTCCGCGCACCCAATTGATCGGCCGCAGCGGCGAACTCGACGACATCGGACGAGCCGTGCGCACCCACCGGCTGGTGACGCTCGTCGGCACCGGCGGCGTCGGCAAGACCCGGCTGGCCCTCGAAACCTGCCGGCGACTGTCGGCGGGCGACGGGCCGTGGTGGGTCGATCTGGCACCGGTCGAATCCGACGAGCTGGTCGCCGCCACCGTGGCCGCGGCTGTCCAGGTTCGCGGTGCGGCAACGCCGGATCGGCTCGCGAACGTCCTCGCCGACCGGGAATGCACGCTGTTGCTGGACAATTGCGAACATCTGCTCGACGGGGTCGCCGCCGTCGTGAGCGTCCTGTTGAGCCGATGCCCGCGCGTCCGAATCCTCGCCACCAGCCGGGAGGCGCTGGCCGTCGACGGCGAACGCGTCGTCGAAGTCCTGCCGCTGGACGAGTCCGACGCCGTCGAACTGTTCGCCACGCGGGCGGCGGGTGTGGTCGACGGCTGGACGCTCGACGAGCGGGTGCGCGAACCGGTGCGGCAGATCTGCGCCGACCTCGACGGCATTCCGCTCGCGGTGGAACTGGCCGCCGCGCAACTGCGGGTCTTGTCCGAACAACAGATCGCCGACGGACTGGCCGACCGGTTCACCCTGCTGGCGGGCGGCGCGCGCACCGCGCCGGCCCGCCAGCGCCGGCTGGCCGACACCATCGACTGAAGCTATCGCACGCTCGGCCCGGCGGAAGCCCGGCTGCTGCGTGAGATCGCCGTCTTCGCCGGCAGTTTCGATATCGACGCCGCAGCCGCCGTGCACGGCGCGCCCTGGCCGCTGGCGGTTCTCGAAACGCTGACGGGTCTGGTCCGTCGATCGCTGCTGCGAGTGCAGCCGGCGTCCTCGCCGCGCCGGTACCGAATGTTGCAGTCCATCCGCGAATTCGCTCTGGCCCGTTGCGAAGCCGACGAACTGGTTCGGGTGCGGGCGGCGCATCGACGCTGCGTCCTGGAGCGATCGCAGCTGGCGGCCGCCCACCTGCGCGACGCGCGGTCGGCACAGATGCTCGATGCGCTCGCTGCCGATGTCGCCGAGCACCGCAGCGCGATCGCCTCCGCATTCGCGGACGGCGACCCGGGCTACGTCTTGCGCCTGGCGGCAGCGCTCTACTGGTTCTGGTACCGGCGCGGCTTCATCGAGGAGGGCATCGAGGCGATCACGGGCGCGCTCGCCGCGTGTGAGCGCTCCGGACACGAGGCCGACGGGGCGACACTGGCGGCCGCCCTGGCAGGTCTCGGCGGACTGTACTACCTGTCGGGCGATCCGGTCCGGGGCGCGGAATCGACCGAGCGAGCCGCCGGGGTTGCGGCGGATGCGGGCGATCAGGCCACCGGCGCGTGGATGCGGACATGGACCACCTACATGCACGCCGTGGTCACGGCGTCGCCCGCGACGGCGGCCGCCGCCCGCGCCGCCGTCGCCGAGGTGAGCGCGGCCGGCCACCCGTGGCAGCTGGCCGAGGCGCTCATGATCGAGGGCATGATCCTGCGTTTCGTGAATCGCCTCGACGCGGCACGGGACGCGCTGCGGGAGGCGGTATCGGTCGCGGAGCGATGCGGCCACCGCTGGCCGGTCGCCTCCGCGTCGTGGACGCTGGCTCGATGCGCGATGGACACCGGCGATCCGACCGATGCACGCACGGCGTTGCGCACCATGCAGACCGCGCTGGAATCCGACGGCGACGTCACCTCGTGGCTGGTGATGGTGCATCTGGCCGCCGCGATCGCCGCAGGCAGCGGCCGTGCCGACGACGGTGCCCGCCTGCTGGGGGCCGTGCGCGCACTCGGCGGTCGGATCGGATTCCTTCCGGAGGCGATGGATCCGGTGGATGCGCCCCGCGAGGCCGCCGCGGTCCGGGCGGCGCTGTCCGAGCGGGATTTCGACGCGGGTCTGGCGGCCGGCGCGGCCATGACACGCGCCGAGGTGAACGCGCTGGTGAGCGCGGTGGGTGCCGAGCCGACGAGGACGCTGAGCGGGAGCTAAGTTCGCGCTAAGCGGTGCACGGTGTGCTGAAGACGTTCACCATCAGCGACTTCAGGAGTCACATGTCCAGCGTCTTCGATCCGCCCGCGCCGACCGGAACCGGGCGGCAACCACTGACCGGTGTCGCCCTCGCCGAGCGCCTGCGCGCGGCGGTGGCCGGTCGGGTCCACACCCCCGGCGAGGACGGATATCGCCTGTCGGCAGCCGGGTTCAACATCGCGACCGAGCACCGGGCGGCGGCCGTCGTCGTGGCCGCCGGCGCCGCCGATGTCGCGGCCGCCGTGAGCGTCGCCAACGCTGCCGGCTACACGGTCGCGGTGCAGGCCACCGGGCACGGGGCGAGCCCCACGCCTCCGCACAGCATCCTGATCGACACGGCGCTCCTGGACGCGATAGCGATCGATCCGGACGGGCGCACCGCGACGGTCGGCGCGGGCGTGCGCTGGCAGGAGGTATTGGATGCGGCCGCCCCGTTCGGACTCGCCGCGCTGGCGGGGTCATCGACCAGTGTGGGTGTGGTCGGCTACACCCTCGGCGGCGGTCTGGGCCCGATCGCGCGCACCTACGGGTTCGCCGCCGATCATGTGACCGCCATGGAGGTGGTGACCGCCGATGCGACGCTGCGCCGGGTCACGCCCGAGGCCGAGCCCGATCTGTTCCGGGCGCTGCTCGGCGGCGGCGCGGCCTTCGGAATCGTCACGCAGATGACCTTCCGGCTGTTCCCGATTCGCAGCCTGTACGCCGGCGGTCTCACCTATCGGATGGACGATGCGGCGACGGTGCTGCGGGCCTGGCGGAATTGGGTGGCGACCGTGCCGGAGGCCGTGACCAGTTCGGTGGCTGTCCTGAATCTTCCTCCGCTGCCGGAGATTCCGGAGCCGCTGCGCGGTGCGACGGTGCTGCACCTGCGCTACGCCCATGTCGGCGACGCTGCCGAGGGTGCCGCGCTGCTGCAGCCGCTGCGGTCGGTGGCATCACCGATGCTGGACACGATCGCCGAGATGCCGTATGCGGCACTCGCGTCCATCCACAACGACCCGGTCGACCCCATGCCCGCTGCCGATCGGTCCACGCTGCTGCGCGAACTGCCCGACGCGGCCATCGACGCGCTGCTGGAGGCCGCCGGTCCCGCGCGCGGACTGCCGATCACCATGACCGAGATCCGCGCTCTCGGTGGCGCACTCGCGCGAGATTCGCTGTCGCCCACCACGGTTGCGGGCAGGCAGGCCGCCTTCAACCTCCTCGTGGTCGGCGTGCTGGCACCGCCGATCGCGGCGGCGGTCCCCGCGGCACTGGACACCGTGATCGATGCCTTCTCCCCGTGGAGTCTCGGCGCGGCCACACCGAACTTCACCCGCGATCCGCACGGACGGAGCGCCGCCGAAACCATGGCGGCCTGGACCGCCGGTCAGCGCGAACGCCTGGTCGAGGCGCGCCGCCGCTACGACCCGGCCGGCATGTTCGACCCGGCCGCCCGCTGGACAATGCCCGCCCGCTGACCGCCGGCGGGGACGCGCGGCATCCGGAAAGACCTGCCACCGGTCGAAAGACCCCGAGGGGTGCGGCAGGTCGTTCCGGGTTTCCTATCGCATGGGAGGCTCTTGCTCGTCGGTAGTGCGGGACTCAGCGGCCGTTCCAGACCGGGGCGCGCTTCTCGGTGAAGGCGCGCACACCTTCGGCGGCGTCTTCGGAAAACAATGCGGTGGACGCGATGTCGTATTGCTTGTCGAAGGCGTCGGCCGTGGTCCAGTCGGATGTCTCGTCGACGATGCGTTTGCTGCCCTCCAGGCTGAGCGGTGCGTTGGCGGCGATGCGTTCGGCCAATTCCAGAGCCGCTGTGAGTGCTCGGCCCGGTTCGGCGAGGATATTGATCAGGCCGAGTTCGGCCAGCCGGGTCGCCTGCATGGGGTCGCCGGTGAGCGCCAGCTGCATGGCGATATTGCGCGGCAGACGCTCCCGCAGACGCATGACGCCGCCGGCGGCGGCGATCAGGCCGCGTTTGGGCTCCGGTATGCCGAATTGCGAATCGCTCGCGGCGACAATCAGATCCGCGGCCAAAGCCAGTTCACAGCCGCCCGCGAGGGCAGGGCCTTCGACGGCGGCGATCAACGGTTTGCGCGGCGGCTTACCGGCCAGACCCAGAGCACCGCGATTTTCGGTCAGCGGGGCTTCTCCCCGGGCCATCGCTTTCAGATCCATGCCGGAGCTGAAATAGCCGCCCGCGCCGGTGAGGACGGCGACGCGGACGTTCGGATCGGCTTCGAAAGCGTCACAGGCCTTTTCGAGCCCGAGTGCCATGGCGTGATCGACCGCGTTGCGGACCTCGGGGCGGTTCATCGTGATGATCATGACGGGGCCGCGGCGCTCCACCAGCACGGGCGGCGGTGGGGGCGCGGGCAACTCGTGGCGTTGCGTGCCATCGAAGGTGATATCGCCGTCACCGACCGTGACGGACCGGCCCAGCGCATCACCGTCGCGCAGTTCGGCGACGAGATCGGATCTGTTGCTGCGCAACAGCACTCGCGTACCGTCGGGGGTGATCAGGCTGATGATCGCCGCCTCCGGCTCGCCGTCACGTCCGTAGGGCAGCGTGTAGGCCTCGACCACCGCCGGTCCCTCGTACTCGGTCCGGACCGGACGGGCGGGCGGATTGTCGACGACCGGCCGCAAATGGGCGTAGGGCCGCTGCGGTGGTGTGGCGGAATAGATGCCCAGCGCGTGCTTGGTGACGTACCAGCCGAGTGAGGTGCTCAGCCCGAAGGCATCAGGGTCGGCGCGCAATTGCGCGACCATGGTGGCGATCGCGTGGGTGCCGTAATTGTTGCCCGGCCCGCCGCCGAAGGTCAGTCCGCCGGTCACCGAGAGCGAGCGTTCGGGATCGTCTGTGGCGAGCCCGAGTTCACGCGCCGCGATCTGCACCGCGACCGGGAAGCAGGAGTACAGGTCCACGGGACCGATCCGGTCGATGGTCAGGCCGGCATGCTCGAGCGCAGCCGCGCCGACGGCCCGGATCGCCGGGGAGGCAGCCAGTTCCGCGCGTTCGGAGACGAACCATTCGTCGTGCGCGCTGGCGCCGGCGTGGACGAACACCCATTTGTCCTGCGGGATTCCGGCCGCCTCGGCAGCGGCGGCGCTGCACAGCACCAGTCCGGCGGCCATATCCACCTGCAAATTGGCGCACAGCAGTTTGGTGTACGGGGCCGATACCGTCCGGTTGTCCGCGGTCGGTGTGGTCAATTCCGGCGCGCTGAACCGTTGCGGCAGCCAGGCATTCGGATTGTCGGCGCCCACCGCCGACAACCGCGACCACAGCTCGCCGATCGCCTCGAGATGCTGCTTCGGATCGCGGCCGAGCCGGTGCCGGTTGGCCGATTCCATGAGCGCGTACATGTAGATGGGCGCACCCAGCCCGACGGCGATTTCGGCGGCGTTGTTGGCCTCCTTGTCGATCCCGGCGATACGGGTCGGCTCCACCTCGGGGCCCTGTTCCGGCCACGTCACCTCGGTGCCCGCGCGCTGCGCGGCGGCCATGGTGGCGCCCGCTTCCGCGCCGGTCACCAGCACGATCTCGTAGGTGCCGTCGGCGATCGCCTGTGCCGCTTCATTGACCAGCAGCTGGCCACCGTCGCCACCGTAGGTCGAGGACTGCACGGTATCGGCTCCGTCGGCGCCGACCGAACGCGCCACCAGGGCGCCGAGGTCTCGATACTTCCAGGAGGCACTGGCGACCGCGAACACCGCGTCGGCGGCCGAGAGCAGCGACTGCCCCTCCCCGGCGTCCCGCGCGGCCAGCCGCAGTGCTCGCACCGCCAGCGCCGCCGGGTCCTCGGCGGTGTTCGGCTGCTGCTGCACCAGCTGTCCGGCACCGACCAGAACCGGCGTATTCGGCGCGATCGTGCGACCGGACGCCTTGTGCAGCACGGGTTTGCGCACCGATTTCGCGCCGGTGAAGGGCCCCGCCGCGGCGATACAGTCCGGCACACGGTCCAGTGATTCCCGCAGGGCCTCCGACAGGCTTCGCACCAGCGAGGCACCCAGCGGGCCGTCGACGGGTTGTCCCGACAGCCCGGCGTCGAAGTAGGCGGTCGCCCCGTTCCCCTCGGCACGCACGGTCAGCCAGAAGCCGAGGGTCAACCCCATCGGCCCGGCGCCGCGCAGCACCAGCGCGGTCTCGTCCACCGCGACCACGGTCCAGGCGACTTCGGCCGGGATGCCCATGAACTTCACCTGCTGAGCGAACTCCGATCCGGGGTACACACTGCGGGGTGCCTCGCCGCGGAAGGCCGCGTGCATGGTCAGCCATTCGGCGAAGCGGCCCGGATCGGTCAGATAGGCCGCTACCTCGGCCACCGGACGGTCGAGATGCTTGCTCGCGTGGGCTCGTTTGTCGAAGTCCGCGAGCCCGTCCGGCGGGGTGTACGCCTCGGAGACGGCCGGGCCGGCCGGAGGCGTGGCGGGCCTGCCCAGCACTCCCCCGACGACGTCGCGCAGAATCGCCGGATCGCTCGTCACGGCGCCGGCGAGTGCGCGCACCGCACGTACTCGAGCGCGCGCCTGGCGCATCACCTGGGGAAGTCGACCCACGTCAGCCACTACCTAGCCCTTTCCATCGGCGGAACTATTATTTGCGAAATAGTTCCGTGGAACTATTAGACGGATAGTGGTTCCACGTGTCAAGATGACCGCGTGACCAGACCTGGTGCGCCGCTGTCCAGCCTGCTCAGCCGCGCGATGACCCTGCTTCCGCAGTCGGCGCCCAGCGACGACGCGACGGACGCGCGGGTCCTCGACGCCGCGTTGCGAGTCCTGGCGCGCCGCGGCACCCGCGAGGCGACCATGGACGACATCGCGGCCGAGGCCGGGGTCGGCCGCACGACGCTGTTCCGCCGCTACACCGGCAAGGACCAGCTGTTCGAACGGGCGCTGGCTCGCGATATCGGCCGCATCCTGGCCGACCTCGCCGACCGCTTCACCGAAGTCACCGATCCCACCGAACAGGTGGTGCTCGGCTTTCTCACCGGGCTCGGACTGGGCGACCACATCCTGTTCCGCGATGCCGACCCACTGCGCCGAGCCGAACTCATCCAGGCTCTCGGCCAGGGCGATCCCTCACCGATCACCTTGGCCTTCAACGCCATTCGCGCGAATATCGGCAAAGCCCAAGCGGACGGCAAGATCCCGGTCCGTGACCCCGATGCCCAGGCCGACGCCCTGGTGCACCTGATCATCGGCTACCTGGCCACACCGAGCCATGCCATCGATCTGACCGATCCCGCGGCGGCCGAACGCGTCGCCCGCGCCGCCGTCGCGCCGATCCTCACTGGAACCATCGACTGATCCACACCCGTCCGGGGACGTCCCGCGACGACATCCGAATACACCGTCCCACCGCCTGTCCGCGGTGGCGCCGGTCGCTGCCCGGCGCCCGAAAACCTTACGCACGCATCCGATCCCGCACATCTCAGGAGTGATCATGACTGTCGCTTACACCGACCCCTACCGCACGCCGGAACGTCTCGCGCTACGCGCGGCGGTGGGCGATTTCGTTCGCCGCGAGGTCGCGCCGCATCTCGACCGGTGGGAACGCGAGGGTGCTCTACCCCGCGAATTGCACCGGGCCGCGGCGAAATCCGGACTGTACGGCATCGGCACGCCCGAGGCGTACGGCGGTGACGGCGGGGATCTCGTCGACATGACCGTCGCCACCGAGGCGTTCATCGAGGCCGGCGGCTCGTCGGGCTGCCACTCCGCCCTGTTCACCCACGGGATCGCGCTGCCGCACATCGTCGCCGCCGGCGACACCACTCTGATCGACCGGTACGTGCGCCCTACCCTCTCCGGGGACCTGATCGGTTCGCTCGGGGTGACCGAGCCGGAGGCGGGCTCCGACGTCGGATCCGTGCGCACCACCGCGGTCCGCGACGGCGATCACTACGTCGTCAACGGCGCGAAGCTGTTCATCACCTCCGGCACACGCGCGGATTTCGTCACCACCGCGGTGCGCACCGGCGGACCGGGCGCGGGCGGCATCAGCTTGCTCGTGATCGACACCGGCACTCCGGGTTTCGGCGTGTCGCGGAAGCTGGAGAAGATGGGCTGGTTGTGCTCGGACACCGCCGAGCTGACCTTCACCGATTGCCGGGTACCCGCCGCCAATCTGGTCGGCGCCGAGAACGGTGGATTCGCGCTGCTCGGTGCGGCTTTCGTCACCGAGCGGGTCAATATCGCGGTGCACGCGTACGCGATCGCGCAGCGCTGCCTGGATCTGACCCTCGACCACGTCCGGCGGCGGGAGAGCTTCGGCAAGCCGCTGATCGCCCGGCAGGTGGTGCGGCACAAGCTGGTCGAGATGCGCCGCCGGATCGAGCTGGCCCGCACCTTCACCCGCCAGGTCGCCGTGCGAGCCACGGCCGGCGAATTCGTCGTCGGCGAAGCCTGCCTGGCGAAGAATTCCGCCGTCGCGGCCGTCAAACACGTCGTCGACGAGGCCGTCCAGTTGCACGGCGGCATGGGGTACATGCGGGAATCGGAGGTGGAGCGCCATTACCGTGACGCGCGCATCCTCGGCATCGGCGGCGGCGCCAGCGAAGTGATGACCGATCTGGCGGCCAAGCTCTTCGGCTACGACGCCTGAGCCGGACGATCGATCGGCGCGGACGCCTCACCGCGACCGGCCGCCCCGGTCGCGGTGAGGTGGGAGCCACCCGCGGTCAGTCCATCTCTTCCAGCACTCGGCGTAGGACCTTGCCGGTGGCATTGCGCGGCAGTTCGTCCAGGATGACCACATCGCGGGGAACCTTGTAGCGGGCCAGGTTCTGCTTCACGTACGCCTTGATGTCCGGGGCGTTCACGATGGCTCCGGGCGCTGGAACGATGTAGGCGCGCAGGCGTTTTCCGAACTCGTCGTCGGGCACGCCGACGACCGACACCTCGTCGATGTCGGGCCGTGCCGCGAGCAGGTTCTCGATCTCCAGCGGGTAGACGTTCTCACCGCCGGAGACGATCATGTCGTCGTCGCGGCCGTCGATGTGCAGCAGCCCGTGCTCGTCGATCCGGCCCATATCGCCGGTGGACATGTACCCGTCGATGAACTGCTTGTGGCGGCCGTCGGTGTACCCCTCGAACGGCGCGCCACTGCGCACGAACACCCGACCGGAGACGTTCCGGGTGCTCACCCGGCGCCCTTCGTCGTCGAACAACGCGATCCTGCTCGTCACCGGCGGGCGACCGACGGTGCCCGGGGCACGGCGCAATTCGTGCGGCTGCGCCACCGTCGCCACCGCGACCTCGGTCGAACCGTAGAGGTTGTAGAGCACGTCGCCGAAGGTGTCCTGCACCCGGGTCGCCAGCTCCGGGGACAACGCCGAGCCCGCCACGGCAATGGTTGTCAGCGCCGACAGGTCGTAGCGGCCGATGACGTCGGGACCCAGCGCCACCAGGCGATGCAGCATGGTCGGCACCGCGACCAGCATCTCGGCACGGTGCTCGCTCACCGCGCGCAACGTGGCCTCGGCGTCGAACCGGCGCAAGAGCACGGTCTTGTTGCCCAGGGCGGTGGCCACGGTCCACGTCCCGAAACCGGTCGAATGGAAGATCGGCGACACGATGACCACAGAGCCCCTGCGCGGGAACGGAATACGGTCCGCGATCATCGCACTCGCCAGCGGTGTCACCTTGGTGCGCGGCGCCCCCTTGGGCAGGCCCGTGGTACCGCTGGTGAGGATGATGAAGCCACCCGGCTGTGCCGGCGCCGGTGGCATCCGGTGGTCGCCCGCGTCGATCAGCTCATCAACGGTGCGCGCGCCCGCCGGTACCGCGTGCCCCTCGTCCACCCAGGTGAGGATGCGCGGCAGCGTCGGCGGTAGCGCATCGAGCAGGTCGCCGAACTCGCTGTCGTGCAACATGGCTCGCACGTTCTCCCGCGCGGCGACCTCGGCGAACTGCGGCTTGGCGAATCCGGTGTTCATCATGGCCAGCCGCAGTCCGGCGCGACCGGCCGCGCTGATCGCCAGCACCAGCCCGCGATGGTCGCGCGCCAGGACCCCGACCACCGAACCGGCCGTAAGCCCCTGCGCCAGTAGCGCATTGGCCAGTGCGTTGGACTGCGCGTCGAGTTCACCGTAGGTCAGCACGCCGCGCTCGTCGGCGATCGCGGGCCGGTGCGGGTGGTGGCGGGCCCCCGCCATGATCAACGCCGCCGGAGGACCGTAGATCCGGTTCTCCCGGGCCATGCGCGCGACCCGATCCGGGCGTGTCAAGTCGATCACGCCGCGCTGATGCAGGCGGACGACGGCGCGCAGCGTCTCGGCCGCGTCACCGAGCCCGGCCACCAGGCTCTCGAGATTCCGTGCCATGA
This sequence comes from Nocardia sp. NRRL WC-3656, assembly GCF_000720265.1. NCBI lineage: Bacteria > Bacillati > Actinomycetota > Actinomycetes > Mycobacteriales > Nocardiaceae > Nocardia > Nocardia sp. NRRL WC-3656. Next base: position 27,730 of record NZ_JOJF01000014.1, on the reverse strand, counting down.
AGTGAATTCCTCCTCGGGACAAGATGTTTCGCGGAAAGGCCGCGTGTTCTCAGCTCCGGCCCGCACGTTCGAGATAGCGCGCTCGCTGCGACATATCGGCGCCGGACACGGTGTCGTGGCTGCCCAGTAGGCGGCCGAACCGATTGCGCAGCCCTTCCGGCATCGCGGTGAGCAGCGCGATGGCGATCCCGCCGATGCGGGGGACGACTCGCAGCCCGCCGCGGCGGCGAGCCAATGCGTCGACCACCGCGCGCGCGACATCCTCGGGTTCGACGAAGCCGATCACCCGGGTGATCCGGTTCGGAGACAGCCCGGCGATCAGCTCGGTGTTGACGAAGGCCGGGCACAGGGTGCTCACGTGCACATCGAATGCCGCCAACTCCTGATGCAACGCCGAACCGAGGCCGACGACGCCGAATTTGGTCGCCGAATACGTTGCGACATCCGGCGTTCCGACCAAGCCGAGAACGGAGGCCACGTTCACGATATGGCCGCGGCGGCGAGCGGCGAACCGCCGACCGGCGAGCTTCGATCCGATGATCACCCCGCGCAGGTTGATGTCCAGTTGCCGGTCGGCCAGATCCATCGGCTCCTCGAGGAACGAGCCGGTCGGCATGATCCCCGCGTTGTTGACCAGGCCGTCCAGCCCGCCGAGCTCCGCTTCGGCCCGATCCAGGAAGTTCTCGAATGACTCGCGATCACGCACGTCCAGCGGGACGCCGATCACGTCGGTACCCGTCGCGGCGGTCAGTTCCGCGGCCGTCGCCGCCAGTGTGTCGGCATCGATGTCGCCGATCACCACCCGCGCTCCCGACGCGGCCAAGGCCGCCGCGGTGGCTCGCCCGATACCTCTCGCACCGCCGGTGACCGCCACCCGCATGCCTGCCAGCCCCATACCCACTCTCCACTCCTCGCTTGTCTCGCGTATCACGAGGTTAGGAAGCAGACGCCCTGCCGATCCATGATCTAACCGGCCAAGACTTGTGCTTTTCGGCCATTCTGTCCGAGGATGGGCCCATGGCTGTCCACCCGAATATGCCGCGGTCGAGCACCAGCGCCGCGATCCTGGTTCAGCTCGGCCTCACCCACGGCCTGACCCTCGCGCAATGCCTCGACGGCTCGGATATCACCCTGTCGATTCTGAACGATGCGAACGGCGAGGTCCGCGCCGCACAGGAATTGCGGGTGGTCCAGAACCTGGTCACGCGGCTGGGGCATATTCCCGGCCTCGGCCTGGCCGCAGGGCAGCGCTATCACCTTGCAGCACACGGCATCTGGGCATTCGCGGTGATGACGAGCCGAACCGTACGCGAAGCGCTGCGCATCGGGATCGAGCATATGGACATCGCCCATTCCTTCGCCCGCTGGCGCATTCAGGAAACCCCCACCGGCGCCACGGTGACGTTGGACTACTCGGCGGCGCCGTCCGCACTGCGGCAGTTCCTGCTCGAACGCGACCTGGCCGAACTCATCACGCTGGATCGCGAACTGCTCGGCGCGGCGGTACCGCCCACGACCGTCGAACTCGCCTGTCCCGCACCTGCCTACGCCGAGCGGTTCACCGAACTGCTCGGGGTCTACCCTACCTTCGACGCACCGGTCACCCGGCTCATCCTCACGCGGGAAATCTTGGAACTTCCCATGCCCCAGGCGAATCCACATGTCGCCGCGCTCGCCCACCAGCAAGCGGCCGAGATCATGCAACGCCGGCGCCGGCGCGACGGCACCGCGGCCCGCGTCCGCGCCGGCCTCCTGACCCGCGGCGTCACCGCCGCCCAGGAAGATATCGCCGCCGATCTCCGCATGAGTGTGCGCACCCTACGTCGGCGCCTCGACGCAGAAGGCACCTCCTACCGTGGCCTGGTCGCCGAGACCCGCCACCTCCTCGCCGAAGAACTCCTCACCCTCGGCACCACCGTCGACGAGGTCGCCCGCCGACTCGGCTACGCCGACGCTTCCGCCTTCACTCACGCCTTCACCCGCTGGACCGGCACGACTCCGGGCCGCTTCGCCCGCTCTGCGAGGTGACCCCGTTCACGCGCTTCCGGGAGCAGCGGATTCGACTGGGGCGCAGGCCAGTTCACGCAACGCCGCGGTGATCTCGTCGGCGCACTCGAGCGGCCCGCAATGCCCGCTGTCGACTTCGCGGAGTTCGATCAACCGGGGCAGCGCCGAGGCGATCAACCGCGATCGCGCGGGAGGAGCGATCTTGTCCCTGCTGCCCGCGATCACCATCGTGGGGACCGTGAGAGAGCTCGGATCGAGCGCTGTCACGAGATTCACCAGCATCGCCCCGTACCCACCTCGGCCGCGTGCGGACGTGGCGCCGATCATCCGATCGAGTTCACGGCCGACCCGCCGCGCGGAGGCGGTTCCGAGAGCGAGATGGGACAGCAACCGGTGCCGCACCGGCATCCGGCGCGGCAGCGGGAGGCCCGCCAGCGGCGCCACCGTCCGCGCCAGTCGGCGGCGGGCACCGGCCAGTCGCCGCGGGCCACGCAGGAACTGCACGTTGTCGAGGATCTCCCCGGGTGTGGTGTTCACGAGGGCGACCGCGCGAGCGCGGGCAGCCACCTCACCGGGATATCTGTTCGCCCAGGCGATCACGGCGATACCGCCCAGGGAATGTCCGGCGATCACGGCGGGCCGCTCGGCCGGGACCGTGGCGGATACGACGGCGTGCAGATCGTCGGCGAGGTGTTCGAGGGTGTAGCGGCCACGCCGGGCGGCTTCGCTACGACCGTGACCGCGATGGTCGAAGGCCACCACACGAAACTCCCCGCACAGTGCCGCGATCTGGTTGCGCCAGAAACCGAGCGCGCACAGCACACCGTGGGTGAGCACGATCGTGGGCCCGTCCACGGGGCCGTGAATTTCCACATGCAGGCGAGTGCCGTCCGCACTGCGAATCTGGCGCACCTGCACCGGGCCGTCGGCCGACACTCGCTGCCGCCCGTCGGCCACCGCTTCACTCATGAGACTATTTTTAGCATATAAGTCTCAAGTGAGACGATGGTCCGATGCCTCGTTCATCTGTGCCGCTGACAAGCCTGTTCGGCCGCGCGATCGACAAGGCCGTCGCAGCCACCCCCGTAGGTCCGGAGGTGGCGCGCGTCTACGAGGCGGCGCTGCGCGTACTCACCGAACACGGCACACACGCCGCGACGATGGACGACGTCGCGGCCCGCTCCGGGATGAGTCGTGCCACCCTCTTCCGGCGCTTCGGTGGCCGCGACGCTCTGTTCGAGGCGGCCGTCGCGCATACGCTGCACGACTTCCTCACCGAGATCACCTCGACATACCTCACCGTCACCGACCCCACCGAGCGGATCGCCGAAGCTTTCGTCGCCTGCCTGCGCCTGCGCCGGCAACTGCTCGCGAACAACACCGGAGCGCCGTACAACGCCGAGCTGCTCACGGCGCTCACCTCCGGCGATCCGTCCCCGATGGACATCGGCCACCGTTTCGTCGCCGCCCGGATACGCGCCGGACAGGCCGAGGGCACACTGCCGCCCGGCGACCCGGACCTGCAAGCCGGCGCGGTCATCCGGCTCACGCTGGGCTATCTCCTCTTCCCGCCCACCGGCTTCGACCTCGACGACGAAACCGTCGCGCGCGACCTCGCCCGCCGCGTCATCGCTCCGCTCGTCACGACTCCGATGCGCTGACCGACCCATCCCGGCCTTTCGTCCGAAAGTCACCACGGCAGGCGAGTCTCAGCCGTAACATTCTGGCTCCGCACGTTGCCAGATGCGGGTTCAGCACGTGAACAAGACTTTTCGGAGGATCAGAGGGATGCGGACGCTCGGAAGAAGGTTGTGGACAGCAGTGGTCGCACTGCTGGCAGCGGCGGCGATGGCTCCGAACGCCGGAGCGGAACCGACCTATCCCGTGCAGTGGGACTTCCGGGCCGCCATCCCGAAGATGCTCGATCAGACACTCGACGCGCACTGGCATCCGGCCGGTGCCAACGACCCGAACTGCCGACTCACCCCGCAACACCCGAACCCGGTGATCCTGCTCAACGCCACCGCCACCGCCCAGTGGGCATACACCGCCGGCGCACCCTTTCTCGCCGACCAGGGCTACTGCGTCTACACCTTCAACTACGGCAACATCACCGCGGTCCCGTCCTCCCCGGTGCAGGGGCTGGCCGATATCCGCAGCTCTGCCGAGGAGATCTCGCAACAGGTCGACCGCATCATGAACGAGACCGGAGCGAAGAAGGTCGACCTGGTCGGATGGTCACAGGGCGGCGGACTGTTACCGCACTACTACATCGACTTTCTCGGCGGAGACACCAAGGTCGACAAGATGATCGGCCTCGCACCCGGCAATCACGGTTCGACCGGCGATATGCTCACCTACCTCCGTTATTTCATCCCGCCGTTCGGCGAGATGGGCTACCGGATCGTCGCCGCGCTGCTGCCCGCCTTCGCGCAGCAGACCCAGTATTCGGAGCTGGTCCAGCAGGTGTACGGCAGCGGCGACACTCGGCCGGGCCCGCACTATACGACGATCGTCTCCAAATACGACGAGATCGCCACCCCGTACACCAACGGCTTCCTCGACGGACCGAACGTCACGAATATCCTCCTGCAGGACGGCTGCCCGCAGGATCTGTCCGAACATCTCGCCATCGCCTACAGCGAACGCGCCTGGCGCTACGTGAAGAACGCCCTCACCCCCTCCGAGGCCGAGCCCGTGCCATGTATGCAGGTCGACCCGTTCTACCCTGGAATGAGCGCCGGCCGCTAGTTCGAATCCGCTTCTCGCGGGGTGGATTTGGCCGGAATGTGGCTCAGTGCCTCCTCGGCCATGGCGGTGATGGTGAGGCTCGGGTTGACGCCCACATTCGCCGGTACCGCGGACCCGTCGGTCACCAGTAGATTGCGGTAGCCGAAGACCCGGTGGTATCGGTCGACCACTCCTCGGCTCGCGTCGGGCCCGATCACGGCGCCGCCGAGGATATGAGCCGTGGTGGGCGAGCTGATCAGCGATTCGGCGACGGAGCTTTCGGGGTAGCCGCCGATGTGTCGCGCCGCCAGTTCGGTGAACCGGTTCGCGATCGGCAGATAGCTCGCCGGGGCTGTGCCGGCATCGTCGACGACGGTGGCCATCCCCGAACCGAATCTCTTGGGACGCAACCGGAGTGAGCTGTCGAGGCTTTGCATGACGGTGAAGACGACGGTGCGGCGGGACCAGCCACGGATGCGCATGGGATTCAGCCAGCGGAACGGATGCCGGGCGATCTCTCGCACGAATTGCAGGGTTCGCCGCCGGCCGCCGGTGAACGGCCCGAAGGTCAAGGCCAACGCGTCACCGGCCGCCGCGTAGGTGTTGTTGGTGACATGGGTGTGCTCGTCGGGATGCACACTCATCGTGATGGTCAGGTCGGTGGCGAGATCGGCCGAGCGGTCGTGCGCGGTGACCGCGGTGATGGCTTCGCTGTTGGTGCGTACGAAATGCCCCACACGGTCCGACAGTCTCGGTAGCGAACCCGTCGCGCGTGCTCGGGTGAGCAGTTCACTCGTTCCCATCGCTCCGCCCGCGAACACGACTCCGTGCGCGTGCACGACTTGGCGGTCACGCCGTATCCAGGCGCCGGAACGTTCGGTAGTGACGGCGTAACCGTCGCTGCCGTCGGCGGCGCCGAGCGGGCGAATACCGACGACCGTGCGTTCGGGCCGGATCTCGACTCCGAACCCTTCGGCCAGGTGGAGATAATTCTTGACCAGGCTGTTCTTGGCGCCGTGGCGGCAACCGAGCAGACATTCGCCGCAGCGTAGGCACCCGGTGCGTTCAGGTCCGGCACCGCCGAAGAAGGGATCCGGCACCGTCTTGCCCGGAGTGCCGAGATACACCCCCACTCTGGTCTGGTGCACGGCATCCGGCACACCGAGGTCGGCCGCGACGGCGCGCATCATCTGCTCACTTCGACCGTCGCTGTGACAGTCCACTACCCCCAGCATGCGTTCGGCGGTGGCGTAGTGCGGAGCGAGCACCGCTCGCCAATCCGCGAGCTCGGCCCACTGCTCGTGCCGGTAGAAGTCGTCGGAGTGCGGAACGTACAGCGTGCTCGCGTACACCAGGGACCCGCCGCCGACGCCGACCCCGCAGATCACCGATACGTGCTTCATCGGCCGCAGTTGGAGGATCCCTCTGAGGCCGATGCGCGGAGCCCACAGCATGCGCGGGGCCTGCCATGCGCTGGTGGCGAAGTCCTCGTCCCGGTAGCGGCGGCCTTTCTCCACCACGGTGACGGAGTATCCCTTCTCGGCCAGTCGCAACGCGGCGACGCTGCCGCCGAAACCGGATCCGATCACGATCCAATCGCGCATCACCGAACCTCCCGTCGCAGCAGGAAAGGCGAGCCGCCGCGGGGCGTGAGGGGCAGGCCGAACGTCAGGCCCAGCACGGTCCCGTCCGCAAGGATGCGCAGATCGTCGACGACCCGCCGCCAGGGGAAGGGGGCATCGGATGCATAGCTGACCACCACGGCCGGCGCGCCGTCGAGCCGGGAGGGACCGATGGTCGCGCGCAGCGGCAGGGTGGCCGATTCGCCGCGCGGGCCGGCGAGGTTGTACCCCGTCAGCCCGTCCCCCGCGGGAGCTGGTCGCAGATCCTTACCCCACCAGTCCGCCAGGCCGGTGAGCCGGAACGCTATCGGGGCCAGCGCACGCACGAGCGCCGGTCCGGCGAGCTCGGCCTCGAGACGTCCCGTCACCTCCGCGAGGTCCGGGCACGCCGCAGTCCGAAACAGTGCGCGTAACTCTTCGCTGCTGCGCCGGGCGAGGGTGTTGTCCATGACAGGGAAGTGTGCGTTCCACCGACCTGCGGGGTATTGCCCACCGACGACAGAGATTTACCTCTGGACGACAGGTTCGGCGACGCCGCCCGCGCGGCGGATGGCGCTCGGGGTGGCGCCGAACCAGCGCAGGCAGCAGCGCGTCAGTGCCGACTGCTCCGCCAGTCCGACCGCAGCCGTCACGCGAGACAGGGCGAGGTCGGACTCGATCAAGTGGCGTAGCGCGGCATCGCGGCGGACCGCGTCGAGAATCTCGGCGTAGGACGTGCCCTCCGCCACCAGCCTGCGCTGCAGAGTTCGCGCGTGAATACCGAAAGTGGCTGCGACAGCTGATAACTCGATCGCCCCACTGCCCAGAGCCTGGTCGAGATAGCCACGAACCCGCGGGACGTACACCTGCTGCGGGTCGGGGTAACGCGAGGTGAGGTAGTCCAGGGCGAGCTTTCTGAGCAGCGGATTCGCCGCCGCCAGCGAGGAGTCCAGCCCCTCGACCGGCAATCTCAGGGTGGCCGTGCGGCGGCCGAATCGGGCCGGCGCCCCGAAACACTCCACGTACCGCTCGGGCGGGGCGATCCGGGAATGCGGGAAGTCCACGCCTATCGGCGGCGTCGCCGCGCCGAGTTCGAGTCGACCCACCCGATATGCCACCAGCAGCGCCATTTCGACGACCTGTCGCGTGGGCGGGGGCGCACTCAGCGAGTACCGCACACCGGCCACGTCCGCATTCCCGTCCGGATCATCGGTCAGGGTGAACGACACCGCCGGGCTGTGCACGAACATGAACCGGGATGCACTCTCGACCGCTTCGCGCAGGGTCGCCGAGTGGAGCATGACCACCGCGAGCGGGCCGAGGATCGAAATGTCTTGGCGTTCGGCCACTCTCAGGCCCAGGTCGGGGACATCCAATTCGGCGGATGCGTGTTCCAGCAGCCGCGCCAGACTGCGATGCGAGATGAGCGCGTCCTCGGAGTCCAGCAGCGCGGGTTCGATTCCGACATGTGCGAGCAGCGCGGCAGGGTCACCTCCGCACTCTTCGATCACGCTCCCGAAACCCCGCAGGGCGGCAGCTCGGATCACATCGCTCATGTCGCGCCAGGATAAATCACGATCCGAGTGATGACCGACCGCGCTCGTCACGAGGAGTGCTGGGCGAATGTTTCATCTCGGTCGCTACGCCCGGAGCGGCCGCGCGCCACGAGTAGACTGCAGCTTGCTCGCAGATGTCCAAAAGGTGAACTCAAAGGGAGTGACGATGGACCTTCTCGAGGGCGGGGTAAAAGCGATTTCGTGGACGGCCGATGCGACCACCTCCGCGGCCGGGGCGGTGGGCGGCGCCGCGGTGAACGGAGTTCTCGGCGGGATGCAGGGCGTCGTGTCCGGGGTGCGGAGCGGACTGAGCAGCGGGAGTCATTCGACACCGGCCGCCGCGCTCACGTTGGCGGCGATCGGAGCCACGGGAGTCGTGGACTGGCCTGTGCTCCTGGGCGTCGGCGGCACCGCACTCGTACTCCGGAGGCTCACCTCGCACCCGGACCAGCAACCGTCGTCGGGCACCAGGGCTCCCGCCGCGCAGCGCAAGCAGCCGGCACGCAGTGACCGACCGGCCCGCCGCAGCGACGGTGGCAAAAAGACGCCCGCCCGCAAGACCGCGGCCCGCTCACGGCGCGCACCCAGCAAGGCGTAACCGGCGCCGGCGGACCTCCAGCAGCCTTCCGCGTGACCGTGGGCGCACGCTTCTCGTTGCGCGTCGACGGCCGTCCTACGTGACGTCGTCGGCCTCGACTCGCGGCGTAGCGTGGGAACGGTCAGCGCGATGATTCGCCGACGACGTCGATGACTCCCAGGCGCCACAACGCCGCGTACAACTCACGCAGGGGAACGGTCAGCACCTGCGTCAGCGCGCCCGTCAACGGATCCTGGCCGCCTACATCAGCTGTCCTCACGACGGCCACTGTGGCGAACTCGAGCGTCGGGACCCCGAATTTTGCATGACCGGAAGGCAACATATGGCCGACAAATCGCATACCAGCCACCGGAACGCGGTCGACAAGGTCATGGCCGCGCACAGTTTCGCGGTGGAACTGCCTCTGCTCGGCCGAGTACCGATCCCCCGCCCCGAACAACTGGCCTACTACGGCGCACTGGGCGCCCTGGCCGCCGCGGAAATCATCGAATGGCCCGTCGCCCTGGTACTGGCCGGCGGGCACTGGCTCGCGGAAAACCAGCACAACCGCGTGGCCCACGAAATCGGCGAGGCCCTCGAAGACGCCTGATTCCCACCTCGGACGCGCCTACCCGCCGTAGATTCCGCCGACGAGCACGGGCGCGGCCGTACTGATGTTCCACTGCGCCGCGAGCCGTACGTCGTGCACCAGCCCGATACCGGTCAGTTCCCGGCCGGAGATCGCCTCGGCCAGGACTGCGGGCAATTCACCTGCCACGGCGCGGAAACCTACGGCCGCGTGCCGGGCCTCCGGCGAGCCGTGGGCATCGTGTGCGAGGAGTGCGGTGGCGATCGCGCCCGCCCCCAGGTGATCCTCGAGGCTCGGACGCAGCGGCCCGTCCACGACGCCCCACCGCTCGCCCGCCGGGACGATCCCGACAGGTCGATCACCGGCAGCGGCGATCGCCGCCTTCGCCACCGCATCGGCATTGCGGATCGATCCGGCAAAGACGGTGAGATCGAATCCCGCGGCGCGGGCCGACAGCGTGGCGCCGTTCGGCGACGGCAGCGCCAGCAACGTGCCCGCCGGAAGTACGAGCAGGGACGAGGGACTCAGCGACCACCCACTCTCGTGTTTGGCAGCAGCGAGCACGGCGCCGGCCCGCTCGGCCTCGACGGCAGCCCGGGGATCGGCGTGCCGCAACGGTAACGGCAACACCCGCCCGCCCCGCGATACCGCGATATCGACCGCTGTCGAGAAGGAGAGGACGTCGACGATGATCAACGCCCCGCACTCCGGACCCAACTGCTCGACACCCTCGCGCCCCCACTCGAGACGAATGCGATAGCCCTGCTGCCGGAAGATGCCCGCGTTCACTCACCGATAGTGCACTCGACTCGGCGCGTCCGCGAGCCACACGGCGGGTGAGCAGCGTCGAGTCGTGCTCGAGCGCATACGGTTTGCGCCGACTCCGCGGTGAACTGGCACGAGATCGTCGACCTCGGGCACACCCGACCAGAGTCGCGCCCACTCGGCGAGGCCGGCATCGCCGGTCGCGTCCTCGATCGGCTCCGGTCGCCCGTGTTCCCGGTACACGGCTCGGCCGGGATCGGCGAGCATCATCAGCGGCTCGGTTTCGAACAACTCCAGTCCGCGCCGCCGCAGGAGCTCCGGAATCTCCGGCGAATCGACGTCCGGCCAGAAATGCCAGCATGCCGGTACGCCGTCGAACAGTGTGCGCAACTGCTCGATCTCCTGCGGGATCGCAGCGCCCACTCTGAGGACTCCGTTCAGTTCCTCGCTGGGCGCACCGGTGTGGAACCAGCTCGACGGCGTCCCATCGCTCGACCGGTTCGCTCGCACCAGATGCGTTGCGACAAAGGTGGTTACGGCCTCGTGGCACCTGCGGTTGCCTAGATCAGCGGTCATTCGACGAATCCGGAAGCAGCGATTCGTATTGCGCGCGAAGAGAATCGAACTTCGGCCAGAACGGATCCGGTGCGGATGCCGTGAGCCTGGCGTGCAGGATGTCCAGGTGGGTGTGCCAGCCGGCGGCGATATCGAGGATCTCGCCGCGGGTCGGGAGCCGGCGGTGGGTGACCGTCAAACGGACCTTGTCGGCGACCTGCTCGAGCGCGAAGGTCACCTCCGAGTCGGCGAGGCCGCCGCCACTGCTCCAGGTGTGGCGCAGCAGATGCGGAGGATCCCATTCGAGCACCTCGCCGTGCCTGCGGTCGGCCACCGCGGCGGGATCGCCTTCGCCGGTGAGCTCGTGAATCCGGAAGATGTGTTCGACCCGGCCGCCGGTGACCTGTTCGAGCAGCCCGCCGGCCAGCCAGGTCGCGCGCTTGTCGATATCGGTCAGATACGCCCAGACCCGCTCGATCGGCCCGGGCAGTAGCCGTTCGATGCGGACCGTGCCCGGTTCGACGACCTCCCCGTAGTCACTCATCTCGCGAATCCTCCTGTAGCAGTGCGGCTTCCAAAGCATCGAGACTCTGGTTCCAGAAACGCTCGTAGAAGTTCACCCACTCGGCGCACTCTCGCAACGGGCGCGGATCGAGCCGGCACAGATGTGTGCGCCCGTGCACGCTGCGTCGCACCAGCCCGGCCCGCTCGAGCACCTTGATGTGCTTGGACGCGGCCGCGAGCGAGATGTCGAACGGGGCAGCCAGCTCCCCGACGCTGCACTGGCGCCGCGCCAGTGTGCGCAGCATCGAGCGGCGCGTGGAGTCCGACAGCGCGTGGAACACCACGTCGAGCCGTTCCGAAGAATTCTCAACCACATGGTTGACTATTCCGTCTTCCCGCACCTACTGTCAACCCATCGGTTGAATATCAGCCGATTCACCCACCCCTTCAGGGAGCAACCCATGACCGAGCAGAACTTCACGACGACCTTCGCCGTCCACCGAACTCCCGAATCCGCCTTCGACGCCGTGCTCGACGTGCGCGGCTGGTGGTCGAAAGCTCTCACCGGACGCAGCGAAAAGCCCGGAGACGTCTTCACGTACGAGGTTCCGGGCGTGCATCGCGCCACCATCGAGGTCACCGAGGTCGTCCCGCACGATCGCGTCGTCTGGCGCGTCCTGGACGCCCGGCTCACCCTGGTCGACGACCAGACCGAATGGAACGACACCGAAATCCGTTTCGAGATCACCCGCCGCGCCGACACCACCGAACTCCGCTTCACCCACGTCGGCCTCACCCCGGCGTTCGAATGCTTCGACGCCTGCCGCAAGGGCTGGTCGTTCTACATCGACCGGAGCCTGCACGACCTGATCACCACCGGCACCGGTCAACCCGACGAAGACCCGCAAGCTCTCGCCCTGGCGGTCGAGAATGCGGCAGCGACGCCGCACTGAGGAGACCGCTGGGACGGCCACCCGGGAAGGCCGCGGCCGGCCGTTAACGCCCTCAGGTCTGGTCGAGCACGCTCGCAGGGACGCCGTAGGGCAGGAATCGCACCTTGCGGCGTTCGTCGGTGTTGTCGCGATGTGCGCGTAAGGCCTCGAGCTCGGTCGGGAAGACCTGCTCGACCCGGGCCTCACCGGCGTCGTCGACGCTGTAGACGGCCCACACCCCGCTGCCGGTCTCCCCGGTCGTCGCGTCGTCCGGTTCCGGCGTCCGCGCGCGGTCCGGCTGAACTAACTGGCCGAACAGCGACGTCAGCGAATTGACGGTGCTGCGGTCGAGGTATCCGGCGGCCTTGCCGAGCAGGTCGCGAAACTCGACTTCCGCCTCGCGCAGAGCGCGCTCGAATTCTTCCGGATCGATCCCGAAAGGCCCGTTGTTTGCCATCTCGATCCTCCCGAGGACGACGTCGGCGCTATGACTCCAGTATGCCGCGCGTGGGCGTCGAGGGGGTTGACCAGAGTTTGCCCAGCCGCGATTGCCGAGAATCTGCCACATGTCCGCGGGCTGCCCCGGCCCGGTCACGAGCAGGACCGTAGGCCCGGCCGGTCTCGGGCGTTTTTCCAGACGAATCAGCCCCTGCGGTATTACGTTCTTCTGCAATGAAGTTCGCTTGTTGCAGCCGAACGGGGGCGCGGGTGGCATCGACTCGAAGGTTCGACCGGCGCACGCTCCTGCGGGGCGCGGCGGCGGCCGGGGCGGTGGCAGCCGCATCCTCGATAGCCGGTTGCGGTGACAACGACGACGATGCGCTCACCTTCTTCTTCCAGGCCAAACCGGACGAGGCGAAGGTCCGGCTCGAGATCATCGACGAGTTTCGCAAGCTGCACCCGGACATCAAGATCCGGACTCAGATGTCCGGCCCTGATCCACAGACTCAGATCCTGACCTACTGTGCGGGCGGCAAATGCCCGGACGTGCTGATGTCGTGGGATCTGTCCTATTCCTTCCTCGCCGAACGCGGCATCTTCGAAAACCTCGACACGATTCTGGACAAGGACCCGGCGTACGCGGCCGAGCTGAAGCGGGACAGCTCGATGCCCCTGTACAACACATTCCGCTACAAGAGCGCGCAGCACGCGCTGCCCGAGCAGTGGGCCGGAATCTTCCTGTACTACAACCGCAAACTCTTCGCCGACGCCAAACTCGCACCTCCGCCCGCACGCTGGGAGGATGCCTGGAGCTTCGACGAATTCCTCGGCGCCGCACAGGCGCTGACCAAACGCGACAGCTCCGGCGACGTGATCCAATGGGGGTTCGTGGATCCCTGGACCGTCTACTACTCCGCCAGTTGCTTCGGGATGAACAACGGCATCGAATGGTTCACCCCGTCCGTCGACCCGACCCGCACCAACATCGACAACGACGCCTTCATCGAGGGCGTCCAGTTCTACACCGACCTGTCCACCCGGCACCGGGTGATGCCGACAATCGAATTCCAGCAATCGCTGTCGTCGTCGGACATGTTCGCTCAGGGCAAAGCCGCGATGGCGTTGTCCGGGCACTGGATGTACAGCACCTACGCCGGCCAGGAAGACCTCGATTTCGACGTCACGGTGCTACCGGTCGGCCCGCGCGGTACCGCCGCGCGGTCCGATATCGGCACCACCGGCCTGTCCATCGCCGCCGACAGCCCGCGCAAGGAGCAGGCCTGGGAATTCGTCAAATTCGCCACCGGGCCGGTCGGTCAGGCGGTCATCGCGAAATCGGGACTGTTCGTTCCCGCGTTGAAATCGGCGCTCGGCTCCGAGGGGTTCGCGCAGGCACATGCGAAGGTGCACAACCTCGAGGTGTTCCACGGCGGCGACCACGCCAACAACCTGCCGGTCACACCCGCATGGCCACGCGTCGACGCGGTGATCCAGCAGGGATACGACCACGTGTTCCGCGGCGCCGCCTCCGCGGAGTGGTTCAAGCACGGCCTCGCCGGACAGATCAACGACCTCCTGGAGGCACAGTGAGCGACAATCGCACAGCGGTTCGCTGTGCCGACGGGGTGCAGGTGTCCCGCACCTCACCGGGCACAGTGAGCAACCATCGCTCACCGCTGAGCCGGCGCAAGGCCGCCGCGGGCCGAATGTTCATCGCCCCCAACCTGATCGCGGTCGCGGTGTTCATGGCCTTCCCCTTGGTGTTCACGCTGTATCTGAGCCTGCACAGCTGGGATCTGTTCGGTTCGCCGAAGTTCATCGGTATCGGCAACTTCCGCCGGCTCTTCGCACACGACCCGCTGTTCTGGGTGGCCTTGCGCAACACGGTGATCTTCACCGTCGGCACGCTGATCCCGACCATTGCCATCGGTCTCGCCGTCGCGGCGGCCCTGAATCGAAAACTGAAGGGTATCGGCATCTTTCGCAGCATCATGTTCATGCCGCTGGTCGCCTCGACCGTGGCGATGGCCGTGGTGTGGCGGCTCACCTTCAGCACCGACTACGGCGTGCTCAACACCGCCCTCGGCTGGATCGGCATCGGTCCGGTCCCGTGGCTCACCGACCCCGGGTGGTCGATGGTCTCGCTGTGTCTGGTCAGTGTGTGGAAGAGCGTCCCCTTCGTCACCGTCGTCCTGCTCGCCGCCATGCAGGGCATACCGGCCGACATCTACGAGGCCGCCCGTATCGACGGCGCCGGAGCGGTGCGCCGGTTCGGCTCGATCACCGTGCCGCTGATCCGGCCCGCGCTGGCGTTCGCGTTCGTCATCACGGTCATCAACTCGTTCCAGGTGTTCGATCAGGCCTACGTCCTCACCGGCGGCAAGGGCGGTCCCGAAACCGGCACGTACGTGCTCGGAATCATGCTGTACCAGAACGCCTTCTCCTTCGACGACATCGGCTACGCCTGTGCCCTCGCCTGGGTGATCTTCGCGATCCTGCTGGCATTGACACTGCTCCAATTGCGCTTCACCCGCGGCGATGCCTACGAAAGCGAGGCCTAGGTGACGACCGCGACCGCGAATAGTGCCGTTCTCCGCCGTACCGGGCGCGGGATACTGCTGTACCTGGTGCTCGTCGCGATGGCATGGTGCGCGCTGTTTCCGCTGCTGTGGGCGTTGTCGAGTTCGCTGAAAAAGCAGGGCAACATCTCCGACACCAGCATCCTCCCGGCCCACCCGGCGTGGTCGAACTACCGCGACATCTTCGACCTGATGCCGTTCGGGCGGATCTTCTTCAACACCGTGCTCTACGCCGGCTGTGTCACCGCGGGTCAGGTGTTCTTCTGCTCGCTGGCCGGATATGCCTTCGCCCGCTTGCCGTTCAAGGGCCGCGACGTCCTGTTCGTCGCCTACCTCGCCACCCTGATGGTCCCGGCGACCGTCACCGTCATCCCCCAGTTCATCCTCATGCGCACCTTCGGCTGGGTCGACAGCCCCCTGGCCATGATCGTGCCGGGCCTGTTCGGCAGCGCCTTCGGCACCTACCTCATGCGCCAGTTCTTCATCACCCTGCCGGTCGAACTGGAGGAAGCCGCCATCCTCGACGGTTGCTCGGTCTGGCAGACCTACTGGCGCGTTCTGCTCCCCCACGCCCGCCCAGCTGTGATGGTGCTCGCGGTCCTCACCTGGGTGACGGTGTGGAACGACTTCCTGTGGCCGCTGGTGATGATCCAGCGCGACGAGATCTCCACGCTCACACTGGGATTGGTGCGCCTGCAGGGCCAGTACGAAACCAACTGGCCGATCCTGATGGCGACCTCCATCCTGATGGTGGCGCCGATGCTGGTGATCTACGCGTTCGCGCAGAAGTCGTTCGTGCGAGGGATTGCGATGTCGGGACTGGGTGGGCGGTGACCTGGTCACCCATTGCCCACTGTGGCAGCGTGGAACGTACCCATCCGCCCGGATGCGAAGGACATATCATGTTCACGAATATCATCGAGCCACTCCAGCAACTCGCGGAACAAAATCGCGATGTCATCGGATTCGTGGTCATCAATACGGGCAACGCGATACTCGGCGCTGTCCGGTGGGGCCTCGATGCCGCCACCCCGTTCCTGCAGCAGTTCTTCTCCGAATACCCGCCCGGCGGAAACTACTGACCGACGCCCCGGGGTTTTCTTCCGACAAGGACATTTCGCTCACCAATGCGCCCCACGGAATGGAAACTGTTGCGGGCGAACGCTTCCCGTCCCGGATCAGTCCTCGCCGTCGCCGATGGGCTCGGCTTGGTCGCCGAGGCGGGCGTGCAGGCGCTCCCGGACCTGATCCGGGGTGTAGGCCCGGCGCTTGCGCTCGGAGCGCACGATGACCACTCCGGTCGCCGCGACACCCGCGGCTCCTGCCAAGCCGAGTACTTTCCACCACCGCATACGGCCTAGGCTAGTCGCTGTGCCACGCGAAGCGCCCTCGAGTATCGGTTTGGATGAAGCGGTCGAACTCACGCGGACGGGCGACTTGTGGTTGTTCCGTGGACATTCCGGCGCCGATCGCGCGATCCGGGGCCTGACCAACAGCCCGGTCAACCATGTCGGCATGGCGGTGGTCGTCGACGACCTGCCCGCCCTGATCTGGCATGCCGAACTCGGGCGGGCGCTGCCGGATGTCTGGTCCGGCAGCCACCATCGCGGCGCCCAGCTGCACGACCTGCAGGCCGCGGTCCTGCGCTGGACCAATGATTACGGGCAGCAAGCCTGGCTGCGCCAGCTCGATCGCCCTGTGACACCCGAGATGGAGGATGCGGCCCTGCGGACGGTCGCACGGCTGGACGGCATGCCTTTTCCCTCGACAAGCGCGCTGGCCGGCCGGTGGTTCCGGGGCCGGATACCGCGACCGAAGCGTTCGAAGCACCGCGAAACCGAGGCAGGCCTGGAGAACGCCTACTGCGCGGAAATCGTCGCCCTGACCTACCAAGCGATGGGATTGCTGCCGGAGAAGCGCCCGAATTGGTACGACCCGGGCAGATTTTGGAGCGGCGACAATCTGCATCTGTCCGAGGGCTATCGCCTCGGCGGTGAGATCGAAGTGAACGTTTTCGGGCGCTGACGCACCGATATCCGGAGTACCGGGCGTCGGCAGAAGGACGCGGGCGATCCCAGCCGCACTCGTTCGGACGCCGCGGGCCGATCGAGCCGGGGCGTGGACGTTCCGGCGGAAACGATCAGTCGCCCTCCACCACCGGGTAGATCCGGTCGGGAACGAGGCCGTGCGCCTCGCGGTGCACGCTGATCGCGGTGTCCGCATCCGGGGCATCGACCAGGCAGAACGCCGTGTGGCTCGCTTCGTCGACCCAGTAGCGCTGGTACGTCACGCCGTAATCTCCCTGGATCGCCACGTCGGCGGCATGAGCGGCGGCCACGTCCCGCACCGTCGTGCCTTCGGGCAGATGTTCGTGCACGTCGATGAAGAGGACCATCAGGACTCCTTGGTCGAGTGGGCGACGCCGAGTGGCGATGTGACGTAGATTACGCCGCACGTGATCCCTCCGACAGCCCGCGGACCGCGATTCGAGGCATCGGCCGGAAGCCCGGAAAATTGATCATGTAATCAACGGAAAGAATGCAAGATCAATTCTGAGGCCTACACGAAATACGCAGTTCGCCAGATGTTAACCGTGACCATTCACACAGTAACGAAAGTGGATTTACACATTTCACCTTCATATATTTGGGTTACGCGCCGTGATGGCATCGTTATCCATCTGTGGAAGGAACTCCCCGTACATGGTCTCTCGCAAGATCTTTGCTGCCGCCACCCTCTCCGCCGCCGCGCTGTTCCTCGGCCCGGTCGCCATGGCCTCCGCGGCCGCACCCTCGGCCGACTCGGGCACCACCGCCCCCGCGCAGCTGAACACGGGCTCGGCGGACAGCGGTTCGTCCTCCGGTTCCGCCGGATTGTCGTCGGGCTCGGCCATGCTCGACTCCGGCAGCTCGGCCCTCGAGGGCGGCACCTCCACCATCGACAACATCATCACGGCGATCACCGGTATCAAGGACCTCTCCCAGCCCAAGCCGGCCTCCTGATCCCTGGCGGCAGAACCTCTTTCGCTCCAGCCGGCCGGCGGACCCCACCTTGGTGGTGCGACCGCAGCCGGCCTCGAATGACGATCGATAGCTGCAGATTCGCCATTTTCGGTCGCTTCGATCTCCGTACCGAGTTGCCGTAGCAGGGGAACTTCGAACACTGGGTTCATCTGTCGGCCAAGCAGGTCGCCGAGTGGACGTCCGAATCTGATTCGCCGCGTGGCTCGTCGGGCACCGCGGCCCATTAGAGTTCAGGTGTCCGGATCCGCCGACCCTCCGGGCAGTTCGGAGAATGGAGCGACCATGGCCGCCACAAGTGAGCAGTCGACGTCGGGCCCTGCGAGCTTCGACGAACTTCTGGCCGAACTGCGCCGGCGTCTGGATTCGATGTCGCCCTCGCATCGCAAGCTCGCCGAGCGCGTGATGTCGGATCCCGAGACCGTCGCGTTCATGACCGTCTCGGAGCTCGCCTCCGCGGTCGGGGTGAACCAGGCGACCGTCGTTCGGTTCGCCAATGGCCTGGGCTTGCAGGGCTACCCGGGGCTGATCCGTCTGTGTCGGGAACATCTGCAGGAGCAGGCGCAACTGCTGCGCCGCTTCGACAGCATGGAGCAGCTCGGAAACGTCGGCAGCGGAGTACTCGAACAGGCCGCAGCGCTGGATCAGGCGAACATCGCCCGCACCTTCGCCCGTATCGAGGAGCCGACCTGGCACCGCGTTGTCGAACGCCTGGCACGCGATGCCCACGTCCACGTGCTGGGTCTGCGTAAATCTCATGCCCCGGCCTACCTGCTCGGATATCTGCTCGGCATGCTGCGCGAGGATGTGCACACCATCAACGGTGCGGCCGGCTCGCTCACCGACGAGCTGCGCCGAGTGCGTGCGGGCGACTGTTTCGTCGCGATATCCATTCATCGCTACAGCACCGATACCGTGCGCGCCGCGCAGTGGGCACGCGACCGCGGTGCGCATGTGGTGGCGCTGACCGATAACGCCGGGTCTCCGCTGGCGACGACCGCCCACGATTGTTTTCTCGTCGATGCGTCCAGTGCCTCGGTTCTCCGGTCGATGACCGCGTTCACCGCCTTGGCACAGGCGTTGGCCGCCGGTGTCGCCCAAACCCTCGGTCACAGCGTCCGATCGACCCTGCTGGAGGAAGAGAACCTGCTGAGCAGTTTCGGTATCTACAGCAGTGGGACCACGTCTGCTCGCGGCTGAGCAACTTCTCGGCAGGAATGAAGATCATTTCGCGGGAAGAATGTGCGGGTTGAGCAGTCGTGCCGGATCCAGGGCAGCTCGGATGGACCGCATGATGTCGAGATCGACGTCGCTGCGACCGAGTCCGATCCACCGAGCCTTCGCCCGCCCGATTCCGTGCTCGGCACTGATGCTGCCGTCGTGGAGGGCCACCCGCCGCAGCACCGTGTCGGTCACCGCATCGCGGTCGTCGCCGGCGACATCGAGAAGATTCACGTGGATGTTGCCGTCGCCCAGGTGGCCGAAACAGATCGCGCGCACAGCAGGAGCCGATTCGGCGAGATCCTCGCCGAGCGCTGAGAGGAACGGCTCGATTTCCCGCACCGGGGTGGACAGATCGAGTTTCACTGGCGGAGTGGATGATTCGGCGCTCACCGCTTCGGTGTGTCCTTCCCGGTACTGCCAGAGCCGATGCGCGGGTCCCTGCTCCACGGCCGCGTCGAGCACATTCGGTCCGGCGGCTTCCAGCACGTCGAACAGCGCTGCCCGGGTTTCCGGCCGGCCCGACACCTCGACCAGCAGGTAGTACGCGGGGTCGGCAGCGAGCGGTGGTCGAAGCGCGCAGTGCGTGCGGACCAAATGGATACCGGCCCGGGTCATCAGTTCCGCGGCCTCCAATGTGATTCCGGCACGCTGTATTTCGGCTATCAGGCGCAGTGCGCCGCCGACGGCGCCGACGCCGATGAGCGCAACGTGCGTTTCCCGCGGCGGAACGACCAGCCGCATGAGTACGCGGGTGATCACCGCCAGCGTGCCCTCCGAGCCGGCGAGCAGCCCGGGCAGGTCGTATCCGACGTTGTCCTTGGTCAATTCCTTCCAGCGACTGACTGTTCGGCCGTCGGCCAGCACCGCTTCGAGTCCGAGCACCTGATGACGGGTGTTGCCGTTCTTGATCATGCGGATGCCGCCGGCATTCGTGGCGACGATCCCGCCGAGCGTCGCCGAATCCCGAGAGGCCAGATCGACTCCCAGGTCGAGATGGTGGGCGCGCGCGGCCTGCTGGGCTCGGGCGACGGTCACGCCGGCACCTGCGGCGATGGTGCGGCCGATCGGGTCCACGCGCTCGATCTCGTCGAGACGAGCGGTGCTGAGCACCAACTCGCCCCGCATCGGAACGGACCCGCCGACCAAGCCGGTATTTCCGCCCTGCGGAACGACGGCGACCCCGGCTCGGTGGCAGGCCGCCAGGACCGCGGAGGTCTCCGCGGTGTCGGCGGGGCGGACCACGGCGCAGGTGCTCCCTACCCAATGGCCGGTCCAGTCGACTACGTGTCCGGCGACGACGTCCGGATCGGTGAGCACATGGGCTCGACCGACGATCGCCGCCAGCTCGTCCACCAGTTCCAGGGTTTGCACCCCGTCGATTCTCCTACTCGCGTCCGCTGAGCCATTTACCTCTGCTGAGGCGTTCACCGAAGGCAACGGCAACAACACATCTCACGGATCGCCGACTACGTCCCGGTGAACCGCGGTTCTCGGCGGGCAAGCATCGCCGCGACGGCCTCGGCGTGGTCGGCGGTGTGGTGGACCGCGGCCTGCATCGCTGCGGAGAGATCCAAAATACCGTCCAGACTGTGGTTTTCAGCCGAACGCAACAGGCGTTTGGTCATCCGCAGCGCATGCGGCGGTTGCCTCGCGATTCGCGTCGCGAGGGTGTGTGCCGATTCGAGAAGAAGCGCCGGCTCGACAACCGCGGAGATCAGGCCCCACTCGAGCGCGGTGGCCGCGGCGACCGGCTCGCCGGTGTAAGCCATCTCCGCGGCGCGGGCCGGGCCGATCGCGCGGGAAAGCAACCATGCCCCGCCGTCGCCGGGAACGATGCCGACTCGCACGAAGCTTTCCGCGAAGGTCGCGGCGGTGGATGCGATCCGAATGTCGCACATCATCGCCACGTCGCAGCCGGCGCCCACGGCAGGCCCGTTCACCGCCGCGATCGTCGGAACTTCGCAGTAATACAGTGCTTTCGGAATGCGCTGAATGCCGTGCCGGTAATTGCGATACAGCTCCGCCGGACTGCCGCCGAACATTCCCGTCCGGTCGCGCATGTCCTTGATGTTGCCTCCCGAAGAGAACGCTGGGCCGGCCGCAGTGAGAATGGCGACGCGCACGCCGAGGTCATGGTCGGCCTCGGCGATGGCGTCCTCCAGTGCCGCGATGGTTTCGGGGTCGGAGATCGCGTTTCGTGTGGCCGGGTTGTCGAGAGTCCACACCACCACGTCACCGCGGCGGTCGATCCGCACCGGTCCACTCACCGTCCGGCCTCCTCGGTGTCGTTGTCGGACAGAATGATTCGAACATCGACCGGAAGGATCGCAGTGCCGGAGGCGATTACCGGGTTGAGGTCGAGTTCGGCGATCTCCGGGTGCGCCGCGACGATCGCGGCGACGCGAACCAGCAGGCGCGCCAGCTGTTTCCGATCGATCGCTTCCAGGTGGCGGTGGCCATCGAGTAGACGTGACGCCCTGGTTTCCTCGATCATCTCGAGGGCTTCGACCTCGGTGAGCGGCGCGGCGCGGAAGGTGACGTCGTCCCGTGCTTCGACCAGTACCCCGCCGCTGCCGAAGGCGACGACAGGCCCGAAGACCGGATCACGCATCGCGCCGACGAGCAGCTCGACGCCCGGCTCGGCCATCGGAGTGACGATGATCCCGTCGATCCGCGCACCGGGCACGCCGGAGGTCACCGACTTGATCATGGCCGTTGAGGTCGCCTCGGCGTCCGCGGCCGCCACATGCAACCGCACACCACCGACGTCGGATTTGTGCACCACATCCGGCGATACGATCCGCAACGCGCACGGCCGCCGGTATTCCCGGACGGCGACGACGACGTCGGCGATCGTCGGTGCCACCGTCCATTCGCCGACACCGATGCCCTGCCGGCTGAGAAAGGTTCTGGCGGCGGGTTCGTCGAGCACCGGCCGATCCGAGACCAGCCGCGATGCAGGACGAGGCAGGGCGAACGACGACCGCTGGGCTGCGGTGGCCAGGATTCTGCCGCGTCGTTGCAGGGCCGCGACGATACGGGCCGCGTGGTCGAGGGAACTGGTCACCGATACCCCTCGGGCGCGCATCAGGTCGTGGTGAACATTCCGCTCACCGGCGTAGCAGCTGTGCACGACCAGCGGAACCTTCTGCGCGGCAGTACATTCCAGCAGTCGCGCCGTGGCGGCGGCCTCCTGCTCGGCCAGTGCGGCATCGAAACGCAGGTGGTAGCCCCCGTACATACCGACGATCAACACCAGCCCCACCGCTGGATCACCGGTCAGGATCTCGACCGCGTCGGCGAAAAGACCGGGATCGGTGTCCGTGGCGCCCGCGACATCGACGGGATTGAACACCGCTGCTGCGGGGCCGAGGAGTTGCCGCAGTGCATCGCGGGTGTCGTCGGCAAGGGCTGCGAGTTCGACACCGGCGGCGGCCAGCGCGTCGGCGGCCAGCGCGGCGTGTCCACCGCCGTCCGACAGCACCACGACGCCGCGTCCGTTGGTCATGGGGTGGGTGGAGGCCAGGGCATTGGCGAGCACAGCGAGTTCGTCGGATCGTTCGGCCGATTCCACGCCCGCTTGGCGCAGCACGGCGGCGGCGACAGCGTCGGATCCGGCCACGGACGCGGTGTGTGAACGCGCGGTGGCCCGACCGGCCTGCGACCGTCCGCCGCGCAGGACCACCACCGGAGTGTCCCGGATCGCCCGCGCCGCGGACCGAAGGAACGCACGGCCGTCGGTGAATCCTTCGATATGAATGGCGATCACCCCGGTTTCGGGATGACGCGCGAGTTCGGCGAGACATTCGTCGTAGCTCACATCGACCTGATTGCCGAGTCCGACATAGGCGTGGATACCGGTACCCCGCAGTGTCCGAAGGTCGTTCACCAGCGACAGCAGCATATTCCCGCTTTGCGTGATCACGCTGATGGCACCACGCGGAACGTTCTGTACACCAACGAGATTCGCGCCTGTGGCGAGGTTGAGAAGGCCCGACGTGTTGGGTCCGACGACGCGGATGCCGGTCTCGGCGATCGCTCGAGCCAATGCGGTCTGCGCCTGCGCGCCCGCCGCACCGGTCTCCTCGAATCCGTTGGCCAACACCACCGCCGCGGGAATCCCCACCGCCGCGCAACGCCGCAGCGCTTCGGGAACGGCAGCGGCGGGCAGGGCGATGAGGGCGACGTCGACGCCATAGGGAAGCTGTGCGATCGATGACGCGACCTCGAGACCGAGGATGCTGCCGCCGCGAGGATTCACCGGATACACCGGATAGGCGTAACCGGCCTCCTGAAGTCCCCGAACGGCCTGGTAGCCGCGTTTGCCGGGATCGGCCGAGGCGCCGATGACCGCGACCGACCGTGGATCGAACAAGCGGGCCAGGGCCGACCGCGCGGGAGCGGTCTGCAAGGCGGGCGATGCGGAATGTGCTTGCACCACAGCGCTTTCCTACTTTCCTTCGAAGCGGGGGGCGCGCCGCTCGGCGAAGGCCGCGACACCCTCGGCCCAGTCCCGCGTCTCCATCAACGCGAGAATCTGGTGTGGTTCGGATTCGAGCGCCGCGTCGAGAGAGTCGTTGTGGCGCAGCGCCTGTTTCATTCGGCCGACAGACAGCGGGGCTTTCCTGGCCAACGTGGCGGCCAGCGCCTGAGCCGCTGTGACGACGCTGCCACTGTCCACCGCCAGATACGCCAGACCCCACGCGTGCGCGTCCGCTCCGCTGAATCGTTCACCGAGCAAGAGCAGTTCGGTGGCGCGGCGCAGGCCCACGAGCCGCGGTAGCCGGTGGGTGACTCCGCCGCCCACGAAGGTGCCGAGGCCGACCTCCGGGAAGCCGATCCGAGCATCCGATGCGACGACGAGAAAGTCTGCGCTGACGGCGATTTCAGCGCCGGCGCCGAGCGCGTAGCCGTTGACGGCGGCGACTACCGGGGTGTTCATCGTCTGTATCCGCTCACACACTGTCTGTGCCAGCAGCAGGTAGCGCTCGCGGTCGGAGCGGTCGCGGGTGCCGGAGCTGTGGGCTTTCATGTCGGCTCCGACACAGAAGGCGCGTCCAGCGCCGGTGATGACGACGGCGCGGAGCTCGGGTGCGGAATCGGCAAGAGTCAGTTGCTCGATCAGTGTTTCGTACATCGTCTCGCTGACCGCGTTCAGTCGCTCCGGTCGGTTCAAGGTCAGCGTCATCAGATCGTCGGATCGAGTCGTCACCACTGTCGTCACGGTCGGTATATCCCTTCGTCGGCTCGAGCACGGCTACGCCGGCTGCAAGCAATAGTTGCACAAAACAGTTTTCATGCAACTTCTCTTGCATCCCGTGGGAATGGCGTGTTTCATAAGGGGGGCAAGCGATTACCTGGGTCACCGCCCAGAGGTTCAGGAAGAAGGCGCCACCGTGCCCACCTCGCTGTCCACGTCGGAAAACCTGCAACGCGCCATCAGCACCCGCCAGATGACGATGATCGGTATCGGCGGCGTCATCGGCGCCGGACTGTTCGTCGGCAGTGGTGCAACGATTTCGGCCGTCGGGCCCGGGATCGTGCTCGTATATCTGTGCACCGGACTGCTGGTCGTGCTCGTCATGCGGATGCTCGCCGAACTCGCCACCGCCTACCCGGCCACGGGTTCGTTCTCCGCCTACGCCTCACGGGAGCTGGGTTCGTGGGCGGGCCTCGCCGTCGGATGGCTCTACGCCTATCACTGGTGTGTCACAGTGGCTTTCGAGGCCATCGCCGGCGCCGCGATCGCGCACCAGCTCGCGCCCGCGGTGCCCACCTGGCTCGCCGCTCTGGGCTTCATGACCGCCCTCACCGCGGTGAACTTGACCGCGGTCACCTCGTTCGCGCGGTTCGAGTTCTGGTTCGCGCTGATCAAGGTCACCGCGATCGTCTTGTTCATCGGTATCGGCGGTGCCGCGATCCTGGGGCTGCTGCCCCATCACAACTCACCGGGCACCACGAACCTGCTCGGACACGGCGGATTGTTCCCTCGCGGTGCGGGCCCCGTACTGGTGGCCGTGCTGACAGTGTTCTTCTCCTATTTCGGCACCGAACTGGTCACCATCGCCGCCGGTGAGGCCGCCGATCCCGGCCGCGCGGTCAGGCGCAGCATGCGCAGCGTCGCCTGGCGCATCGTAATTTTCTACGTGGGTTCCGTGCTCGTCGTGGTCACGTTGCTGCCTTGGAATGCCGCCGTGGTCACCGAGAGTCCCTATACCGCAGTTCTTTCCACACTGGGGCTTCCCGGAGCTCGGACGGTGATGAATCTCATCGTGCTCACTTCCGTGTTGTCGTGCCTCAATTCGGGCATCTACTCGTCCTCGCGGATGTTGTTCTCGCTGGCCCAGCGCGGGGAGGCGCCGGCGCTCCTCGGCCGTCCAGGGGCATCCGCCGTGCCCGTCGCGGCGGTGCTCGCCGCCGCCAGTGCGGGATTCGTCGCGGTCGGCGCCAACTACTTCCTGCCGACGGGCGCGGTGTTCACCTTCTTGTTGAACTCGTCGGGCTCGGTGGCCGTCGTGGTCTATCTCTGCATTTGCGCCACGCAAATCGTCTCTCGTCGCAACGAGCGAGCCGACGTCGATTTCGAACGCGGAGTTCGAATGTGGGGACATCCTTACCTGTCGTATCTGGTGGCCGCGGCGCTGGTCACCATCGTGGCGGCCATGGCCTTCACCTCCGCGACGCGAAACTCCCTGGCGCTGACCACAATCGTGACCGCAGCGGCGATATGCGCGGGGTTGGTCCATCAACGACATCGCCGAACCACATCTGTCCCTTCCGCTACGCCCAGCCACACCGTCGGCGGGTGAGACCCGTATCCGAAAGGCCGACCGCATGCCCCGACACACCGACAAGGACCTGGCCGTCCGCCTGATGTCGGTAATCACCGACCGGATGGAGCACGGCGACATCGACTGGAACTGCCACAGCGTCGATGAAATCGTCTCTGCCAGTGGCGATCCGACCGCCCCGCTCGCCGTGATGATCGAGGAACACGCACGCGATTCGGGCCGGCCGCCGGAACAGGTCATCCCCGAGATCCACGCGATCGTCGATCGCATGCTGGGCAGTCGGCTCACCTTCGGCCCGGACGACAACCCCGCCTACTACATCGGGACCATGCTCGACGGGTATATCGCGGCCGAAGCGCCGTTGCTCGGCTGCGAGAAACCGGCGATATCGGAGGACGAGCTCAGATTCTCGATCACCGAACCCGCGCGATGCGGCACAGTTATCCTGTCGGGCAGCCAAGTCGACGCGCTGATCGCCGGGTTGCTCAGGTGGCGCGCCGCTCACCCCGACCCCGACCGCCGACCCCGATCGTGACTCTCCCGCAGGTAACACGATGAGCCCGAGCACATTTCACCTCAGCGACATCACCCTGACTCCGCCGGCCGGAGCACACAAGGGCCTCATTGCCGTTCTCGACGCGGTGCAGACGGCGTTGCGCCGATCGATCGGATTGCTGGCCTCGGGAAAGCCGTCCGAACAGCCCGACCTGCTGTACCAATTGGGCAAGCAAGGACTGCTCCAGGACGGACTCGACGACAAACACGACTACGCCGCCCTGGTCGACAGCCACGCCGCGACGCTGGCGAAGATACGCGCCGCCAAGGTGGCGATCAGCGGCCACAACGACGACGTCCGTAAGGCCTACTACTCCACCTTCGACACCTCGAACGGGACCTTCACCGACTGCATGGCCAAGGTGCACCGCCTCCAGGGCACGCTCGAATACGCGTCGAAGATGAACGAGAGCCGTCAACCGTTGGCACCAGGTGACGAACTGCGCCTGATCACCGCCGCCCTCGACGCCGTCAGCTATGTGCATGGCAAGGTCGGGTCTGCCGCGAGGCAGATCCAGCACCAGAAGCGAACCATCGAGAGTTCGGTCCCCACCTACCGCCCCACCGGGACATATCCGTCCGGCGGCACGCCAAGCGTCGGTACGACGCCGTGGTCGACGCCCGGCACGCCGGCAGGGCCGGGAAGCATTGTCCCGCTTCGGTTGGCGCCCGGTGCCCCTGGCGCCATCCAGGCCGCCATGAGCCAGCTCAACGTCCACGAAACGGGCGACAACCACCTGCCGGGCAAGCCCTACAACATCGACGGGCCGTGGTGCGCGGCGTTCGCCACCTGGGCCTGGAAGCAGGCGCACATCCCGTTGAATTGGACCGCCACCGACAGTCACGGGCTGGCCGTCAGCGTGCCCACGATCTGGGCGGACGCACAACGCCACGGGCTCGCCGACAAAGCCTCCCGCGCCCAGGTGGGCGACCTCATCGTCCTGAACGGAGTCGGCCACATCGGTCTGGTCGAGAAGGTCGATGCCAACGGCACCATTCACACGATCGAAGGCAATTCGGGTGATGCGGTGCGTGAGCACACGTACTCGCCGGGCAGCAGTTACGTGGACGGGGTAATTCATCCACCGGCGCAGAACAACGGTGTCGAGGCTTAGGTCAGTGTCTCCCAATGATTTGAGCCATTCGACGATGAGAGCCAGTGTGAATCCGGCGCGGTAGGTCAGGGCGAGCTTGTCGTAGCGAGTCGCGACTGCGCGCCAGTGTTCGGCCTTGTTGAACGCGCGCTCGACCACGTTGCGTCGTTTGTATTCGACCTTGTCGAAGCCTGGCGGCCATCCCACCGA